>PNNR01000070.1 GCA_013824375.1 Clostridiales bacterium
GAGACCGCCGGTTAACCGGCGGTCTTGTCGTGTTACCCCATCTTCGTTGGCGGCATGAATCGAGTAATCACCGCCTCAGCGGTTCTCAATCCGTCGATAGCAGCAGATACGATGCCGCCTGCATAACCCGCTCCTTCGCCGGCAGGATAAAGGCCGGCACAGGATGCGCTTTCCAAGTTCTCTCCACGCAGAATGCGAAGTGGCGCACTGGTACGCGTCTCCACACCCGTTAACACCGCGTCATCGCGGTCAAAGCCCCTCAACTGTCTGCCAAAGGCTTTCAAGCCCTCGGATATCCCCGCGGCTACAAACGGCGGCAGCACGCGCCATAGATCGCAGGAAGCGACGCCGGGACGATAGGAAGGTTTGATTCCACCGAACCCGCGCGGCGTCTCTTTGCGCAGGAACGCGCCGAGCGTGCTCGCGGGTGCGATGCCGTCTCCACCGCCAGCTCGAAACGCGGCTTGTTCCATTTGTTTTTGAAACTGCATGCCACCCAGAGGATGATCCGCAAAATCCGTTGGATACACCTGCACCACAACCGCAGCATTTGCGTTCTCAGCATCCCGCGCAAAATCGCTCATGCCGTTGACCACAATCTCATCCTTTGCGGACGCGCTGGCAATTACGCTGCCGCCCGGGCACATGCAAAAGGTATATATGCCGCGCTCGCCTTGCTGCGCTGTAAGCCGGTACTCCGCAGCGCCAAGACGCGGATGCCCCGCAAGTTCGCCCAGCTGCGCACAGTCGATCATGCCCTGCGGATGCTCAACGCGTACCCCGACAGCAAATGGTTTCGGAGCCATCGCAATGCCCGCGTCAAGCAGCATCTGGTATGTATCCCTCGCACCCTGTCCGATGGTCAGCAGCAAAGCCGCGCACTCGACGCGCTCTGTTCCGTTCGACATTTTGACAATCGCGTGTGTAACCCTGCCATCCTTTTGTTCCAGGCCGGTCAGTCTGGCGCGAAAACGAACCTCTCCGCCCAGTCGCTCGATTTCTCTTCGCATCGCGGCAACCACGCCGCGCAGCCGGTCAGTACCGATGTGCGGTTTTGCAACATAAGATATCTCCTCCGGCGCACCGAAGCGCATCAGCGTATGCAGCACCAACTCCCCGCGCACGTCTTTACTGCGCGAGGTGAGCTTTCCGTCCGAAAATGTGCCAGCGCCGCCTTCACCAAACATGACGTTGCTCTCTTCGTCCAGCTCGCCCGTCGCCCAATAGCGCTCGACGCAATTCGCGCGCTGCTTGATCGCGTCGCCACGCTCCAGCACAAGCGGCGCATAACCGTGCTTTGCAAGCTGATAGGCGGCAAACAGCCCTGCCGGGCCAAGGCCTACGACAATCACCCTCCCGCGCAATATTTCTTTGCCAGTGGAGATTTCGTTTTCCCGCTCTTCCACATACGCTTCGACATGCGTGTTTGCACGCGCAAGCAGCCGCACGGCAGCCGATTCCTCCACCTCCGCAACTGCAGAGAGCAGAAAATGCACATCTTGCTTTTTGCGCGCGTCCAGTGCGCGGCGCGTGATGCGCGCACTCGCCACCTGCTGTTTTTCCAGTCCCAGCAGGTTTGCAATGCGGGTGGTGAGCAGCTCATCGCCCTCTGAAATCGGTTGTTTGATGTTTGTAATACGCAGTTTCATGTTTGTTTCTCCCAGTTTGTCTGAACCGTCGAACCGTGATGAAACGAGAGTCAAATGCCATTCTCGAAGAACAACGGCGGAGCTGATGCCCCGCCGCTGTACATCTCACGTCTCTGCTATTTTGGTTGATCGATGGTCACCGTTACTTCTGTAAACGAGAGCGTAGTTATCAATTCGACTGTCGCCTTCGGATCCAGCACGAGAACGGAAATCGGCAGTTTATACACACCCGGTGTTAGGCCTGAGACATCCACAAACAGCTGAACGTCGCTGCGCGAGAGCATACTCACAAGACTGTATCTGCCTTCTACGGTCAGATCCGCCGCGGGAACGCTGAGCGATATTTTGCTATTGTTTTGTTTGCCATGCACCTGAATCTCCAGCTGCTCGAACGTCTGCGTGATTACCATCTCGCGCACTTCGAGTAAAATGGATACTGTCGTGCTGTCTAGAAGACGAACGCCATCCGGAACAATCAGAGTACCGCTGACGGTCATTGTTTTATCCAGGCCGTTGATGGCGATTGGCTCCAACGCGATGGAATCGATCTTGTCAAGCGTTGCTTGATCGCCGACGAGGCGTACCTTTTCCGGCGTAGAAACCGCTTTAATGATCTCGTGATTCGCAGCGAGGTTGTCCGCTCCGATGAGTGAATTTCCCACGTCAATCGGAATGTTTTTCACCGGGTAGATCGGCAGTCGCACTGTCGAAGTCGGAAGCGTGCCGATAATGATATCCGACGAGACGATATCGTTGTTCTTGTCGTAAAACGTCACGTCAAATGTGCTGTAGATCGTGCTTGTCAGATCGGGAAGATCTACGACACACTCGCCGTGTGTAATCGTGGAGATATCCGTCTTTGGTCCTGTAATGTCAAGACGAGAGGTTGTGGTCAACGCGTCCATATCTGCCCAGTAGCCTTCTGACAGGTCGCCGTTAAACGTCGTGGTGATCGGAATCGTTTTTGTGACCAGCTTGTCGATCTCCACCTTGACCGTCGCGGGCGTAATCGACTGTACCACGCCGAGCGAGGATGTAACCGTCGCTTGGATTGGCAGGTCGTATTCCCGCGCCTCGCTGATATTTCTCAGGCTGATGGACGCAACGATCGAGTTGGATGTTACGTATGCATAATTTGTAATCTGCGTGCGAACTTTAACGGATACATCCTGCAATATTTCGTTTCGATCACCACGGACGCAGTAGCCCTGCGCAATCAGTTCCGCCTCACCGTCAAAGCTCGTCACCACGTTTGCCACTTCTTTTTCGCGCATCGGTTTCTGATCCGTGAGCACATAGCCCCAGAGCAGCATGGCAAACACAAACGCAATCACTTTGAGCGCCATATTCTTGGTAAAGAAGTTTTTTATTCCCTGCATGAGCCTTTTGTTATCGATTTTAGGAATGTTCATGCGATCCCTCCGGTGGCTTCCGCTTGATCCAGCTGAACGCGGAAGAATTGCCCGTCTGCAAAAACAGGCTTTCCAGAATATTGGAAAGCGCTTTCGCGTCAATATAGCGCACGAGCTTGCCATCCCGCGCGATAGAGATCGCACCAGTCTCCTCCGAGACGATGATGGTCACGCTGTCTGATACAGTGGAGACGCCGAGCGCAGCGCGATGCCGAGTACCGAGTTCACGTGAGACCGTCAAATCGTCTGAAAGCGGCAAAAAGCAACCCGCGGCAAGCAAGGTGGAGCCTCGCACGATCACCGCGCCGTCATGCAGCGGTGTGTTCGGCTCAAAGATGTTCTCGACCAACGCGCCGGATAGCACGCCTTCGATTCTTGTTCCGGTGCTGACCAGATCGCCCAATCCGGTCTTCTGTTCAAATACGATCAGAGCGCCGACGCGGCGGTGGGAAAGCGACAAAATCGCCGTCTGCATATCGCGTATCAACGCGGTGCTCTGCACGCTTGAAGCGTCAAACCAGCCCTTGCCGAGCCGCTTTCCGCTTCTTCCGAGTTTTTCCAGCACACGGCGGATTTCCGGCTGGAAGAGAATGAACAGCACGATGATGATCGAACCGGAGGTCAGGATCGAATCCAGCAGCCAGCTTAATATGGTTAGCGAAAAGAGCTGTGCGACGATAGAGCACAAAAACAGAAGCCCCACGCCTTTTAGCACTTCGTATGCGCGTGTCTCCTTCGTCCAGACGATGAGTTTATAGATTAGAATCGTGATGATTGCAATATCGAGTGCATCTTGTATGAAGAACTGCGAAAAGCCGCTCGCTAGCGCTTTAGTGATGCTGGTGTACGACAATTTTGCGTTCTCCTTTCTGTAACGGATGGCGCGTAAAAGCAATCGGTTATTCTTCGATTACATGGTCGCCGATATCCGCTTCGTATGCGATAACCTTCTCGTTCAGTGTTTTACCTGTGAGTTTGCCAGATTCCTCGTACTCCCGCACGGCTAGTTCCGCAAGCTCTCTTTGCCTGCGCAGGCCCTCGTCGTCCAGCACCGGCTCTTCGATTGGAAGGCCGTCCAATTTACGTACTGTCGTCTTCATCGTATATACCTGCCTAACATTTCTATTATAACATATCAAAGATGTCGCTTCTTTAGGAAAATTTGAATTTTTAATGGCGTTTTTCGCATATTGAATTAATTTATACAATTTTCTTCACAGGCATTGTTCGCCGTTTGATGGCTATGATCGGTGCATGATAATTGTTAATAACCATTATTCTTTGTTTTTCAATAAGTAAATCGCAGATATCGCCCGATAAAACCAAATTTATCTTTTTCTTTATTATTTGCATAAAATTATGATAAAATCAAGTGTAAGCGTATCATTTCCTGTTTTTCGGGAGGTTGTATGGCAATTCTTCTTTATCACGGTTCTTCCGTCGGTGGACTTCAAAGACTGCAACCGTTCACAGCAGATCACGGTAAACCATATGTTTATTTCTCTACAAGCGATATCTCCGCGGCGTTTTATACCACACGCGTGATAGAGCGACCCTACTATTGGACACCATACAGTTATCATGCGCAGGGTAAAATCACATATACAGAGGTATGGAAAAATGCTTTTTCAGAGACATATTCCGGAAAAACGGGATATGTCTACTGTTGCGAAGCGGACGATAAAAAGCTTTTGCGGTTTCCGACGCATCAAAGCCTTCGCCTATCACCGGACCCGGTACCTGTCTTGCGTTGTGAGAAGATTGAGGATATGCACAATTGGTTTTTACAGCGCGAATGTGAGGGGAAGCTCGTTATCCAGCGGTATGAGTCGCTCGATCCCGATCAACTTTCGCTCTGGCACGGAATGGTTCTTGAAGAACTGATCTTAAAATTCTCCAGCGCGGATTTCAATAATCCCTATTGCCGCTTTGTACAGGAAAAGATGCCCGCCGTTTGGAAACTGTTTGTGCACGAGCCACAGTAGAAATCTTCTATATTTTTACAAGCGGATTCTTTCCGCCGATTTCAAAAGGGCTGCCATCGCTGGTCAGCCCTTTATTGCTATATGGAAACCATCTTGATTAATAGTTCTTCACCGTGGGCGTCCAGTATTGTCCGCCGTAGATATCGGTGATGCGGTATGCCATGTCCCAGTTGACGCCGTCGCCGAGCGGCGCATTGCCGATCTCCCAACTGCTGGTTGCCGTCATCGGGTTGCCCAGCATAAATGCGTCGTTGAACGAGCCGTCATAGTTATAGTAGTCGCACAGGAAATCGATCTTGTCGCCGGATACGATCTCCACAAGCCCTTTCATTACGGTATCCGTCGCGGTTGCTTCGTAGTCATACTGTGCGCCGAGCACCACGCCGTAGGGATTCTCGTTCGTAAACTCGAGAATAATGTTCACGCGAGTGCCGTTGAGCAAAGCGGGAACGCGCCCCAGAATCGTATAGCTGTCGTCCACCTGATCCTCACTGATGAGATAGTACGCGACGATCTGCCCGTTGAGGGACATCCACGTTCCGTCATACGCCATGATCAGGTCGTTGTCCGCGTCATAGTCCGCCACGTTGTCGAGACCGAGGTCGATATAACCACTGCCGTCATCGACATAGACATTCTGCTCCAGCGTGACCACGCCGCTCCACTGCTCTTCGGTGAGCACCAGTGTCGGGGTATTCCCCTTATAGGTGAGCATCAGGTTCGCAAAACCCGCGTTGTTCGCCTGATAGGCGGCGATCGAACCGCGCACGAGATCCTCGTCTACCCAGCTGCTATCCTTGTCCCCCGTCACCACACTGCGGTTGCTCAGGAAGAGATCCAGAAGCTGCGTGACTGTGTCCGTAGAACCGCTCGCGACATCACTGCTGCTGGCTGAGCCGCCGAGCAGCGTGCCTAAAAGGCTGCCTGTGTTGTCGCCAAGCAACGTGCCGAGCGGGTTCTCGCTCGATCCGCTCGCGACCTGTCCGCCCGCCGCCACGGAGGCAAAGCTCTTGATGCACTCGGTGTAGCTCTTGTCCAGCCCGATGGCGTTATAGGTCTCGATCGCGGTGCTGACGCTGCGCATTGACTGATACGGGAAATAGATCGAAAGCCCGTTTGCATGGGAGATGTTCGTGGAGTTGCGGTTGTACTTCACCGCGCTATCCAGCGTCTGTACGAGCGCGGTTGCCTCTGGTGTCGCGAGGTTTTCCGCAAAGTGAATCAGATCGATCTGATTGATTTTGCTGCTTGTGGAGAAATCGCGGGACCCGCTTCTTGCTGTTGCGACGGTGTTGAAGCCTTCTCCCGCGATGAGTTGGCTCGTGGACGAGGAAAACGCTTTGAACGCCGTAGGTATCGTGCCGCTGAGTTCCGCTAGATCCGTCATGGAGAGCGTCGTCTGGCTGTTTCCGCTCATCCTGACATAGTCATCAATAATCTGCTTGCCGACGTCCAACGAATCCATTGCAGGATTGTTTGAAAGGGCGGAAAGCCAGTTTGTGTAGTACCATCCCGTGCCCGGCTCTACCGCCTCGGACGCGACGAGATAGTCGCCGTACTGCTGAGCGACCAACGCGGTCTCCAGCGTTGCCATCAGACACGCGTCAAAGCCGATGATGTCGAACTTCACGCCGCCGACTTTAAGCGCCTGATTGATTTCGCCGAGGCTCATGCTGTCGCCAGGGAATAGTTCGTCGTAGCCGTACGCGGTCAGCGAACCGCCGCCGTGGTCCCACATCACCAGAATATAGCGATCCGCGGGATACTCGCGCGCACTGAACTGGATGAAGTCCGCGAGCGTGTCCGGATCGACCATGGAACGCTTGCCGACCTTCGCATCCAACGTCTCAAGTCCGCCCTGCTTAACGCGGTAGCGCTGATTGGTGTTGCTCTTGATAATCTGATTTTGCCAGTTGGAGGCGCCACCAGTCTCAAGAATGATATTGATGTTGTCGCCGAGCGTCGCGTTGACCATCTCTTCCAAATCAGAGGTGGCCATGCCACTCTTGCTTTCGAGGTCGGTGCCACACATATAAACCATCACGGTGACGGTCTGCGCGGACGCGACATTCGTGTGTTTCTCACGCGCGGCAGAGGCGACCGTGCGGTCGGGTTCGTGGGTTTTGTAGACCTCGTCCGAGCCGGATGCGGGCGCGATCTGTCCCGTCGTGCTGCCGTAGTTGCCGAGCAGCGAACCCAGCGTGTCGGAGATCGAGCTGTCGGTACCTGTACTGCCGGAATCCGTGGTGCCGTCCACCGTGCTCAGGCCGGAATCCGTGGTTGTGGTCGCATAGTCGCCGAGGAGGCTGTTGAGCAAGCCGCCGCTCGTGTTGCCGGAGCACATGTTGAGCAGCAACACCGCGCCGACCACGATTAATATGAGCACAAAAATACGGCCGAGGCATCCGCGGCGGTTGTTTCCGCTGCCATTGTTGTTGCTTGCGCCGCCGATTAAAAGCGCGAGCAGCACCGCGAGTAGTCCCCCGCCGCCGACGCCGCGATCTCCGCCGCCATCGCCAAACGATCCGCCGGAAGCCCCGCGCGGGCCTCCGCCGACGCTGCCGCTGCCGAGGCCGCTCCCGCGGCGAAACACATTTCCGCCGCCGGAAACGGTTCTTCTCGATCTGCCGCCTGGTCTGTTTGCAGAACTCATCTGGTATCCCTCCTATGCATTAGTTCGTTCCAGTTTTTTATAATTTTGTCTAGTCTGATTCTACCGCATCTTACGGTGCGTTCTGCGTGAGAAAATCACGCAAACCCGCATCTTCCAGTATCTGTCGCCCGCCGAACTGGTCTCCTCCAACGGGCACTTTGTAACCATACCGATCCAGCACAGGCGAATAGGTAACCACTTCGACGGTATCCTCCATCCGATCAAATCGCAGCAGGCGAAGATATCCAACGCCGTTTGTCGCATCGTCCTGTACATTCATCATCATCTGGTGCACGGTGCGATCCGCCGTCCCGTCGCCATTATCGTCCAGCAACTCCGGGATATATTGCATACCGCGCTCATGCCCGCAAAGTACGAGGCGCACGTTTGGCGATTGCTTCACCACACGTTCCACAAGGCGCTTGCCGACTGAAGAATACCCCCCGAGAAACATATAGTTGTGCATCGCGAGTATCGCGTAATGATCGGAATACTGCTTGCACACCTCGTTGATCCAATCCGCGGCATCGACTTCCATCCCATAGGCAAGCGAGAACAGGATGATCGGCACGCCGCCCGCAGTAAATGTCGTGTAATAGTCGTATCCCTCGTCAAACGAGCGGGCAGGGTCAAAATTCGTGTCCGGCCGCTGGTCGAGATACGGCGTGTTCTTGTCGTAGTCCGGAAGCTCGTCATGGTTGCCCGCGCAGGTGATAATTCGCATGCCTTCCGGCAGATTCGCAAACGCTGCAAGCGCGTTCCGCCATTCGTATTCCCGATAGGCGTTGTAGACGATATCGCCCGTATGCACGGCAAGCACAGTGTTGTATTCCATTTGGGTATCGCTCACCCACTGCGTCATCCTGCTGAACACATCGCTGTTTGCCGCGGTATACACCTGCGTGTCGCTCATCCAGGCGATCGTGAAATAAGCGGGTTGCTCCGGTGTGGGTTCCGGTGTAAGATCCGGTGCGGGTTCTGCGGTCGCAGTCGGTTCGGTCGTTGTCGCTGCGGTTGTTTTCTGCTCCGGCGCTGTATTGTCTCCCTGCGCGCTCTTCACATTCGGAGCGGTTTCCTGCGCCGCCGGTTTGACCGCGCAAGCGAAATTCGGGAAAATCAGGCATACAACAAGACAAAGTGCGAGAATGGGCTTCCAGTTTCGCATACTCAAAAAAGCGTCCTTCCGTGTTCGTTGCAAAGCATTGTGATCGCTATATCAGGCGCAATATCGTCACAACAATTGCAACGTAACACGCACGCGATATTTAGAATTATCTTACCATCCGCACGCGCCCGCGTCCAGTTGTGTGCACAGTAAAATAGTGCTAGAATTGATTCATGTATACCACACGGCTAAACAAACGAATCGCCATTTTGCTGTTCGCGCTCATGATGCTCGCGGGTCTTGGTTGCGCGCGCGGGGAATCGCCTTCCGCCGCAGAAACGATTGCGCCGATCATCATCGCGACCGACGAACCGGAGGCAACTGCTGTCATCACACCGATACCACTGCCGCAGCTCAAGTATATCTTTCTCTTTATTGGCGACGGCATGGGCTATACACAGATTCAGGCGGCTTCGGAAGCCCTAGCGGCAAGCGCCAGAGAACCGCTGAGCTTTCTCGATTTTCCTGTACAGGGCAGCGTAAAAACCGCGAGTTTCGACGGCAGCGTAACGGATTCCGCAGCAGCAGCCACCGCAGTCTCCACGGGTAAAAAAACGATCAACGGCTATCTTGGCCTCGATTCGGCCAAAAACCGAATCGAAAACATCGCTGAAACTCTCCGCAACACTGGCCGCAGGATTGGAATATTGACCACCGTTTCTCTGGATCACGCAACACCCGCAGGATTCTTTTCGCATGTAGACTCCCGCCGCAGCTATGCGGCCATTACGGACGATCTTTTCGCCAGCGGCTTCAACTTCTTCGCGGGCGGTGGGTTCCACAGCACCCCCGATGCGCCGGAGCGCGCAATAGAAAACGGCTACACGCTGATCCACGCGTTTGAAGAAGCGCCAGTCTCCACGGAAGGAAATCTCATCCTTTCCTCCAGACTCACCTTCGGTGATTTCGGCATACTACCCGCCATCGACGGCGGCGCACGGACAAACTGGCTCAAGAAAGCCACCGGTCTTGCCATCGCTCGCTTAACCTCGCCGGAAGGGTTTTTCATAATGGTCGAAGGCGGACGCGTTGACTATTTCTGCCATTACAATGACGCGGGATCGTTCGTCGCGGAACTCCTCGACATGGACGAAGCAGTTCAGAGCGCGCTATCGTTCTATGCCGAGCATCCTCAGGAAACACTGATTCTCGTCACTGCGGATCACGAAACGGGAGATGTGACCCTTTCAGAAGGCGACCGCGCAGCGCTGCTCAGGCAAACCATCTCCAGCGACACCTGCGATAATACGTTGGTGCAGGAATGCCTTTCTGCAAAAACGTCGTTTGAAGCAGCTCTGCCGCTGTTTGCCAGTGCATTCGGGCTGGATAACCTGACAGAGGTGGAGACGGCGTTGTTGAAAGAAGCTTATGCAAAGACCTATTTCAACAACTCGCCCAACAACAGCGACGAAGAATATGGCGTCTACGAGCCCATCACCACGGCCTGCATCAACCTCGTCGCGGCGCGTGCCGGCATCCGGTTCGGTTCCGGAGGGCACACGGGTAAAGATGTGCCGATCTATGCCATCGGCGTAGGTTCGGAGTTCTTCTCCGGCAATTATGAAAACACGAATATTCACGACGCGCTGTTGCAGGCGGTCGCCAAATATCCGCTCGTTTAACTTTCACCGATTCGCTTACATGCAATCATGCATCGGGAAATAAATCTGGCACGGAAGGGTCAACACGAATGAAAATCACTTTTATCGGCGCGGATCACGAGGTCACGGGTAGCTGTACGCATCTCGAAATCTGCGGCAAACGAATCCTCGTGGACTACGGAATGGAGCAAGGCAAGGACTTTTATCAAAACTCTTCTCTGCCAAACCTGCCAGGCGAGATCGACGCGGTGTTGCTCACGCACGCGCACATGGACCACGCCGGCCTTCTGCCGTTGCTCAGTAAAAACGGCTTCAAAGGCGCTGTGCACGCGACCAAACCAACCTGCAATCTCTGCGATATCATGCTCCGCGACAGCGCACACATTCAGGAGTTTGAAGCCGAGTGGCGCAACCGAAAAGGCCTTCGCAGCGGCGAAAAACCGTACATTCCGCTCTATGGCATGGCGGACGCGGAGCGCATTCTCCGTAAGTTCGTTCCGCATAAGTACGACGAGAAGTTCAATCTGTTTGAAGGCATCGACGTGCGCTTCACCGACGCAGGGCATCTTTTAGGCTCCGCATACATCGAAATCTGGATCGACGAAGACGGTGAGCAGAGAAAGATCGTCTTCTCCGGCGATATCGGCAACATCAACCTGCCGCTGCTGCGCGATCCTTCGCTCGTGGACGAGGCGGATTACATTATGATCGAGTCCACTTACGGCGATCGAGTGCACGACGCGCCGCCGGACTACGCGCAGGCGCTTGCGGATGTGCTGCAGACCACGTTTGACCGCGGCGGCAGCGTGATCGTGCCTTCATTCGCAGTCGGGCGCACGCAGGAGCTGCTGTACTTCATCCGCCAAATCAAAGACTGCCGTATGGTACGCGGGCACGAGAACTTCCCCGTATTTGTGGATAGCCCGCTTGCGAATGCCGCCACACGGATTTATCTGGAGAACGCGGACTTTTGTTATGATCAGGAAGCGCGTGCGTTCGTCAAGCAAGGCATCAACCCGCTGGAGTTTGCCGGCTTGACCGTCACGCAGACCAGTCAGGAGTCGATGACAATCAATACCGACTCGCGCCCGAAGGTGATCCTTTCCGCGAGCGGCATGTGCGAGGCGGGCAGAATCAAGCACCACCTCAAGCACGGGCTGTGGAACGCCGCAAACACGATCCTCTTCGTGGGTTTCCAGGCGCCGGGCACACTTGGACGCTCGCTGCTCGAAGGCGCGGAAAAGGTGAAGCTCTTCGGCGAAACCATTCGGGTCAACGCGGAGATCAAACAACTCCCCGGCATCAGCGGGCACGCGGATATGAACATGCTGATCAAGTGGGCGACACACTTTTCGCCCAAACCCCGCCGCGTGTTTGTCAACCACGGCGAGAGCGAGGTCTGCGATCTGTTCACCAACCGCCTCAAGAACGAGTTCGGTCTCGATGCAACCTCACCCTACAGCGGTTCGGTCTATGACCTTGTCGCCAACAAGTATCTACTGGAAGCCAAGCCGGAGCCGCTTGCGCAGCGTGTGCATGAGCACATTCCGCAGGAAGAGGGCGCGGAGACGCGGCCGCCGAAGACTTATCCGGATAAAAAGCCATATCACGCGCCGCAGCCGCAATGGCAGCGCGAGCAGACCAACGCCTACCAGCAGCTGCTTGTCGCGCTGGAACGTTTGGTCGATATCATCCGCGAGAGCAAAGGGAGGAGCAACCGCGAACTGCGCCACGTCACAAGCCAGCTCAACGCCATCAGCGACGAGATGGAGCGCGAATAATACAACCACCGGAGCATTCCGGGGAAAACACACAATCAAAAACATCCCGCTGGTTTCGCCCGCGGGATGTTTGTTTGACACGTTCTTATTAGTGCAGCTTCAGCATGCGCTCTTCGCCGCTGCGCACGAGCGACGTCCACATCAGAATCGTCATCACGACGAGTAAAACGAACACGATCGGCGCGATGAGCGCGCTGCCCGTCAGCCCGATGAGAATCGCGGGCGCGAAGCCCATCCCCATGCCGACGAACACCGAGATCATCAGCGCGCCGCCCTGCTTGACCGCCTCGGCTTCACTCTGCCAGTCAAGATGCGGCATGCGGATGTTGAGCCAGAGGCCGAACACGCTAAACGAGAAAGTATAGGCGAGGGGCAGCAGATACATCCACAAGGTCTCCATCAGGCTCATCCGAAGTCCGATGGCGGCCAATGTGGCGCTGATCAGGATGCTCGGAATCGCGAGCACGAGCGTCACCTTCAGTTTTGCCACAAACCATTCGCTTGCCGAAACAGGCAGACTCTTGATGATCCAGAGTGACTTGCCTTCCATCGAAATAGAGCTTGCGGTCGTGGAGCCCATCGAAACCATCCATCCGAAGATAAACGGCACGAGCGCAGGCAGATTCGTCAGCTCCGGCATCTCCAGATACTTCAGCACTTCTTCCGCTTTGACCAACAGTACACCAGCGGCGATGATCAGCATCACATACCCGAATGCCGTGTTGACGACGTAAATGCTGGAGCTGAGATATCGCTTGAACTCACGCGAAAACAGCGCGGTAGCTTTGGAGGAGTGCATCTGCCGCTGCATGACAAACGTCTCGCCGCGGGGCTTGCTCTTGATGCGCGAGTTAATGATAACAAAATTCTTGCCGAGCCAGAAGATCAGCAGCGAAATCGTCGCAGCCGTCATCAGCAGCAGCCACAGAATCGAAGTCAATGATCCTTCCGACAGCGCGCTCTGGAACCACTGTGCAGGCGGATACATGCCCTGCACCTGCGCGTTGATCGCGTTGGCAAACCCTGCGAGCTTTTCAGGATCTTCAAAGGCCATTCCGCTACGCATCGAGACGAACATGAGCCCGAACACGAGCACCATCTGTACAGCGACGCTGGCAAGGCTGCTCTTCTTCAACCGCGCGGTCATCACCGTCAGCACAGTACCAAGCAGCGCGCCAACGATTGTTGGCAGCGCGGGCAAGAGGAACATCAGCAGCAGAAACAGCGGATAGTACCAGAACGGCGGCGCCGCCATGATTGCGTAGATCACACCCGCGGGCAGTAGCAGCAGAAACGCGTAGACAAAGTTATACGTATACATGCTGAATACGCGGCTCGATGCAACGGCACGGATGCTGACCGGCCAGCTCATCACGATATCATAGTCGCCAAAGCCGAAGAGTACGCCTTTTGTCTCAAAGATCGAGAAGACCAGAATCAGCATGCTACAAGCAAGCGCCATGATACCAAGCAGCGACGGCAGCGTATCAAACATCTTGAATGCCCGCGCAAGCATGTAACTGTAGAACACGGACATATAACCCATCGCGACAACCATCGCGATCAGCGAACCAAGCGTGCGCTTGCCGATTTTCTTCTCTTCCTCATTTTTCATGTGCAGAATTTTATTGATCCCGAAAAGGGAACTCACCTGCAACTTTGTTAATATCCAGAATTCACGCATTGTCCGTCAACTCCAAAAACAGTGTTTCGAGTGACTCGTCACCCTTGACCTTGTCCATCTCGCCGGCAGCTATCAATCTGCCGCTCTTGATGATGGCAATCTTGTTGCAGAGTTTCTCCGCAACTTCGAGCACATGCGTTGAGAAAAATATTGCGCTGCCGTTTGCGCAGAGCTCTGTCATGAAACTCTTGAGCGTGTGCGCAGCTTTGGGATCGAGTCCGACAAACGGCTCGTCGAGCAGCAGCAGTTTCGGATCGTGAATCAGCGCGGAGATCAGAGCGATCTTCTGCTTCATACCGTGGGAACAGCTGCCGATGAGGTCGTTGAGGCGCGGCGTCATCTCAAACGCGTCTGCATATTTCTTGATGCGCTCGTCGCGGTCGAATGCGCTGACGCCGTAGATATCCGCCACAAAATTGAGGTACTGGATACCCGTCAGGTGTTCGTAGAGATCCGGATTGTCGGGAATATATGCCATCTGCTGTTTGCACTCTATGGGATCTTTGGCGATGCTCTTACCGTTGATGTGAATATCTCCGCTGTCAAACGAGAGAATACCTGCAACCGCGCGAAGCGTCGTGGTTTTGCCCGCGCCGTTGTGCCCGATGAAACCGTAGATGTCCCCCGGCATCACGGTCAGGCTTAGATCGTCTACGGCCTTCACGTTGCCACCGTAGCATTTGGTCAGGTTTTCAATGGATAGCATGTTGTTTTCTCCTTGCGTTCCCCCGAGCCGCGCAGAAGCAATTTGCGTGTAGGGGCTATTACGCATTATTATATCATAACTAATAAGTTTATAATTATCGATTGCGCGCAATCCTGATGGTTTTCACAATTATTTAACTATATATCAAATTGTATCCGACATATGTGCGCATCAACTGTGCAAGATTGACATACCTTCGGCGATTGCATAAAATGAGCATGTATAAACATAGTCGCACCCCTGCTCTTTTCAACGACAAACCTAACCGAACGGAGAATATACGCACATGAAAGACGGATTTGTCAAGGTTGCAGCCGGCACGCCCGAAATACAGATTGCAAACTGCGAATATAACGCGGATGCGATCATAGCATTGATTCACCGCGCTGAGTCGGATGGCGTCAAGGTGCTCGTGCTGCCGGAGCTCACCATCGTAGGCTATACTTGCGGCGATCTTGTGCTCAGCACCGCTCTGACGGATGCCGCCATGCGCGCGCTGGAGCGCATCACCCGCGCCACTGCGGGCAGCGATATGCTTGTCGCAATCGGTGTGCCGATCGTATTTGGGCATCTGCTTTACAACTGCGCGGCGGTCGTGCAAAACGGGCATGTGCTGGGTGTAATTCCCAAGACGCACCTAGGCAACTACGGCGAGTTCTACGAAAAGCGCACCTATGCCGCCGCGATGGAGACCCTTGAGATGATGGATGTCTGCGGCGATACCGTTCCCTTTGGCAATCGTCTCGTGTTCTGTTGTCGCGAGATGCCGCTCTTCAATGTCGGCGTAGAGATCTGCGAGGATCTCTGGGCTGCCGTTCCGCCGTCCACGCTGCTCGCGGACTGCGGAGCCAGCATTCTATTGAACCTCAGCGCAAGCGATGAGGCGGTCACAAAAGTCGACCACCGCCGTATGCTTGTTCAGAGCCATAGTTCCCGCACGAACTCGGCGTACGTCTTTTGCAGCGCCGGTGCCGGAGAGAGCACCACGGATGTCGTTTTTTCCGGGCATGACATGATCTACGAAAACGGCACCATGCTTGCAGAAGCCAAGCCTTTCGGCGCGGGCTATTGCGTGAGTGAAATCGATCTGGAGTTTCTTTCGCGAGAGCGAAGGCGCTTTGCCAGAAAACTGTTTGAAAACACAGACATTGTTCGGATACCGTTTTCAATGGACGTTGCCGAAACAAAGCTCACCCGCTCTCTCTGGAAAACCCCGTTTGTACCGGATACGAGTGCAAGCGCAGCCGAGCGCTTCGATCAGGTGCTCGCCATCCAGAGCCACGGCCTTGCCCAGCGCATCAAGCACACGAACGCTAAAAAGCTGCTGATCGGCATTTCCGGCGGGGTCGACTCGACTCTTGCACTGATCGTCAGCAAAGAAGCGCTCGCGCTATTAAAGCGTCCTGCGGAGGACGTCGTTGCTGTGACGATGCCGTGTTTCGGCACCAGCGCCCGCACACGCGCCAACGCGGAAAAGCTCTGCCTAGCTCTCGGCATCTCCATGCGCGAAATCAACATCGGCGAGAGTGTGAAAAAACATCTGGATGATATCGGGCACTCGTTGGACGTCCACGATGCGGCGTTTGAAAATGCGCAGGCACGTGAGCGCACGCAGGTGCTGATGGATTTGGCCAACATGCACGGCGGCCTCGTGATCGGTACGGGCGACCTCAGCGAACTAGCGCTCGGGTTTGCGACGTTCAACGGCGACCATATGTCCAACTACGGCGTGAACGCGGATGTACCCAAGACGCTGATCCGCGCGATGCTGCGCTATATCGCGGGCAAATCCGACGGTGCGCTGAAAGAGGTGCTGCTCGACATCGTCGACACGCCCGTCAGCCCTGAGTTGCTGCCGCCGAAGGACGGCGAGATCACGCAAGTCACGAGGATATCGTAGGCCCGTATGAGCTGCACGATTTCTTCCTCTACCACATGCTCCGCCGCGGTTCTGGTAAAGAAAAAATCATCCGTGTAGCGAAATACGCTTTTGATGGCGATTATGACGAAGCGACCATCGAAAAATGGTATGCCCTGTTCATCCGCCGGTTTTTCTCCCAGCAGTTCAAGCGCAACTGCATTCCCGATGGCCCCCGCATCGGCAACGTCGCCCTCTCCCCGCGCGGAGACTGGCGCATGCCCAGCGACGCGCAGCCGCACGCGTTCCAGTAACAAACAACGTATCAAAAAGCCGCCCATTTGACCGGGCGGCTTTGTGTTGCTCAAGCTGTATTTGCTTTACCCCGAAATCGCTTTTTTGATGCGCCAGATTTCGCATTCGTTGAGCAGCAACGTCAGGTGCGTACCGTCCTCTTCGTGCGTTTCCGAAAGGATGGTTGCGCTCTGGCGGATCATCTGCATCGCGCCGTGCTTGTCATAGGGCACCACGACCTCCAGCTTCACCTGCGTCTTTGCGAGCGCTTCTTCAATCGCGTGCAGGAGCGAATCGATGCCCGCCCCGCTCGTGGCGCTGATGGCGACGCCGCCGTTTCTCGGCTTGGATTCGGGTTTGTCGATCTTGTTGTAAACGTCGATGCGAGGCGTTTCGATTGCGCCCAACGAAGTCAGCACCTCTTCCACCACGCGCATCTGCACCTCGTAATAATCACTGGAGCTATCGACAACATGCAGCACGAGATCCGCGTCATTCACCTCGTCCAGCGTGGAACGAAACGCGTTGACCAGATCGTGCGGGAGCTTGTTGATGAAACCTACCGTGTCAGAAAGTAAACACTCAGAGCCGTTGGGCAGGGTGATCTTCCGCACGATGGGATCGAGCGTGGCAAACAGCTTGTCCTCCGCCAGCGCGTCCGCACCGGAGAGAAGGTTCAAGAGTGTCGATTTGCCCGCGTTGGTGTAGCCCACCAGCGCCACAACGGGAATCGGATTCGCAGCGCGCTTTGCCCTGCGCAAGCCGCGCTGCTTTTCGATCTCTGCGAGCTCCTGTTCGAGCTCGAACACGCGCCTGCGGATTCTGCGGCGGTCGATCTCTAGCTTTTTTTCGCCCGGACCGCGCATGCCGACACCGGATGCGCCCTGTCGCGAGAGCACCTTGCCCATGCCGAGTAATCGTGGAAGTCGGTATTTCAACTGCGCGAGCTCGACCTGCAGCTTGCCCTCTCGGGACTGCGCACGCTGCGCGAAGATGTCGAGGATCAGCATTGTACGGTCGATGATGGGTAAGCCCAGCACAAGCTCCAGATTGCGCAGCTGGATG
>PNNR01000028.1 GCA_013824375.1 Clostridiales bacterium
GCACGAGCGGCAGAAGAAACGCGCGCACTTCTTTCTTGAACGCGGGGTCGCGGATATCCCGCGCCTCGCCGAAGAGCCGCGCGTAGACGCGCAACACGTTTCCGTCCACGGCGGGCACCGCTTCGCAAAATGCAATCGACGCAATCGCGCCCGCGGTGTATTCCCCGATGCCAGGCAGGGTCAGGAGCGCATCGTAACTGCGCGGCATGCTGCCACCAAAGCGAGAGACGATCTCGCTCGCCGCTCGTTTGAGATTTCTCGCGCGGCTATAATAGCCCAAACCCTCCCAGAGTTTGTGCAGGCGGTCGTCGTCCACTGTTGCCAGCGTGCCGATGTCCGGCAGCTCGTGCAGGAACCGCTCGTAATACGGAATCACGGCGGCAACGCGTGTCTGCTGCAGCATGATCTCGCTGATCCAGACGGCGTAACCGTCGCATGTTCTGCGCCAGGGCAAGTCCCGCGCGTTCTCTCGATACCATTCCATTAAGGGTGCAATCCAGTTCATAACGCAAGTATATCACACAATATTCACGCGCTCTGCGTGAAAAATGCGCGGATATCGCGCTAAATTTGTGCTATACTGTGTTTCTGAACATACGGTTTCTCCAGTAAGTGCGGGCGAAGCCTGATCAAACCACAGAGGTGAACAACATGGATTATACTGAACTGACCCGCCAGGCGTCAGAAGCCGTCGACCACCTGCTCGCTAGCGCGGAATATCGCAAGGGCGATATCTTCATCATTGGCTGCTCGACGAGCGAAATCGTAGGCAAACGCATCGGCTCCGCTTCCAGCGAGGAGGCCGCAAAGGCCGTCATGGACGCGATTTTGCCGCGCGTGACCGAGGCGGGGTTATATCTTGCCGTGCAGGGCTGCGAGCACATCAACCGCGCGATCTGCACGAGCCGCGCCTGCATGGAGCAATACCGCCTGCAGGAGGTCTGGGTGCGCCCGTGGCTGCACGCGGGCGGTGCGTTTGCAAGCGAGGCATACAACCGCATCCCCGACCGGGTGATGGTGGAGAACGTGGACGCGCAGGCAGCCCTCGGCATGGACATCGGCGGCACGCTGATCGGCATGCACCTGCATCCCGTCGTGGTGCCCGTCCACACGGAGCAGAGGAAGATCGGCGAGGCTTCGTTCATCCTCGCAAAGACGCGACCGAAATATGTCGGCGGCCCGCGCGCGCAGTATGGAGACGACGAACCCGCGCACAGATAAGGGTTTTTATCCGAAAAACATACAAAATGTTGTATGTTTACCTGTTATTAATACAGCATAAAGTGTTTGATCCATCGTATAAAAGTCTGAAAAACGCCTAATCTTAGCGTTTCTTCAGAAGTTTTATGCAAAAAATACATTGCAATTTTACAATCGTATATATTATACTGTTTTTGGTATCCGCGTATCGGGTCTGTGGTTGAAAATCGATGCCAGTCGCAGGCAAAACGATCCACGTAAGCGGGCAAAGCCCCGTGAGCATGGTGCGGTCTAGAAGTAAGTCCAACCGAAGCACTATCAAGACATGCATTTCGAGAGAGGCAGTAGTGAGAGGCTCATCGCCGGGTAGCGACCCTTCCAGTTGGCGGGTGTGGGGGCAAAAACCAGGTCAGCCGGCACACGGATATCAAAAAATTTCACGAACCGAAAAGGGGAAAAAGCCAAATGTTCCAAGACAAAACACTGGTATGCAAGGATTGCGGTAAGGAATTCGTCTTTACGGCCGGCGAACAGGAGTTTTACGCGGAGAAAGGGTTCCAGAACGAGCCTGTCCGCTGCAAAGACTGCCGCTCCAGCCGCAAGACTACGCGCAGCAACGACCGTCAGATGTTTGATGCGGTCTGCGCGGAGTGCGGATCTGCCACCAAGATCCCGTTCCAACCGAGAAACGACCGTCCCGTCTACTGCAGCAACTGCTTCCAGAACCACAAGCGCTAACGCATTCCCCTTATTCCGTTCACGGATATAATCGGAATCAGTAGTTCACAAAAACGACCTGAGAGGCGTTTCCACAAGATGGAAACGCCTTTTCCGATTTTTGGAAGTCCTTCCCGCGCTTGCCACAACCCGGCACGCGTGGTATGCTTTTACTGCAAACAATCGAACAAACCGAGGTAAATACAACATGGAATCCGTTAAAGACCGCTTCCTGCGGTATGTGAAGATCGACACTGAATCCGCGCACTACGTCGACAGAGTCCCCAGCACCGACAAGCAGCTCGACCTGAGCCGGCTTTTGCGCGACGAGCTCATCGCCATCGGAGCCGCTGACGTACATCTCGATCCGCACGGTTACGTGACCGCAAGCATCCCCGCCAACACGAACAAGAGCGCGCCCGTGATCGGCCTGCTTGCGCATGTAGACACGGTGGATGCAGTCAGCGGCGCGAACGTCAAGCCCGTGCTTACGCCGAACTATGCGGGCGGCGACATCAGCATGGGCAACGGCTACACGCTTTCACCCGTGGACTCACCCGCGCTCCTGCAGCACATCGGCGAGGAGATCATCTGCACGGACGGCACGACGCTGCTGGGCGCGGACGACAAGGCCGGCGTTGCGGAGATCATGGCGTTCGCGGAGTACATGCTTTCCCCCGACGCGCCGGAACACGGCAACATCCGCATCGGCTTCACGCCGGATGAAGAGGTCGGCCACGGGGTGGACCTGTTTGACGTAGCGAGCTTCGGTGCGGACTTTGGCTACACTGTGGACGGCGGCGGGCTGGGCGAAATCAACTTTGAATGTTTCAACGCCGCGAGCGCGGAGATCCGCATACAGGGACACAGCACCCACACCGGCACCGCGAAAGGGCGGATGATCAACGCGTCGCTGCTCGCTATGGAGCTGCACGACCTGCTGCCACGCTTTGAAAACCCCGCGTGCACCGAAAACTACGAGGGGTTCTTCCACCTAGAACGGCTGGATTCCCGCGTGGACGGCGCATACCTCTACTATCTGCTGCGCGACCACGATATGGAGAAGTTTACGCAGAAGAAAGCCTTGATGGAAAAGGCCTGCGCCTATATGAACGACAAGTACGGCGCGGGTACCGTTACGCTGAAGCTTGAGGACACCTACTACAACATGAGCTCGAAGGTGCCGGAGTTTGTGGTGGAGGCTGCCAAGCGCGCGATGGAAGCCGTCGGCGTGACGCCCTACTGCGCGCCCATCCGCGGCGGCACGGACGGCTCGCGCCTGAGCTACATGGGCCTGCCCTGCCCGAACCTCTGCACCGGCGGGCACAATTTCCACGCGCGATATGAGTTCATCAGCACGCAGGCGATGGAGAAGGTAGTCGAGATTCTAAAAGCGCTCGTTCCGGCGTTTGTAAAATAAGCAGAGAAGCAAACGACAGCAAAGACGCTCCCACAAGGAAGCGTCTTTGTTTGACTTGTGAATCTGTTTCAGATATCCCAGTTCTTTTTCGGTTTTTCTTTCTTCATGCGGGTGGTTTCCTCCGCGCGCTTGGTCTCGTCTGCCAAGCGGCTGCGAACGATCTCTTCTTTTTCGGAATACGACATGGGGTTTAGGGAGATCATGTTGCGGAGCGCGTCGATTCTCGCCTGCGCCGCGGCCTGTTCCGGGTCGCTCCAGTCGACCGGCGCGCCGGATCGGGCGCCATTGTGGGACACAACCTGTCACTTCCGTTCCGGTAAGATTTGTTTGATTTCGGGTTCATTCTAGTCCTGTTGGGAGGGGTTGTCAATGCAGGGTTGAGTGCCGGACGATTGCGCGCCACGGCTCAAACTTCGCGCTTGTATTTTAATACGCCGAGGTTCTGAACAACGTCAGTATCTGGTCGATTGCTCCCGGCACCACGCTCGCAATCTCAATCCCAACGAACGTAGAACCTCGCCGATAGGAAAAGACCATCCCCATCACGCCGGAAGACCCTTTTCTATCGTCGAACCGATAGACAAAGCTATCCTGCCCCAACACAGTTTCGCGGCTGAACGAACCGTTCAGTACGTCGACGTTGCCATCCTTGTCAAAGTCCAGCAACCAAGGGAGAAGGGTATCAAAGAATTCCCTTCCGGATATGGATTCCATCCAGTTACCCGTGGCATTTGCCGTGTAGATGAAAACCAAGTGCTGCAGATCATTTTCGTAACCCCAATAATCCAAGATAAGATCGCCGCTCTTGAGTAGGTCCCGATATGCGTTTCTGAGCGCGTCTTTGCCGGTTTCGTTTATTGTGATTTCGTTGTATTTTTCTAGCTCCTTGCGGCTGTAGTTTGCCCATTCGGGTGGAAGATCAAACCTTAAATTCAGAAATCTGCTGTAATATCCTGCTTCTCCGATCTCCGGTATATTATACGCTTCGGCGGACGGAAAATCGCTGTATTGATAGAGGCTGTCGATCACATCTTGCACCATCTGTTCATTCGGGCAAATCATATTGACGTATGCAAGCGTGCTGTCCTTCAGAACAGCAAACACCGCGCCATAGCCGTATGCCGAATCCAAGGGCAGTTCAAAACGGGTGATCGGATGTTCGGTATCTCCGATCTTGATCGTATCTTTTCGAATATTCAGCGCGTCGATTGTCCCGTCGCCGCCGATATCACAAATCGAGGCTGCATAAGCATCTACCGCTTCCTGCTCGGAAAGCATACCCATCCCCTGCTCCGAATTATCCTTGAGCAGGACGAGTATCATTTCGTTCGCGGATTTGTTGTATCCACAATAATCATATAAGGTTTGTCCGCTCTTCAAGAGCGTCTGATATTCACGATCATACGCTTCCGGATCACTGCCGTCCGCCTTGATCATGTTCACCAGATCGATATAGCTGCGATTGTAGGCCACCCAGCCTTCGGGCAAGCGAAAGCCGAAGTCGAAATATTTACTCAAATACCCGATCTCGTCTCCTACACCCAATGAGAAGGAATCGGCGACTGGCTCCGGTGTCGGACTTGGTGTGGGTTCGGGCGTCGGGCTCGGCGTTGCAGTCGGCGTCGCCGTCGCGGCGGGCGTCGGCGAAGGCGAAGGCGTCGGCGCAACAAGCTGCGCGATATTGGCGCAGGCGGACAGGGAAAAGAGCATCAGCATTAGCGCTAGCGTGATTATAGCTTTGTATCCTGAATGATGTTGCATGGAACCTCCTAGAAGCACACGATAAACTTAACGGTCAAGCCGTCACGAGAGAGCGTATGTATATTGATTGTTATTAACTCTCCACGAAGAAACTCTCTAAAATCCCGTCAATCGTTTCGGGTTTCATTGTGTCGATGATAATCAACGCAAATATATTTCCATGCTTCAGCACAAGGCAAGAACCGAACATCTCTCTCCCGTGTGCATTCATCTCGTATCGATAGACCGGATGTTTTTCGCCGAGCAGCATCGTCGGCACCATTTTCAGGTTCTCTGCGTCGGACTTTTGATCTCCATCGTAGTCGAGTGCCCAATCTTTCAGGTGTTCCAACATAGTAAGCTCTGTGAATTGGCTCACGGTATATTCGGAGTAATCGAACAAGATGATCATCATGTAATCATCGCCTTCGCCTTTATATGGCATCGCGTGCATGTCGTACGCAAAATCTCCCTGCCTTAGAATTTTGACATACTCCTGTGTGATCGCGGATGTGTCCATCCCGTCCGTATCGATCTCATTGATTTCGTCCATTTCTTCGCGGCTCAAGAAATACCAGGTGTCCGGCAACTTGAACCCGAAGCGGAAAAACCTGTTATGGTATCCGAACGGCCCGCCGTAACCAAGCTGCAGAGAGTCAAGGCCGGGTGTAGGCGTAGGTGTCGGGCTCGGTGTTGGCGTCGGACTCGGTGTTGGCGTAGGCGTCGGCGTCGCGGTCGGCATGGGTGAAGGTGACGGTGTCGGAGAAATCGCCTGCATGATCGCGCTGCAGGCGGTCAGGGACAAACAACTCAAAAGCGCCAGCAACAGCGCGATCAATCGATAGAATCGTTTCATGCGTTCTCCTCTTTCTCTCGTTCGGTGCAAAAGGTCATTCGTACATCGGCAGGAACATTGCAAGCAAGTCCTCCGTCTGGTCTTCGGCGATGGATGTAACGACGACATTTAAACTGTAATCGCCTTTTTGCAAAACGATTTGGGCACTGTAGGTCACATATCCTCCGCCTTCATAAGAGAAAAACCAGCATGACTGCTCCTGCCCAGCAAACATCGCAGTTGTGTGTTCGTCACGCATCATGATCGCGCCTTCTTCGATGAACCCATCACGCATCCGGCCGATAATTTCGTCGTGATAAGCTTCCACGCTGTCAAAATCCGTCATGGTATCTTTGACAGTGACAATCGCAATGCTGATTTCCTTGAGCCCTGTGAGTAGTTGCGCGTCATAATCCTCGATAGGGTCGCCCTTTGCCAAACGGTCGAGGTATTCCTCGTCACGGATAACGTTGGGAACGCGTGTGGAAAATCCACTCATCTCATCCAGTTCAGCGGATGACTTTGCAAACCATTTTTCGTTCAGATCGAGTTTTACATTGAAATACTCGTTCTGATAGGCATTTTTGTTGCTCCTGCCGAACGTGATCGGATAAATTTCCCGGTACGGCGTCGGGGTCGGCGTGGGCACGGGGGTTGGGGTCGCTATCGGAGCTGGTTCCGGCGTGGGTTTCAATATCATGGGTATTCCATTGCAGGAAATGAGGAAAAGCCCCGCTAGCAGACAGAGCAGTACGGCAATCGATCTCGTACGAAATTGCATGTTTAACCCCCGGTCAATTTTCCTCCACTGTAACATAATTAAACAACGCAGACAAGTGAATTAACAAAAAGAAGCCCGCCCCGAACAAGATATTTCGGAGCGGGTTTTTGGTGTGCTTGTTACGGTCTGAACCCGCATGTTTAGAACAGATTGTTGCCATCTGTGTCTTCGTCTTCATCCTGCAGCTTGTCCTCGCGGTTCTTGATGTAGAGCCAGATGCCGCCGACAATCAGCGCGACCGCGATGAGGATGATCGCCGCGATGAGCCAGCCATCCGCGCCCGTATTGTTGTTTTGAGCCGGCGAAACGGTCGCTGAGGGAAGCGGGGTTGCAGATGCGTCAGGTGTCGGCGAAAGCGACGGCGAGGGGCTGACGCTGTTGATGTCACGGCTGAGGAAGATGTAGTCCGACGCGTGCGTTTGCGTGACGGTCGCCCAGCCGGTGTTGTCCACCATTGCGGTCTGCTGGAAGGTCAGGGTATTGTCCGCGTTCAGCAGGTAGTAGTAGAGCGTCTTGCCCGCGTTTGCCGCGCCAACGTTCAGGCGGATATTCGCCTTGCCCGGCAGCTCGCCGTTGTAGTTGTAGTGCACGGTTGTGACGTACGCGTCTCCCGCAAGCTCTTGCGCGGTCTGCGCCGCGATGGAGTTGTTGATCGTGGCGCCGAAATCATACCACAGCTGGGTATATGTCTGCGTCATCGTGCCTTTCGGGAAGGTAAACTCCACGTCGTCCTGCTTGATGGTGACGTCCTGCGTCTTGTTGCCTTCCGCGAGGCTCTTCATCGTAGAGTACAGGATGCGGGTGTTGTCCGCGGTCAGCGTGTAGGAATACAGCGTGGTTGAGGCGCTTGACGTGGGCTTCGGCGTCGGCGTTGCGGTAGGTTCATCGCCGTCCGACGATGCCGAGTTGGTAGATGTCTTGTAAGCCGCGCTGGGCGCAGAGGCTTCCATGGTCGCGGTCGCCTTATAGCGCTGATAGAACGTATAGCTCGTGCCGGACTTCAGCCCGCTGAATGTCGTGCTGTCCTGCCAGGTTGTGCCGCCGCGGGAATACTCACAGCCTGAAACCGCATTGAGCACGATCTTGCTGGTCGTGCGGCTTGCGCGGGAAGGCGCATCCGGAACCTCGCCGACAAAGTACGCCTTGGCGACAGTGCCGAGGTTTTTGGAGACCACGCCGCCCTGCACGGTGCTCGTGACTTCCAGCGTGAGCTGGTTGCCGATGTCCGCCGCGCTGACGACATACGCTACGCCCGTACCAGCGACGGTGTTGCCGCGTTTCCAGGTATAGGTGAGCGTGCCGGTATTGTTGCTGCCGGTGAGCGTCGCCGTCATGGTCATGCCATATCGCGCTTCGCCCGTGGTGCTGATCGTGCCCGTGAGCCCCGGCAGCGTGGAGAAGTTTGCGCCCGTGCTGAGCGCGGACGCGAGAACGGTTGTCGTCTCCGCCACGCGTTGATAGAACGTATAGGTTGCGCCCACGGCAAGATTATGGAACGTGGTCGTGTCCTGCCAGTAGGTGCCGCCGAGGGAATACTGGTAGCCTGCGACTGTGTTGAGCGTGATGCTCGTCGCGGTTGCGCTCGCCATCGTAGGCGCGGCGGGCGTCGTGGGGTTCTCCGCTTTCGCTACCATCGCGGTGGCTGCGGTAAGCGATCCTGTCTGCTCGTTCGTGGTCACGACGAGAGTGATCGCTTGCCCTACGTCCGCGCTTCCCAGCAAGTATGTCGTGCCTGTGCCGACGGTGGAGCCGCCGCGTTGCCAGACATAGCTGATTGTGCCGGAAGCGTTGGAGCCGGAAAGAGAGCCCGTGAGCGTCTTGCCGGACTGTGCCGTGCCGCTGATGACCGCTGTTCCCGTTAGTCCGGAGAGGGTCGAGATCGCGGTTTTCTCGCTCGTGTCGGAAGCAAGCGTCGTGCTTGTCTCTTTCACGCGCTGGTAGAAGTCATAGCTCGTACCCGCGGTAAGGCCGGAGAACGTCGTACTGTCCTGCCAGGAGCCGCCCGTGCGCATGTACTCATATCCGCTGACGCTCGCGAGCGTGACGGAGGTCGCGGCGGCGGTCGAAGCGACGGGTTTGGTGACACTGCCTGCATACGGCGCTTTGGTAATCGCCGCAGTGGAAGCAGAGAGTGTACCCGTGAGCATAGAGCTGGTCACGTCCAGACGGATCGTCTTGCCGATGTCCGCCTCGAAGAGGGTATAGGTCGTGTCCTTATCGCCCGTGGCGACCTGTGTTTCGGTCGCGCCGTCAACGCGGGTCCAGGTGAGCGTAACTTTGGTTAAATCCGGCTCGTTGATACCGGAGAGGTTCGCGGATAGCGTTCCGCTAAAGTAAGCGTTGCCGGAGATGACGGGCGTACCCGCCAGCTCGGTCACCTGTGTGCGGGTGATGTACACCTCAAGGTCGTTTGTCTGCGTATCGCTGGGTAAATTGAATGTGCCACTTCCGCCAACTATCACTTGGGTGTTGACTGTATAGTAATTCTGCGCGGGAATCGTGAACGCAACAGTGGTTCCATTTGCGACCGCTTGCCCGCTCACTGCTGGTAGTCCGGCCGCGGTTGCGCTCTGCCCCAAGGCAGCCGTGGTGAAGACGAGTGCAAACCGCCCGCTGTCCGCGGTGGTCGCAAACGATGCGGACAACGCCCCGCTGGTGTTTGCCGGTGTAGCGAGATCCTCAAACGCACCCGCTTCGGCATTCACAGAATACGTTGCGCCGAGCGCGAGGGTAAGCGGGGTAATGCCGCTGGTAAAGTCGGTGAGGTCATAGACTACATACCAGTAGTCGCCCAGCGCGTCGCCGACCAGCGTGCCGGAAGCCGCGTCCGCGGTATAGATAGTTACACCGTCGGAGACGGTAACGGCTTTTCCGCCGATCAGAGTCACCTTCTCGCTCAGCGAGAGGATGATTTTCTGGTTTGCGGTTGCCGCCGCGTTCACAGTCGGCGAATACAGCGCGGCGACAGGCGCGGTCGTGTCATCTACCGCCAGCGCCGTCGCGGGCAGACTGATGGCGAGGGCAAGCATGGCGAGCAGTGCCACCCATTTTTTTGTTTTCTGAAAGATCATATGCGCTCCTTTCCGCATCGCGGCGGATCGTTTTGCTGCCGCGCGCAGTGGGTCCTGTTTTGCGTTTTCATGGTGTGTTCGTTTGCTTCCTCCGGCGGGAGCCCATCGGGAAGCGGTTGAAAACCGGACGTTTCTGGACGAACATAGTGTTCTTTGACTCAGTATGCCACAATCAAAATTCGATTGCAAACCGCCAAAGGCACTTCTATATACAACACTGCGCAAAAACCGAAATCGTTGCAGAGTGTTTGCAATTCCTTTAAAATTTTTCTTACGGTTTGAAACGTCCTGCACATTTTGGTTTTCATCCGAGGTGTGTTTTCATTTTCTACGAATTTTTAATATAGCTTTACTAAAAAATCTTTCTTTGACGAATTAATAGTCGTCTGCGTTAAAAACCCGCCGGCGTCAACCGGCGGGTTTTCCCGTTCTTATCCTTACAGTGCGTGCTTCAGCAAAAGAAACCTGCGGTACAGTTCATCGTATTCGCAACCGCAGTCACCGCATTCCTCGTTTGCCTGTTCGACAGCCGCAATCAGCTCGTCCTTGCAGCTCTCGCCGCAGAGATACGCGTTTGCGGGCACCGAGATCAGCTCCCAGCCGGAGTCCGCAAACCGTCTTAAGATCGTCCGAAGTTCATGCTCTTCCATCTGCGTGTGCCTCCTCTCAATCTGCTATGTTCGGGGGTACCGTGTCGGAACAAGTCGATCGCTTCGTGCCCTTCTGTTGTCTTCGCCTTTGCTGACGGGTTCTCGAGTCCGCCGCGTGCGGAAAAATATTACGCCTTTGCCGCTTGCTCTTTCTTCAGGCGCGCAGCTTCGCGTTCTTCTTCTTCTTTCATCTGCGAGTAGTAGATTGCGCTGTTTTTCTCGTCCCAGAGGCGCTCCATGTTGTAATACTTGCGCTCTTCGGGATAGAAGATGTGCACGAGAATGTCCGCAAAGTCCAGTACGATCCACTTTCCCTCGCCATAGCCTTCGCTGCGGCGCAGGGTCAGCCCGAGCTCCTCCGCCTTCTGATCCACTTCGTCCGAGAGGGATTTGACCTGCTGGGTCGCTCTGCCGCTGCAGATGATAAACCAGTCTGCTACGATGGTCTTGTCCGCCACATGGATGGCGGTGATGTCGAGCGCCTTCTTATTATAGAGAACTTCGCAGACACCGAGCGCTTTTTGTTTGATGGATTCGTTCAAGTGTGTTCCTCCGTGTTTTTCTGTTTCTGTATGGTGTGTTATCGCAACTTGTCTTGTAATCGGTTGTTCGTTTGTACCGGATTGCGCCGGCGCAGTTTCTCTTCGTACCATTCCACCGCCCTTGCCGAAGCTGGGTGCGCCACCTTGCCCTTCCTCACGATCAGCGCTGCGATGCGCTTGAGCGTATCGTTCATATACGCGTCAATATCCTCTGAAATGCGATTGCGGTATCCCTCTACGCCGAAGAACACGCGCGTGGGCTCGATGAGATCCGCCGTATAGATCAGCGCGTCGAAATCCGTCATGCCCCAGTCGCCCGTGGTGTGCAGGCGTATCGCGCGCAGGATGGTCGTCCGTGATGCCGTATTCCGTCTTCGCAAGCACCGCTCCCGCATATGCGTGGTAGACGGGCGTGATGCCCGTCTCGTCGCCGGAGAGCACCTCCTGTTTCAGCGGGTCGAGGCACTTTGCGCAGTCGTGCAAGAGAGCCGCAATCCGCGCTTTCTGCGGATCCTGCTTCCACAGAACGGATAGCTTTGCCGCGGCGCGCATTGTGCCGCAAACATGCGTATACCGCTTGGGAGAGAGCGCAGCGCGGCACTTTTCCTGCAACGCGCGAAACGCATCCGGAAAGTAGGATCCGCTTTCGTAGACTGCCTGCTCCACCGCGTCCGGCAACATGCCCTCCACCGGAAGCCCGTCCAGCAGCCGCGCGCGAATCTCGGTGGACGAAATGACATCCGCCTTGGCGGAGAGAATTCGCACATGCGCTCCGTAACGTTCGCGCAGCATCTGCGCGGTCGCGGCATCGTTCTGGTCGATGCCCACGCGTGGCACGCAGAGTACGCTTGATCGTCTGAGCACCTCTTCGGGATGGTACCAGTTCGGAAGATCGGCGAGCGTGTCGCTGCCGATGATGATCGAGAATTCCGCCTCGGGGTACTGCACGGAAAGTTCCTGCAAGGTCAGTAGCGTATAGCTCTTGCCGCCGCGCAACATCTCCAGATCGCTTGCCTCAATGCGATCTTTGCCGCAGGCCGCGATCTGTGCGAGACGCAATCGCTCGCTTGCCGGTACGCCTTCATCGACGGGCTTGTGCGGCGGGTCGGCGGCGACCATCAGCAGCACCAGATCCAGCGCGGCTTCGTCCCGCGCGATCTCGGCCATCTGCACATGCGCGCGGTGGATGGGGTTGAATGTGCCGCCGAGCAGTCCGATTCGCATGTGCGCCGCCCTTTACCCCTCTCGTTCGTTCCATCCGGCGCGAAATCCGTCCGCGCGGATAAACAGTCTTCTATATAATAAGCATACCATGTTTTTTTACGCGGTAAAAGAGCAGGTTTGGCGGGCGCTTGATATCCGCCGCCAGAATTGACAAACGCGGGGTTGGATGCGACAATAAATGTGTATAAAAATTCGCTGCGGACGCATGCGGCACGCCATCGTGCCCGCATACGCGCGCAGCCAGACCACAAATCGAAAGCGGGGTTTTTTCATGGGAATCGAGTATAAAAAGCTGCAAAACGGAAGCGACATCCGCGGCGTCGCGATGGAAGGCATCGAAGGCCAGCCGGTCACGCTCAGCGCGGAAGCCGTCATGAACATCGCCAAAGCGTTTGTGCTGTTTTTACAGGAGCGCACGGGCAAGAGCGAGCTGCGGCTCTCCATCGGGCGGGACTCCCGCCTCTCCGGCGAAAAGCTGCTCCAGGCCGCAGCAAAGGGCATTCTCGCCATGGGCGCCGACCTTGCGGACTTCGGCCTCGCGAGCACGCCCTCTATGTTCATGAGCACCGTCACCAAGGGCTATGAATACGACGGCGCCATCATGCTCACCGCGAGCCATCTGCCCTGGAACCGCAACGGCATGAAGTTTTTCACCCGTAACGGCGGGCTGGAAAAGAGCGACATCGCCGCCATCCTCGCCAGCGCGGAGGCGGACGCGTTTATCCCCACCGCCGAACACGGGACGCTCACGCAGGTCGATTTCCTCTCCGTCTACGCCGCGGGGCTCGTCGAGCGCATCCGCAGCGTGAACGCGGAGGATTACGACCATCCTCTCAAGGGGTTTCGCATCGTCGTGGACGCCGGCAACGGCGCGGGCGGGTTTTATGTCGACCGCGTGCTGCAGCCGCTGGGCGCGGATACCACGGGCAGCCAGTTCCTCGAGCCCGACGGGCATTTCCCCAACCACCAGCCCAACCCCGAGGACAAAGAGGCGATGGACTCCATCGCGCAGTGCGTTCTCGCGAACAAAGCCGACATGGGCATCATCTTCGATACCGACGTGGACCGCGCGGGCGCGGTTGCAAACGACGGCAAGGAGATCAACCGCAACCGCCTCATCGCGCTGATCTCCGCGGTGCTATTAGAGGAGTATCCCGGCACAACCATCGTCACCGACTCGATCACGTCCAGCGGTCTTGCCGCGTTTATCGCGGAAAAGGGCGGCGTGCATCACAGGTTTAAGCGCGGGTATAAGAACGTCATCGACGAGTCTATCCGCATCAACAAGAGCGGGCGGGACAGCCAGCTCGCGATTGAGACCAGCGGGCACGGCGCGCTGAAGGAAAACTATTTCCTCGACGACGGCGCGTATCTGATCACGAAGCTGCTCATCAAGATGGCGCAACTCAAGAAGGAGAACCGCACGCTGTTTTCGCTGATCGACACGCTTGCTGAGCCTGCGGAAAGCTCCGAAGTGCGCATGAATATCACAGTTCCCGAGTTTGCGGCCTATGGAAGCAGCATCCTCAAAGACCTCGCCGACCACGCCGCCAAAGAGGGCTGGGATGTGGCGAAGGAGAATTACGAAGGCCTGCGCGTTTCGTTCGGCGCGGGCGCGGGCGACGGCTGGTTCCTTTTACGCATGTCGCTGCACGATCCTTTGATGCCGCTGAACATCGAGAGCAACAGCGCGGGCGGCGTCCACCAGATCGCGCAGAAGTTGTATGCGTTTTTGAGCGGGTATGACAAGCTGGAGACGAGTGGGTTGAAGGGGTTGTAAAAACATAATGTTAATAAAGAAAAGACCCGTTCGGGTCTTTTCTTTGTTAAAACTCAATTGCGGAGTCCTGCATGCTTGACAGTATTGTTTTCAAAAGTTCATTATCTTTTTGCTTTATAGCACTAAAAATGTTACTCGTTGAAGCATTTGGTTGGCTTTCGTCTTGCTGACACAACTCGAATATTTGCGAAATGCAATTCAGATCTAGGTCAATAAATTTGGACTTCTGATTTGCTTTTGCCCACTGTTTCACTATTGCAGTATTCATTATATTCTGAGCAAACATTAATCCAAGCAGATCTACAACGCCCTTGTCCTTAAAGAAAGTTGCAAAGTTCTTAACATACTCTCCATTTTGAACAGGAGCGGACACCAGATATCGCAAAAGCGTCTTATACAACAAGGGAAACTCATTATTAAAATATTCCCTCAACGTAGATTCCTGGTCTGTCCCTTTTCCTATCTCGCCAAGCAACATAAGGATGCGTGGAATTGATAGGTAGTGTAGATAAAGTTTGGCCTGTAAACTAGAAGCAAGTGCAAGAAACTTCTTTGAAGTAAATTTATTGTCGCTGATATTCGCAATAAATTCTTCTTGCTCTGAGCCTAATAGAACAAACAATCTGTGCCATTCTGCAATCAAATCTTGATTGATAAGCCATTGTTCTCTTCGGGCTTTTGCTTGAACTTCTGTTTCGTTCTTTCTGCCTCTTCCACCAGTTGAAAAGGTTCCCCGTGCCGCGATATACCTCTCCGGCATTAATAAGTTCTTCTCAAACTCTTCAGCATCTGTCCCGAAATCAGTTGTAAAAAACGATTCGTTTCCAACGCCTTTACCTTGAGTTGGAATTAACATACATTGAACTGCCCGAAGCTGCTTTGCCGTCCACTCCTCGCCAATATAACCACGTTCGGTATCTGACAAAGGAATATATCGCATTGGAAAAGAGAATGCTCGAACCCTGTCTTCGTTTCTTCTACCCGCATTTAATTCATTCTTTAAATCAAAAGTAAACCGCATTCTCTCGTACAAATCACGCGGCCTATCTGCAAGGTATTTTTTCCCTTTGCCGCTAAACGCATCGCAATTATAAAGTATGTAGTTCGAGAGATCGTTGATACCATATTCTGCGCAAAGTCTAATAGCTCTCTCATACTGTTCTTTATCTTCTATGTGGTCGAAAGCAATCCGTGCCGGTCTTAATGCAATCTCGCTAAGTCTTCTAGCCTTCTCCGGATAACGAATTAATAAATTCGCATCAAGGCCTTGGTTGAAATCCACATATCTTCTGACTGTTTTCCCAGATTTTGGATTTATATATGTTGCTCCTCTTTGAAAGCCGGAAGCAATAATATCATCAATAATCTGATCAAACGCTCTAGATCGAAGAACATTGTTGTCCATCAGGAGCAAATCTCTTTTTTCGCCAAATCTTTCTTTGATTAACTTAATTCTCTCTCTTAAATTGATATACTGGATGTAATCTGGTTCAAGTGTTTGAACTGCACAAAAGCCGCATTTCATTCCACACCCTTTTGTTGCGCTCATAAAATATGCGTCACTATATGGGTATACATATTGCGCAGAAATGTCATTCAACATATCATAATCAGGAATCAGGTCTTCAATAATCTCATCACCTGCTATTCCAATTTTCCCCGGCGTGTTCAATAATCCACAAACTGGTCTTATGCCAGTTTCACTAAAGATTTTTTCTGGCATCAATGTTGCGGCAATACCACCCACGATAATTCTAGCATTGTCCTGAATAAGAGATTGAGCTGCGTTGATTGCTTTTATAGTTTCAGCCCATTCGAATGTAAATAATGTTGTTATGTAAATACGATCCCACTCATTAGCTAGAACATCAATCGGTAATTCGCCTTTGACAAATCGAACTAAATCTCCTTTTATGAATTTGTGAAAGTATGATATTTTCATTAGTCCTAATGGGGGGTATTTATTATTATAACCCGGCTCAACAAGAAGAATTTTCATGGTTTTTACACCTTTAATAATAATATGGTAATCGAAGCTTATAATAGCGAACACATTTCTTAACCTTTATATTTTAGCATAAATAGAATACTTGTGCCTATCAATTCATCTTATGGTAAAACAGTAATATAACTGTTGTGATTTTTTATTTCTGATGCTAAAATCACGAGTAATGGAGGTTGATCCTGTGTCGAAGAATTTGAAATATTCACATCCTTTTTTTGCACCATTCGAAGTAATGAAACGAGAAAAAAGCCATCTAATATGGTTGATAGTTGTTTTGTTTTTTGGTGCTGTGGAGATACTTGGTCCACTACTCGAAGGTAATTCAAAAGAGTTAGCCGAGTCTATCGAAAAAGGAATATTATACACATTTGCGGTTGCTTTTTGCGCCCCTTTCTTTCCTTCTTTACTAATACAATTTATTACAAAGAAAAGGAGTGGGCATGATGTTAAGTTCGCAAACTATAAAATATGTATCGCTGCTATAACGGTATTGTTTTTGTTCGTTACACTTTTTCTATTCGAAGGAAAATATAAGGCTTCTTTGTTCTGGCAAATTGTATCCGCTTTCATATCGGTTTATCTTGCTTTCTATATATATTGTATAGGTGAAATGGAACTGCATGAAGATATAGTCGAACATTATGATATGACAAGTTATAAAGTGCAAGAAGCAAAAAGGATGGTTGAAACAAGTAAAAAATCCAAACAAATAAGTGGAGTAGAGGATGGTGTTGAGTTTTGATAAAGCATATCAATGTGATTGAAGTAAATCAACCTATCGGAACGTTTTATATTGGAAAAATCCCTGCTCATGATTTGATAAAAATTTCACAAACGATTCGGCGGAGTAATAGCGCCGATGGTGTTCAACGCGATTTAAAGGAAGCGCGTGTTAATTCGATAGCTCAATATTGCAATGATCCCGACGCTACTTTTCCTACTCCTATTATTTTATCCGTTAAAACCACAGCAACCGAGAAACTATCAAAAGACGCTAATAATTGCTTGTCGGATTATGTTTTTGAGTATGATGATGCTAACAAATTCGCGGAAATTCTAGACGGACAACATCGGATAGAAGGAATTGAACGGAATAAATCGTTTGTTTATGATCTTGTCGTAGTAATCATGTTTGACTTGACAAAAGAAGAACAGGCATATGTTTTTTCAACAATAAATAGTAATCAAGTTAAAGTTGATAAGTCTACAATTTACGATCTGTTTGGATTGTTCGAAACGCGTAGTCCTTATAAAACATGTCATGAAATTGCGCGGATTATGAATTCTGATATTGAGTCGCCTTTTCATAATAGGTTAAAAATGCTTGGAAAAAAGACAGAGGCTTCTCAAACTTTAGCCCAAGGTGCTTTCGTTACATATTTAGTTGAACTGATTAGTAAAGATCCAAAAGAAGATGCTATATTAATCAAGAAAAATGCTGCCCTCGAAGACGACTTAAAATTCCCTTTGCGCAGATATTTTATAAACAATAAAGATGAGATTATTCTAAAAATTCTCTATAATTACTTCAACGCTGTTTCTGAAGTATTCCCTAACGAGTGGGTTAACTCGGAAAAATATATATTGCTAAAAACGACCGGTTTTGCTGCCCTTATGACAGCGCTCAAAGCATTCTTCAAAGTTGGGTTTCAAGAGAAAAAACTGACTCAGGAATTTTTCAAAAATCAACTAGACAAATCCAAGATTACTCTCTCGAAGAAACATATGCAACTAACATCTGAGTATTTTCCATCCAACTCAGCAGGTGTCAATAAAATGTCACAAGTACTAACTGAACATTTATCTAGTCAAGGAAATATCTAAAATTTCACC
>PNNR01000060.1 GCA_013824375.1 Clostridiales bacterium
TCGACAAAATCATACGCAGCCTTTCCGAACGTGCCGATGCCGTACGGGGAAGGAAGCGATGAGATATGCAACAAAATACCGGAAGATCGTTTCATAAACTTACACCGATTCTTACAAATTTCGTTTTATTATACCGTGTTTTGCCCGTTGCGCAAGGGAAAATGCACAAACTGAACCAGGGAAGCGCATTTTGCTCCCGAACCGGTGAAATGATGAGTGGATTAGCCCTTGACCGCGCCCTCGACCACACCTTTGATGATGTATTTCTGCGCGGTGAGGTAGAAGACGACGATGGGCGTGATGCTGATGACGATCAGCGCCATGACCGCGCCCAGATCCACATGCCCGTAGCTGCCCTGCAGGTATTGGATATGGATCGGAATCGTCTTGTATTTCGTGCGGTCAAGCACGAGGTAGGGCAGAAGATAGTCGTTCCAGATCCACATGATCTCCAGTACGCCCACGGAGATCAGTACTGGTTTGAGCATCGGAAATACGATTAGGAAAAATGTTCGGAGCGGCCCGCAGCCGTCGATGGCAGCGGCCTCCTCAATCTCCAGCGGAATGCCTTTGACGAAGCCCGCGAACATGAATACCGCGAGCCCCGCACCGAAGCCTAAATAGATGACGGGAATTGTAAACGGAGAATCCAGATGCAGGGTGTTCGCGGTCTTTGCCAGCGTGAACATGACCATCTGGAACGGCACCACCATCGAAAACACGCACAGATAATACACGATCCGCGCAAAGATGCTGTTCACGCGGGAGATATACCACGCGGCCATCGAGGTGCAGACGAGAATCAGCGCCGCGGAGGAGATCGTAATCAGCAGGCTGTAGCCCGCGGACTTTAAGAAGGGGTATTCGCCGACGTTGATGCCGTTGACGTAGTTATCCGCGCCGGTGAACGACTGCGTATTCGGGAACGCGAATGTCTCCGTATTGATGGCGGAGTTGGTCTTAAAGGAGTTCATCAGCACCGTAAAGATCGGCATTAGATAGATCACGCAGATGACAATGAAAAGCACCGTCAGCGCGGTTTTTCTTGCTCTTTCGTGTTTCATTACTGCTGCATCTCCTTTCTGCGTGTCGCCGAGAACTGAATCAGCGCAATTGCTGCAACGAGAACGAAAAACAGAACCGCTTTTGCCTGACCTGTGCCGCGAGAGTTCGCGTTGAGGTAGAACGTGTTGTAGATGTTCAGCGCGAGCATTTCGGTGGATCGAATTACCGTGCCGTCTGCCATGAAGACAAACGGCTGCCCGCCGTTGAGCACGAAGTTTTGATCAAACAACTTGAAGGAATTGGTGAGCGTGAGGAATGTGCAGATCGTGATTGCGGGCATGATCGTCGGAATCGTGATGTGCCAGAGCGTATGCCAGCCGTTTGCGCCGTCGATCTTCGCGGCCTCGATCAGATCGCCGGGCACGGATTGCAGCCCCGCGATATAGATGATCATCATATAGCCAATCTGCTGCCACGCCATGAGGATGATCAAACCCCAGTAGCCATATGTGGTGCTCAACACGATGGACGTTCCATAGTGGGAGAGAATGCCGTCGAATATCATCGACCAGATGTAGCCCAGCACGATGCCTCCGATGAGATTCGGCATGAAGAACACCGTGCGGAAGGAGTTGGACCCTTTGATGCCGCGCGTGAGCGCATAGGCGACGGCAAAGGCCAGCAGATTGATGACGATCAGAGAGACGATCGCGACCAGCGCGGTATACTGAAACGCGTGCATGAAGCTCTTATCGCTGAATGCCTTGATGTAGTTGTCAAGACCGATCCACCGCGCGTTGCTGGTTGTTGTAAACTTACAAAAGGAGAGATAGATGCCCTTTCCAAAAGGGTAGATAAAGCCGATGCAGAATGCCGCGAATGTCGGCAGAAGGAAGAGGGGAAACATGCGCTGAATCGGGCGTCGAATCAGCGTGGCGCTGAGCGAGGAGCGGGTTGATTTGGTTCTGCGTTTCATGGCGACCTCCCTTGGTGCTATGTGCAGAATGGGGGCGAGCACATTCACTCGCCCCCGCAGAGTCAGACTAGGCGTTGTTTCGCATAATCGGGGTTATTGCGCAGCATACTGGGTTGCCCAGCCCTGCACAAACGCGGTTACTACGTCGTCCCAGCTTCCGCCCGCAGAATACTGCGTCAAAGCTGCGACAACTCCCGCGCGCCACGTATCCACATTGGGCGTGTAGTTAAACGCCCAGGTGACGACGTACTTGCCTGCGGCAAGCTGCGCGTTGGCATCGTTGAAGAACACGTTGGTGGACGCTTTGGCGGCTTTGAACGGGATCGGTCCAAACTGCTCGGCCATCATCGTGGTGCCCTCGTCAGAGGTGACAACCCAATAGAGGAAGTCGAGGGTCGCTTGAATGTCTTCCGGAGCTGCCTGCGAGTTGACCGCCCACATGTTCTCGGTGCCTGCGCAAACGGCTGCGTTTTCTTCACCGGGTACGCCGCAGTAGATCGGGATCATAGCGAGGCTTTCCGGGCTCATCGCGAATTTACCGGTGAGGTTGGCATATTCCCAGGAGCCATTCTGGAAGAACACGGCCTTGCCTTCGCCGAATTCCGCTTCCGCCTGGTCGCCGGTCGCGCTCGCGAGCTGGGACGGATCGGTCGCGGAGTTGTTGATGTAGAGATCCCAGATGTTCTTGAAGTTTTCCATGTACTTGCCGGTGATGGTCGCGGGCTGCGCGGTCACGCCGTCGTCACGGAACTCATAGAACAGGGGCATGTTGGCCAGATGGCCGGAGAAACGCCAGCTAGAGGAGCCGTCCATGCCGGAGGAGGTGAAGGCGTCAAAGCCCAGCTCTGCCGCGCGCGCATGGATGTCTTCCGCGACGGCCTTAAGGGAGGCAAAGTCGGTGATCTCGGAGAGGGAGTGGCCGGACTGTTCAAGCAGAGTCTTGTTCACGATGATGCCGTAGCACTCGTAGCAATAGCCGATCGCAGCGACTTCACCGGTTTCTTTGAAGAGGTTGAAGTCGTTGGTGGTCTGCTCGGCGTAGACTTTCGTGCCGGCGAAGTCATACAGGAAATCGCTCCACGTGTCGAGGCCAGCCTTATTGCCGCACTGGAACAGTGTCGGGGCAGCAGCGCCCTTGTCCATCTCGGCGGTCAGGGTTTCGGAGTAGGTGCCGGATGCAGCGGTAACGATGGTTACAGGCACGCCGGTGAGTTCGGTGTATTGTGCGGCGAGCGCCTGCCATGCGGCATCGGCTTCGGGCTTAAAGTTGAGATAGTACACCTTGCCGACAGCGGCAGGTTCCTCCGCGGCAGGAGCTTCCGCAGCGGGCGCTTCGGCTGCGGGTTCTTCCGCAGCAGGGGCGGGTGTTGCGGGCTTGCATGCGAAGCACGCAAATGCCATTAGGGCAACCAGAATCAGAGCAAATAGCTTTTTCACAAATCGTTCCTTCCCTTTCGTTTTGTATTCTCTAGCGCAAGAGCGCTTAGATTCTCCAATGTTCCAAAGGTAGTGCATGACCGATGTGCTATACGTTCGTCTAATGCTTTAATGTTGTCTTTGCTTGAACAGGGTTATTCTTGGATTGCTCGGATCGATCCTCCAGGGCGAAGGACGGTCTCGAATGTGTACTGGCGATGTTTGTCGGGATGCTTAATGAGTTCAATAATCGTTCTTGCGCAGGCAAGTCCTATCTCTTCGGTGGGCTGTACAAGCGTCGTCAGCGTCGGAAGAGTATATTCGGAAAGATCGAGACCGTCGATTGCGACGACGGAACAATCCTGTGGCACTCTCTTGCCGTGGTCGCTCAATGCTTTGATCGCCGCAATTGCCATCAGATCCGCAATCGCGAAGATGGCGGTGAAGTTGCCGCCGCGCTGAATGAGGCTGCTTGTCGCCTTGTAGATGGCTTTCATATCCGAAAACGTGCCGGTACAGGCGACTAGATTCGGGTCAAACGGGATATCGTGTTCTCTTAAAGCGTCTTTATATCCTTGAAAACGGAGTTCGCTGATCGAGTTATCGTTTTCGTTGTCCGTTAGAATCGCGATCCTCCGATGTCCCAGCGCGACAAGTGTATTTACTGCGTCGCGCGCAGCCTGCTTGTCGTCAATGGCGACGGAGCTGTATGTGCCTGCGTCTAGAGTGCCGAATGTGTTGGTATAAGTGCAGAATACGCTCGGTACATGGATCATTGCCATCTCCTCAGGCGAATAGTTGAACCTTCCGCCCAAAAAGAGAATACCGATAAGTTTTCTCTCGTTGGCCAGCTGCGCGCCGATGCGGAGTTCGTTCTCCGAAGTATCCATCTGATGCAGTTCCAGCGTGTATCCGCATAGGGTGATTTCCCGGTCGATGACCTTGATGAGCTTGGAGAAGAAGGGGTTGCTGACACCTTTAACCAACAGCGCGATCGTGTCCGAACTGGAACGCACGAGATTTCTTGCGCTTGTGTTGGGAATATAGTTGAACGATTCCACTGCATGAAGCACCCGTTCGCGCGTTTCCTGACTGACGTCCGGGTGGTTGTTGAGCACGCGGGAAACGGTGCTGATTGCTACGCCGCAGTGCAAGGCGATGTCTTTGATACTCGTCATTGTCGTCCAACTTGTTCCTTTATCTGGATTCGATTTATAAGGACAATAAGTAACAGTGAATATGGCAATTACGCAATAGGTTACAACAAGAGCTGAGATTTGATAGTGCGGCTAATAATGGGATAAAAGCAGTATCATTGCGTATGGAAACGTTACTGGAAACGTTTCCAGAACTTGCAAACACATTATATCCGACAAAATTAAGCTTGTCAACAGATATTTAGCTACACCGTTTATAACCGCTGACAAACAACTATCTATCGTGTATGGCCATTGCGGCGACCACAACGAGCAAGGGGGTCGTGCTGAAAAAGCTGGAAGAAATAAAAGTTTTCCGAAATTTCACCCGGGCGTTCAGCTATGTTTGCTATAATCAGGCGATGTTTAGATCGCGCAATTTCAGCGATTTATGAACACGACGGGGGCGCAGAACATACACCCTTGCCGGAAGAATAATTGAGGGGAATCACTCATGAAAAAAGTAGTTTTGCGCTTAGCATTGGTCACGTTTGTGCTGCTGTTCATTTCCGGTTGCGCCGCGCCTGCTGCACCACAGCGTGACAGCGATATCGTAACGGTGTCGTTTAGCTTTGAGAAGCAGCAAGGGTATGCTTCCAATCAGTTTGCCGTTTGGGTAGAGGATATGGACGGGAATCTGATTAAGACGCTGTACGTCACGAAGTTCACCGCAAAGGGCGGTTTCGAGAAACGCCCGGATGCGCTTCCCGTTTGGGTTGCGCGCTCCGGTCTTGCACAGGACGCGAATGTCGACGCGGCGACGGGCGCTACGCCCAAGGTGGGCGAGGTTTCGTTCGTCTGGGATTTGGCGGATGAAAGCGGAGCGCGCGTTGCGGACGGAACCTATAGATTTTTTGTAGAAGGTACGCTGCGCTGGAAGAATCAAGTGTTGTACACAGGTGAAATCACGCTTGACGGTAGCGCGACGACCGCGGAAGCCGCCGCGGAATATACCTATGCAGAATCGACCGATGCGCCTGCTCTGACTGTGGAATCCGTCGAGAATTCGATGATCTCGGGCGTTATGGCGGAATATATTCCGCCGAAACAGCCCTAAGCGCGCGCATGCGAACAAGCGGCAGTACGCACTTCCACATGACAAGCTTGCCCTTTGAGCGCAGGGCTTGTCCTGAGCTTGCTGGAATACCGGGAAAAAGCACGGAATTCCGCGCAGAACGATCCTGCGATGTTAGTGCAGGCAACGTCGATCTGCGTGGGTTGCGCATTCGCAAACCGGGGCTTTAATGTGGCTCTTGTTCGTTTGACAAGCTTTACTCGCGCGTGCTACAATCGATTCGGCGGCGTATTGCGGCTTTTCATTTGTGTTTTCTTTCGGCGCTTCATTGCGCGTGAGGAAGACGAAACACCGCGCAAAAACCGACAGAAAGAGGAACGCAGGGTGTCGAAGTTATCACCGAAGCGATTCAAGGGCTCAATCATATTCTTTTGCAAATTGGCGATCATGGCGTTAACCATCGGCGCCTTTTTGTATTTAGTGACGCGATATTATCCCGAAACAGACTTCTGGTTCAAGGGCTATCTCGTGTTTGTGTTCCTGTATCTCGTTGTGTTTCTTGCGTTCGCTTCGATTTATCGTTGTTTCAATATCGGCACAATGCGTTATCGCGAGCTGGTGTTTACCTATATCCTTTCTTCGGCGCTCACAAACTTCATCTTCTATTTCATCCTTTCACTGACCGCAAAGCAAATGCTCGTTCTGGGACCAATCACGCTCATGACGCTTGCGCAGTGCGCGGCGGCGGCGCTTTTGTATGCCGGAGCCGACAGAATCTATTATGTGCTCTATCCTGCGCGGCAGAGCATCGTCATCTGTTCCAAGGATAAGCATGAGGCAGCGGTGTTCCGCAAGATCGATATGATGAAGGAGAGGCATACGATCAGCATGCTGGTCACCGAAACACAGAGCGTGGAGGCGATCAAGCGCTGCATGGAACCATATTCGACCGTGTTCCTTGGCGATATCTCGCGGGAACTGCGATTGGATCTAACCGAGCATTGCTTTGAACGCAATAAGCGCCTTTTTGTACTTCCAACAGTGGAGGACATTATTTTCCATAACGCGCACGAGAACATCATCGGCGATTCGTTGGTTTATCAGTGCAAAAACCACACGTTTTCGGTTGAGCAGGCCGCGATCAAGCGTCTGTTGGACATCGTTTTTTCGCTCGTCGGCATCATCCTGACAAGCCCGATCATGCTATTTGCGGCACTGATGATCAAGCTGCAGGACGGCGGCCCCGTGTTTTTCAAGCAGGTTCGCTATACGCGCAATTATCACAAATTTACACTGCTGAAGTTCCGCAGCATGATCGTAGACGCGGAGAAAAACGGCGCGCAGTTCACCAAACCCGGAGACAACCGCATCACGCCGTTCGGTAGGTTCATGCGCGCGTCCCGCATCGACGAGTTACCTCAGTTTTTTAACATTCTGCACGGAGAGATGTCGCTGGTCGGCCCCCGCGCAGAGCGCACAGAGAATGTGGATTTCTATTGTGAGCGTATGCCGGAATTCCGCTACCGTATGAAGGTGAAAGCTGGCTTGACCGGTTATGCGCAGATTTATGGAAAATACAACACCAACTTTGAGGATAAACTCAAGCTGGATATGCTCTACATCGAGAACTGCTCGATCATGCTTGATCTTCAGTTGATCTTCATGACGTTCCGCGTGCTGTTCCTTGCGGAGGAAAGCACGGAGGGGTTCGGGGTAACGAACCTTTCTGATCTAGACCAGAAGTGCGATATCTTCGAGTTTCCCTTCGCGCCGGGCGTGGAGGAAGTCGTTTTAAAGAACGTCGCGATGGATAAAGCACCCCGCACATCAGAACCTAAAAGTGAACGGAGGCAAACGCAAATGAAAGGCATCATCCTCGCGGGCGGAAAAGGCACACGGTTTTATCCGAGCACGAAGGCTGTCAGCAAGCAACTTCTGCCCGTCTATGACAAGCCGCTGATCTACTACCCTCTCTCGGTGCTGATGCTTGCATCTATAAAAGACGTGCTGATCATCTCAACGCCGGAAGACACACCCGTTTATGAGAGACTGCTCGGTACAGGAGAGAAACTCGGAATGCGCTTTACCTATAAGGTGCAGGAAACGCCGCGTGGTCTTGCGGACGCGTTTATCCTCGGCGAGGAGTTTATCGGCGACGATTCCGTCTGTTTGATCCTCGGCGACAACGTTTTCTATGGGCAGGATTTAACCGCGACGCTCAACAATGTGATGGAGCGAACATCCGGTGCAACCGTCTTCGGTTATCCCGTGAAAGACCCACGCGCGTTTGGCGTTGTGGAGTTTGATGAAAACAACCGCGTCATCGGTATCGAGGAAAAGCCGGAACACCCGAAGTCCAACTACGCAGTGCCGGGGCTCTACTTCTACGATAACCGCGTGGTGCAGATCGCCAAACATGTCCGTCCGTCGGCACGCGGCGAAATCGAAATCACGTCGATTAACAACGCGTACCTGACATTGGGAGAACTGCATGTGGAGCTTCTTGGCCGCGGTATGGCTTGGCTCGACACCGGTTCGCCGGAGGGAATGCTGAAAGCCGCGGAATACGTTGAGGCAGTGCAGTCCAGGCAGGGATTCTATATCTCCTGTATCGAAGAAATCGCATGGCGGCGCGGGTTCATCACGACCGAACAACTCAAGACGCTCGGCGAAGAGCTGCACATGACGGATTACGGTCAATATCTCTTGACACTTGCGCAGGAAGGGCGTTGATCATCCTATTAAAACAAAGAAGAATGAAGCCTCCGAATGAAAAGAACAGACGTTATCAGAATTGACCCGATAAACCCGATAAACATGAAAGAATGCTTTCGTGTCTGCGCAAATTTCGTAGAGTATCGATATGTGTTATTACATGGTGAATAAACTGGTATAATTTATGAATATCTTTTTATGCCTGATTGAAAAATCACGCGCTCATGTGACATCATGGCGTGTGATTTTTTATAATTACGTAATAATACTCAAATTTTATGCTTAAACAGTATTATTTTGGATATAAATATGCAAAATGTAAATTGTGTTACATTAGAAATGATTTGTTGAAATTCATCGATCAGTAGTGTACTATACAATGAGTGAAATGATTCGAACTGGAGTACACGCGGGCGTGAAGTTGATTATAGTTCCAGAATATATCTCCTGCGTTTTACTGACGCTGATAGGCGTCTATATCCTGCTTGATAAAAAGACTTCGTCGCTGAAAGAGAGCGCGTTTCGGATAACGTTGCTTTTTTCGCTAATTTCAGCCATCAACAACATCCTTTCGCTTTATTCCATAGAGCATGCTGCAAGCATTCCTGTGATCATCAATGTATACCTTAACTCATTTTACTATTTTTCGGTCGCATCGATGACCACGATGGTCACTATTACAACATATGTCACTTTGTTTGAAGGGCGATACGATGAGCCGCGCATAAAGAAAGCGATTATTGTTTCGCTCATGATATTTTCGTTGGAAGTGATCTTGGTATTGGCCAATCTTGCGACTGGATGGCTGTTCTTCTTTGATTCAAGCGGTTTGTACCATCGTGGTCCGTTAAACTCAATCGGAATTGCCTATCTCACAGTGGCGCTTTGCCAGGTCATCTTGTTTGGTATTTTGGAATGGAAGCGAATGAAGAAATCGTTTCGCTTGATCCTGATTGTACAACCGAGTTGCGCCGTGGTTCTCGGTATTTTGCATTATGTCTTCCATGATACCGTCATCATGGGGACGATCATCGCTTTCTCGCTGCTGACACTATTTATTACCGGACAGCAGCAGCGCGCACGGGTAGATGCGTTGACAGAACTCTCCAACCGCGAGGCTTTTTTCAACGACGTTAGCAGGCTCTCGAAACGTAAGACGCCGTATCATATCATCACTATCGGACTCAAGAACTTTAAGCAAGTCAACAGCCAGGTGGGTCAGCGGGCGGGAGACTCGCTGCTCTGCTCCGTCGGCTATTACCTGAAAAATCTAGAACCGTACGCTACGGCATATCGAATATCCGGCGTTCAATTTACGCTTCTAATCACGAAAATGCAAACGGAGGCATATGAGGCATTATTCAGTACCTTAAGAGACAAATTCACGATTCCGTGGAGAACGGACCTTTGTGAAGCGAATCTGTGCGCAATATTTGCAGATATCCATTTCCCTGAGCACGCATCCAGCGTGGACGAAGTCATCGCTTCGCTGGAATATGCGACGCGTCTCTCCAAACAGGATCCAAACGGTAAGCCGGTTCGTTTTTCCAGACAACTCAAAGAGCAGTTTTCACGGCGCAACTATATTGTCGCACAGATGGAAAAGGCGTTACGTGAGGATCTATTCTTTCTTAATGTACAACCCGTCTACGATTTAATAAAACAAGACTTTGCCGGCGGCGAGGTACTCCTGCGTCTCAATGAAGACAACGGCAAACCAATTTCTCCTGGGGAGTTCATTCCTATTGCAATCGAGATTGGCGTTGCGACCAAACTTGGACTGATGGTCATGGAGAAAACCTGCCGCTTTTTACAGGAAAACAAAGAAGTAGATCTCGGGTGGCTTTCCATCAATGTATCTTCGCAGCAGGACGAGTTTGACGAGACGGTGCATCATCTGGAGATGCTGCTGAAACAGTATGATATAGATCCAAAGCATGTTAAGCTTGAAATCACAGAGATGGTTCTTCTTGAGGATCTCGAGCGGGCGCATGCGACGATGGACGAGCTCAACCGGCTTGGCATCGGTGTCTATCTCGACGATTTCGGAACGGGGTACAGCAATCTTGTCAACGTCATGACGTTGCCGTTTGAATGCGTAAAGATCGACAAAGGCTTCATCCGTGGTATCGCGGCGCATCCAAAATCGCGAGGGATGCTACAGACGTTAGTCACTGGCCTTCGCAGCATGAACGTTATCGCGCTTGCCGAAGGGGTGGAAACAGAGGATCAGGACAACGTTGTGCGGGATCTTGGCATTGACCGCATTCAGGGGTATTACTACGCACGACCGATGGCGACGGAGGAGTTTGTTTGGTTGATGCATGAACGCGTCCAGATTGACACCAAACAATAGATGAATAGTGAAATAATGAAATGCAAAAGCGCCGCGGTTTTTCGCGGCGCTTGTTCTTGCATGAAAAATTTTACTTCTGTGGGTATGGGAGCATGATTAATTTGCCTCGACCGTAGATAGCGGCATGGTAAACGTTTCCAGCGTTTCATCCTCATAATAGTTGAAGTCATCCAGTACAGGCGAATAGGATGTGATGGATACCGTACGATCGACTACGTTGAACGTAAGCAGCATCAGATAGCCGTCTCCTCCGTTTGGGAGAGCCTGATAATCGACCATGATCGCCTGAACGGTGCGTTCCGGCGTTCCGTCCTGATCGTCGTCATACATTTCTTCGACGTGCCGAAGACCGTGTCTGTGCCCACAGAGGACATATCGAATGTTGGGGTTCGCCGCGACCACGCGGTGCAGCAGCTTCGCGTCCGCAATGAGTTCCGTGTCCTCCCTGAGTTCCAGATACCAGTGTGCAATGAGGATCGCGGTGCGGTCTGAGTATTGCGCGAGCGTTTGGTTTAGCCAGTCATAGTCCACGGCCTGAATATTGTAACCAACACCGATGATGATGAAATCTTCGTGCCCGATGGTCACAAGATTGTATCTGCGCCGGCCTTGTGCTTCCTCAATGCCGAAGTCGGGATGTGCGGTATAGTTCAGGCGACTCATGACCGCGTGAAAATCGTCATAATAATGCATCATGCCCTTGATATCGTGGTTACCGGCAATGCCGAAGACCGGAATCTTCCCGACGAATACATCAAATGCCGATGCTATAGTATTCCATTCCTTTTCGCGGAGCATATCGTTAACCAGATCGCCGGACTGCAGCACATATTGGATGTTGAGCCGCTCACGGTTATCGACGATCCATTGCGTCATAGTGTTTAGGTTTTCCGGAAACGTGGAGGCGTAGCCCTGTGTGTCGCTGATCCACGCGAATGTCACAGGCTCCAGTGCCGGATCTTGCGTGGGTTCCGGCGTCGAGGCCGGCATCGCGGTGGCAACCGGTGCTGCGGTAACGGTTACTTCCGCCGTGGCATCGGCTGCTTGTGCGGACGGCTGCGTTTTTGCGTAGGCGGAGAGACCATAGAGCGCAGAAACCACCGCAAGCACACCAATCACGCCCGCGCGAATTATCTTGTCGAGCTTTGGATTCATTGTTGATCCAGCTCAGCAAAAAGCTGCGCTTTGAGTTCAAGTACAGCGGAGAGTGTCTCTGCAACCGGGACTTGCTTCTTCACCCGCTTGTCGCGCGTGGTGAGCTCCACCATGCCGTCCGCGAGGTTTCTGGGGCTGACGGTGAGGCGGATCGGCGCGCCGATGAGATCGGCCTCGGAGAATACGACGCCCGCGCTGACTGTACGGTCGTCGATGATCGTTTCAACACCCGCTTTTTTCAGCGCGGCGTAGAGTGCTTCGCCGACACGTTTTGGCTCTTCCTGATCGGCGCGAAGCACGCAGACCTGCGCTTCCCATGGCGCGATACTGATCGGCCAAACGGGGCCGTATTCATCATGGCTTTCCTCGCAGACGCTCGCGGCCATACGGCCTACGCCGATTCCGTAGCAGCCCATGATGGGGTATTGCAGCGTGCCGTTCTCGTCGAGATACTGCATGTTCATGCTCTTGGTGTACTTGTCTCCCAGCTGGAAGATATTGCCGACCTCGATACCGTTGCTGATGCGAAGCGAAGGCTTGCCGCAGACGGGGCAGATGCCGCCGGGAATTGCGCGGGCGACGTCCACATATTCAACCTTGCCGTAGTCGCGCTCGATGTTGAATCCGGTGTAGTGGTGATCCTGCTGGTTCGCGCCGCAGACGACCGCGCCTAACCCTTCCAGCGAGCGGTCGAAAAGCACGGTGATCTTCTTGGTGTCGAGACCCATGGGGCCTATGAAGCCCGCGACGATGCCGCTCTCGGGCGTGATGACGGCGGGGTGAATCTCCGCGCCGACGGTGTTGCGCAGCTTGGTTTCGTGCACTTCGAGGTCTCCGCGCACAAACGCGATGACGTAGCTGTCGTCCGCGTTGCGTTGGTAGACCACGGCTTTGCATGTTGCGTTGTGCGGCTTGTGGAGGAAGGTTGCGACTTCCTCAATACTTGCCATCTCCGGCGTGGGTGTGAGCATGAGTTCTTCCGTTGCGGAAAGACCCGTGTTATCGACCACGCTGGCGCACGCTTCGATGTTTGCTTTGAAGCCGCACTCGTCGCAGAGCACGAGCGTGTCCTCGCCGATGGCGGTGAGCAGCATGAACTCATGCGACACGCGGCCGCCCATCATGCCGGAATCGGACAGCACAGCGATAACGTTTTTGCAACCTGCGCGCTTGAAGATGCGCTCATAGGCGGCATAGCAGCGCTGGTAATATTCTTCCAGGTCCGCCTGAGTGGTGTGGAAGGAGTATGCGTCCTTCATTGTAAATTCGCGGACGCGAATCAGGCCGCCGCGTGCGCGGGGCTCATCGCGGAATTTGGTCTGGATCTGATAGATCATAAACGGATACTTCGCGTAGCTCTTGGCGGCGTCGCGCGCAAGATGCACCGCAGCCTCCTCGTGCGTCATGCCGAGCAGCATATCCGCGCCCATGCGGTCAGTGATACGCATGAGCTCTTTCCCAACGCTCGTGAACCTGCCGCTCTCCTTCCAAAGATCGGCAGGCAGCACGACGGGGAAGAGCACTTCCTGGCCTTCGATGGCGTCCATCTCTTCGCGGATGATGCGCTCAATTTTTTGCGTGATGCGCCGTGCGGGCGGCAGCAGTGTGTAGATTCCAGCAGTGACTTGTTTGATGTAGCCGCCACGCACCATAAGCGCATGGCTCTCTACGGTGCAGTCAGCGGGTTTCTCTTTGTAACGTTCGCCGAGCAGTTCGCTCATTCTCATAGTTGAAGTTCTCCTATATTGCCATCCATAATATATAAACAATTTATTATCGCCCAGAAAGCGGGATTTGACAAGGGGTAAGACGGCAGAAAGACACGTCAAGTTTTGGTGAGAAAGTCACATTGCACCTTGACAGCACGATTGTATTTCACATAAACTAAGGGAGCAATCATATCAAACAGGCGTATGATCGGAAAAGAGTAAGCGAAGCGCAAGATGTTCCAAGAGAGGGTCGGTCACCGGCTGAAAGCCGACCTGAACCAGAGCCGCTGAAGTGCCTTCCGAGAGCCGCCGCCGACAAAACACCCGCCAGTATCTGGCAGGCCGAGTACCGGCGGACGCAGCAGCTGCGTTAAAGCCTTGAGAGGGAGAATGATCTCATTCTCCAAATAAAGTGGAACCGCGATGCGCACTCGTCTTTATGATGGGTGCGCATGTTTATTTTGACTGGCAAAGGCGTGGGTTTTACGCGCTCTTTGCGCGAAAGGATACGCGATCTTATGTTCAAGACGCTGAAAAGCGATCTGCAGGCGGTGCTCAGGCGAGACCCCGCCGCAAAATCCATCTGGGAGATCATGCTCTGCTACCCGGGCTTTCGCGCCGTGCGCATGCACCGCAGGGCAAACTGGTTTTACCGACATAAACGCTATCTGCTCGCGCGGATGACGTCGGAATGGTGCCGCTTTACCACGGGTGTCGACATTCACCCGGGCGCGACGATCGGCGAACGGCTGTTTATCGACCACGGCATCGGTGTGGTGATCGGCGAAACTGCGGTTATCGGCGACGACGTAACGATCTTTCAGGGCGCAACCCTCGGTGGCACGGGCAAGGACACCGGAAAACGCCACCCGACGGTGGGCGATCATGTGACCATATCCGCGGGCGCAAAGGTGCTTGGCCCCGTGACGGTCGGCAGCCATGCGAAGATTGGTGCGGGCGCAGTGGTGCTCAAGGATGTCCCGCCGTTCTCCACCGTTGTTGGCGTACCCGGGCATGTGGTGCGGCTCTACGGCTGTAAGGTGCCGTGCGAGCGCGTCGGCATGTGCGACGACGGCAACTGCGAATGCATCGATACGGACGACTGCGTGCGCAGAAAAGAAGGCTTGTCCGGCGAAGAGGGCGTCGATCTCAACCAGACCGACATGCCCGATCCGGTCGAGTTACAGCTCGAGCAGCTCAAGAAACGCCTCGAAGCGCTGGAAGCCGCGCTTTCCGAAAAAACCAAGCCCTGACGAGATTTATTCGTTTCAGGAATCATTTTGTGATATAGTAAGCAATACACGGAGGAAAACCCATGCAGATCTATAATACGATGACGCGCAGGAAGGAAGAGCTCATACCGCTGATCCCCGGACAGATTTCGATGTACGCCTGCGGACCTACGGTTTACAACTATTTCCACATCGGCAATGCGCGGCCGTTTATCGTATTCGACACCTTGCGCCGCTATTTGGAGTACCGTGGTTACAACGTGCGCTTTGTGCAGAACTTCACGGACATCGACGACAAGATGATCCGCAGAGCCAATGAAGAGAGCACGACGGTCAAGGAGCTCGGTGAGCGTTTCATCAAGGAATACTATCACGACGCGGACGCGCTGGGCGTGCGCCGCGCGAGCGTCAACCCGAGAGCGACAGAGCACATCAGCGAGATCATTGCGCTCGTGAGCACCCTAATCGAAAAAGAGCACGCTTACGCCACGCCCGAAGGCGATGTCTACTTCTCCGTACGCAGTTTTCCGGGCTACGGGAAGCTCTCGGGACAGAACATCGACGATCTGGAGAACGGCGCGCGCGTCGATCCCGACGAAGCCAAGCGCGATCCGCTTGATTTCGCGCTCTGGAAGGCGGAAAAACCGGGCGAACCAAGCTGGGATTCTCCCTGGGGCAAGGGCAGGCCAGGCTGGCATATCGAGTGCTCGGCGATGAGCATGTCCATCCTCGGCGAGACGTTTGACATCCACGGCGGCGGACAGGACCTCATTTTCCCACACCACGAGAACGAGATCGCCCAGAGCGAAGCCGCAACGGGTCATCCGTTTGCGCGCTACTGGATGCACAACGGCTATATCAACGTCGATAACCAGAAGATGAGCAAGTCGCTGGGTAACTTCTTCACCGTTCGCGACATCGCCAAGGAATTCGACCTCGAAGCGGTGCGTATGTTCATGCTGGCGGTACAGTACAGAAATCCCGTGAACTTCTCGCGCGATATGATCCTGCAGGCACAGACCGCGCTGGAGCGTCTCCGCACTGCGAAAGAACGCCTGACCGAGGCGAAGTTCGCACCCGCGGAAACCGCGGAGGATGCGGCGTTTATAGCGCAGCTCGACGACATCAAGACGCGGTTCTGCGAGGCGATGGACGACGACCTCAACACGGCGGATGCCATCGGTGTGCTGTTTGATTTTGCACGTGCCGCCAATACGTTTGTCAGCGAGCCGCGCGGCAAAGCCGCCGTCGAGGCGGGAAGAGCGCTCTTTAACGAACTCACGAGCGTGCTGGGGCTGCTTATGCATGAGAAAGCGGAGGAGTTTCCGGCGGAAGCGCTCGCGCTGCTCGAAGAGCGCCAGGCTGTCCGTAAGGCAAAGAACTTTGCGCGGGCGGATGAGATTCGCGACGCGCTCAAGAACATGGGATTCACCGTGGAGGATACGGCGAACGGCCCAAAACTGAAGAAGATTTAACCCGTAGCACTCGGAGAAACCATAAATAATTTAACAAGGAGAGACTATACTTATGACCGGATCATTTGCCATGTTCGATTGGCTGCTGCTCGCCGTTTCCTTCTACGTGCTCTATTCGGGCATCGTCGGCAAAGGGAAGCTCTACAACGTGGAGAATATCAAAGAAGGTATGGAGGAAGAGTTTAAGGCGCTTTCGCGCAAGATCTACATCTTCCTCGGTATCGCGATGGTGATCAACAGCGCGGCGTCTCTGCTGCGCAACACGTTCTACGCCTATCAGGAAGTCACGCCCGCAACAGAAACGGCCAAAGCCGTCTACGATTGGGTCATGATCAAAGACCTCGGCGCATTCTCGTTTATTACGCCGGCGGTGTTTGACATCATCTCCTATGTTGCGCTGGCTGTGACGTTGGGACTGATCGTGCTGCTCGTCGTCAAGATGAAAAAGTTCATCGACAAAGATGCACAATCGAAGAAGAGCGCCGGCGCTTCCTGCGCGCGCGGCGGCTGCAACACAATGCCTTCCTCCGCGTTCAACTTTGACGAAGACGAGAAGAACGCCAAGTAAGGCTTACCGCACACAAAAGAGCCTGAAGGACAATCCTTCGGGCTTTTTTTATCCTCGCCGTCAGCAACACGATTGAATACTGCGAAAGATTGTCAGTTTGCCGATGGAATGATATGATATCGAACAGCGGAAGCCATATATTGGCTTTTGTAATCAAACAGAAACGGAAAAAAAGTTCACTGCATGAAAAGAGAGATTCACGGTAATATCGGCGGCATACGGGACATCGTCCTGAATGAGATGCTGCTGCTATATGATATGGAGATGTCCGCGGATGAGTTCCTTTCGGACGAGGTCTGCGACGCGTTAGTGCACTTCACCTCGCTGATCAACCGCGAGGTGCTGATCTATGTCTCGCGCGTCGGCAAAATTGAGGATATCCGCGTCGGCGACGACCACTCCGTCCACATGGAAGAAATGCGCCTTGTGCGCAACATCGACCGCCTCAGCGGTGTGCGGTGCATCCACACGCATCCAGGCGGCACGGGATATCTTTCCGATGTCGATCTGGGTTCTTTAAACGCACTCCGTCTCGACGCGATGTGCGCCATTGGTGTCCGGGAAGGCAGAGCGAGCAGCGTTTATGCCGCGTTCGTTGGCGATATGGTGGACGAAGAGCGCGTGCCCGTCTGGTACGGGCCTATGCGCGCGCATCATTTGCCGCAGAAGCAGCTCATGGACGCGATATTCGAGGCGGATAAGCGGCTTTTAACCGATACTTACAACATCGTCGAGATCAAACCCGACCGCGCGGTGCTCGCTGGCATTGAGTCCGCGGACGGATATGATACGTTATCGGAGCTTGCGGAGCTTTGTTCTACCGCAGGCATCAAGGTGGTCGCAAAAGAGCAGCAGCGCAGGCGCGCGGTGGACGCCGCGACCTATATCGGCAGCGGCAAGGCGGAAGAGCTCGCGCTGCTTGCCTCGGCTTGCGAGGCGGATATCTTCGTGTTTGACGACGAGCTGACCGC
>PNNR01000043.1 GCA_013824375.1 Clostridiales bacterium
ATCGATGTGACCCACAAGTACGACGGAACCCCGTATTGCGTGTCCGCCTCCGCTAACGTGCCCACCGGCACGACCATCCGCTACAGCGAGACCTTCAGCACAGATCCGGCGGACTACACGCTCACCACCAGCCCGACGGCAACGCATGTGGACGACAGCAAGACGGTCTACTTCGTCGCGACCAACGCAAACTACCTGCCCGCGTTCGGCGATGGGAAAGTTACGATCACGCCGCGCGACATTGTGGTCGATACCGCGAGCGCAACCCGCGTCTACAACGGACTCGCGCTGAACGCCAACGGTTGGCTCATCGACAACACATCCAGCAGTTTCGTCGGCAGCGAAGGCTTCGCGACCGCCGCGACCACGGGCAGCATCATCAACGTTGGAACGGCGAACAATACCTTCGCCTACACGCTCAAGACCAACACACTTGTCGCGGACTACAGCATCAGCGTGGTGCCCGGCGTGCTGACCGTCGTACCGCGTCCGGTGCTCGTCGTGGCGACCGACACGGATAAAAACTTCGGCAGCAGCGACCCGGTGTTTGGGTACACAGTGCCTACGGGTGACATCGGCGGCACGACGTATTTTGCGATTCTGCCCGCTGATCTGGGCGGCATCACGGTAACGGTCAACCGCTTGGGCTACGACACCGATGTCGGAACCTATGCCGATGTGCTGTTGCCTGCTATTAACACAACGCCCGCGATTCTGGCCAACTACGTGTTTGTGACGCAGACGGCAGACCTCACGATCAATCCGCAGATTGTCTACAACCTCAACACCACGGACGCGGTCGCGGGATTCCCGCAGACGCAGTGGTTTGATCTGGGTACGGATGCCACGGTTGCCAACGCAACCGGCGTGAAGCGACCCGGCCAGCGACTGACCGGTTGGGAAGACGCAGCGACGGGAGAGCCGATCGCGCTTGGCGGCGTCATAACGGCGATCGATAGGAATCATACACTCAATGCCGTTTGGGAGATTGCGCTCTATGATGTAATCTATGAAACCGGCACTACCATCCAAGTGGATCGCATGCCCGCCAACATGACCGGCATGACATACAATACAGCGCTCAAGGTTGCGGATAACATCCCATATCGCTCTGGATACGGCTTCCTCTACTGGGTGACGACCGGAATCAACGGTACCGAGAAGCAGCTGCTGCCAGGGGCGGCGTTCAACATGCCGGACAACGATCTGGTGCTCACGGCGGCCTTCGAGCCGCGCACCTCGCCGATCTACTACCACGCCAACGGCGCGAGCGGCGGCACGGTGGAAGGCGGACGCTTCTTCACTGATTCGCTTGTCACGGTCGAAGGCAACATGTTCTCGAGGCCGGGCTATCGCTTCCTTGGTTGGAGCGAGAGAAGCGCAACGGCGGGCGTATCTCAGCAGCCGGGCAACACGATTGTGATGCCGCCGCGGCAGATCAACTTCTACGCACAGTGGGAGAAGCTCTCCTACACGGTGACCTACATCGTCTCCGGCGGCACGGGCAACCTCGACGGCAACACGCCGTATGCGGTGTATACAGATCTCAGCTATGGCGATGCCATGCCGATTCCTGCGAACCCGACGCTCAACGGCTACTCCTTCGAGGGCTGGACGACCGCGATTCCCGCAACGGTGCCGGATGGCGACGTCGTGATCTATGGCACGATGAAGATCACGGGTCAGGACGACGATCCGGAGAGAGTGCCGGATGAACAGACCCCGTTGGCGGGCGGCCCTGTCTGGGCGCTGCTGAACCTGATTCTGGCGATTGCGACCGCGCTGGCATCTATCGTGATGCTGATCGGCCTCTTCGGCAAGAATAAGGAAGAACACGATGGCCAGGCAATCCGGGAGACGGAGAAACACCCGGTCACCCGCATGCTCACGCTGCTGCCGGGTATCGGCGCAATCATCGCGTTCATCCTGACGGAGAACGTGAGAAACCCGATGGTCTTTACAGACCGTTGGACGCTGCTGATGGCGATCATCGCGCTCGTGCAGCTGGTGCTCGTGATCTTCGGTGCAAAGAAGGACAAGGAACCGGACTATGATAAGCTGAACTCCGTACCCAAACCGGAATAAAAGCAATCCAAAGCAACAGCAAATCGAATCCCAACAAGACATCTGGCGCATTTACGCCGGATGTCTTGTTGTCACGCAGAAACAGATTCCTTCTCGAAGCATGACGTCTCGTCACACGGGCTCTGGATTTGTAACAAAAGCTACGGATGAAAGAATATGTTCCGTAACAATCGCATAAAACTTGACGAAATATGAAGTACGTGTAACAGCAAACAGGTCGTATCATGAGGTAAAATTGATACCTCTAACGTGTCGAAGTAACAATTTGTTGCATTTGTGTGATTTATAGCGTTATAATCATCCCATGAAACGAGCGTCGGTGGCCGAACGGTTGCAAAAAGGTATTGCATGGCTACTCTTTTTCGGCTTCTTCTGCCTGACGGCCTGCGCGGCGAGCGAGTCTGCGGCACCGGATGCAGCGGAAACCGGCACTGCCAACGCGCAGTCATCGGCGGCTGAGCCAACAGAGGCAAAACCGATGCTGCTGCCGGAAGCCTCCGGCACCGTCGTATACGAGGGCGCGGGCGTGACCATCGATGCCTCTCATACCGAACAGGGGTACGTGATGATCCACTGCGAAGCGAGCGAGAAGCGGCTCAAGGCGAGAATCGCGACCAGCATTCAGACATACTACTACGATCTACCGGGCGGAACGGCATACAGCGTGTATCCGCTCCAGATGGGAGACGGCGCATACACCGTCCGCGTGATGGAGCAGGTTGAGGATGATTTGTACGCGCTGCGCTTCGGCGTTGAGATCAACGTGAAGCTTGCGGACGAAACGGTTCCGTTTCTGTATCCGAATCAATACGTTTGGTATGATGCAGACAGCACGACCGTGCAGAAAGCGCGGGAGCTTGCCCGCGGCTTGACCAGCCAGACACAGATTGCGGAAGCATTCTACGAGTTTGTGGTCAAGCACATGCGCTATGACAATGAGCTGGCGAGAACGGTCGAGCGCGGATATCTGCCGAGCGCGGACGCCTCGCTGGAAAGCGGCAAGGGCATCTGTTTTGATTACGCGGCGCTGCTTGCCGTCATGCTCCGCTCCGAGGGGATTCCCACGCGGATGATGATTGGCACCGTGACGCCGGAGAACCTGTATCATGCTTGGGACAGTGTATTTCTGGAAGGAAAGTGGGTCTGGATGGATCCGACGCTGGACGGCGCGCGCCACAAAGAGAGCGATTATATCACCGAACGTATCTATTAAACATTCAGCGCGCGTAGCGTTTTCGGAAGAAAGAACATCTTTTGATGTACAAAACGGAAAAATCTGCTACGATGTAATGAACAATGATGATGAACAGTTTAGCTCAGAAGTATCCGAAAAGAAGGGGAACCGGAATGCAGCAGAAAACGACGCAAAAAACGCTTCCGCCGGACGAGATTGCGCTCTTTTGCGAACAGGTCGCCATGGTGCTCAAGGCGGGCATCCCGCTGAGTGACGGCGTGGAGACCCTCGCACGTAGCTATGCGGACAGCCGCTTCGGCGCGCGTTTTGAGAGCATGCGCGCGGCGGTGGAACGCCGGGGAACGCTTTCTGACGCGCTTGAGGAGGCGGGTATGTTCCCGAGCTATCTGCTCGCCATGACGCGCATCGGCGAACGCTCTGGTAAGCTCGATGAAGTGATGAGCTCGCTTGCGAACTACTATCAATGGGAAGCGCAGATCAAAACCTCGGTCAAAAACGCGATTCTCTATCCGAGCGTGCTCGTGATGATGCTTGCGGTGGTCATCGCGATCCTGGTCATCAGCGTTATCCCCGTTTTTCAGCGGGTGTTCGACAGCCTCGGCCTTTCGGCGGGCAGCCCCGCGTCAGCCGCAATGCAGATCGGCGTCGGCGTCGGCAAAGGCATGCTGATTCTCGTCGGCGTGTTCGCGGTTGCGCTGATCGTATTCGGGATTCTACTGCGCACCAGCAAGCGCGAGTCCGTGCTTGCGTTGCTTTCAACATTGCTGCCTCCGGTGCGCCGCGTAAACGCGCGGCTTTCGACAGCGCGATATGCATCCGCACTTTCGATGATGCTCGTGGCTGGCTATCCGGTCGAAGATGCAATGCGGCTTGCGCCTTCGGTGGTCACGAACGAAAAACACAGACAACAAGCCGAGCGCGCGCGGGAGCAGCTACTCTCGGGTGGGAGCTTTTCCGATGCTGCGGAAAAAAGCGGGCTGTTTGAACCCATGCACGAAAAGATGATTCGCTTCGGCACGGCGGCCGGCAAGCTCGACGCAGTGATGAGCAAGTTAGGCGGCATCTATATGGACGAGGCGGACGACGCGATCCACAACATCATCGCCATGATTGAGCCCACGCTGGTTGCGGTGCTATCGATCGTGATCGGAGGCATCTTGCTCTCCGTGATGCTGCCGCTGCTGTCTGTGCTCTCCGCGGTGGGCTAATGCCGTGAGATAGGCAGTCCTAACAACAGGATTTTACTGAAAAAACCGGCGTTAGCAACACGATTCCGTCGTTTTGCAACACGAATCTTGCGGCGAAGCCAATTGACTGATAGGATACCATTACCGAAAGGAGGACCCGGCATGCATCTCTACGAGAGGCCGCGCGGGCAATACCGCGGACTGCTGTCCGCAGCACTCGTGTTTGCGCTGCTTGCCGCGGTTTTCCTAATCGCGCTGGTTTCCACACAAAAGCGCAGCGACGCGCGCGAGACCGAGCTGGTCTCCGCTGCGATCTCCCGCGCAATTGTCACCTGTTACGCGGTGGAGGGGAAATATCCGCCGAGCCTTTCCTATCTCTATGACAACTACGGCGTTTCGGTGGACGAAAGCCGCTATGCCGTGTTCTATGACGTGATTGCGGCCAACCTGATGCCAAGCGTACAGGTCACGCGCATCGGAGGCGGCTCATGAGCGCGCGGCATGGCCTTGCCCAGCGCGGCGAGGTGCGGGGCGCGTTTATCTTCGCGCTGCTTGCGACGTTTGCGCTGCTTTCGCTCGTCGTGGTCGTCGTCGGCGCGCGGTCTTACCGCATGATCAACGCAACTGCCGAGCAGGCGTTCATCTCCCGCACGGGCATGAGCTATCTCATCGGCAAGGTGCGCGGCACGGACGAAGCGGGGCAGATCGACATCCGGCAGGAAGCCGATCTATCCGTGCTTACGCTGGGACAAACCATCGACGGAGAAGCGTATCACACCTACATTTATTGCGACGGAACCGCCGTGCTGGAATATTTCGCGCGGGCGGATCTGCCATTTTCGCCGGACTACGGCGAGAAGATTTTTGACGCGACTAGCCTCTCCTTCTCGCTGGAACGTTCGCTGTTGCATATCGAGATCGTCGATGCGGGCGGTAAAACACACACGAGCGCGGTCTATCTGCAGGCAGAACAGGAGGGCGGCGCATGACGGACAATATGCTCATCCCGCCCAAGAAACGCGGCTTTTTCAACCCGGTGTTGATCGAATTGACGATCGTAATCCTGTTTTTTGCGCTCTCCGCGAGCGTGATCGTTCGCCTCATCGTGGCGGCGAATGGGACCGCACGCACGAGCGAATATGAATCCCGCGCGATTCTTGCGATGGAGACCGTGGCCGAGCAGGTCAAGGCGAACCCGACTGGGGATAAGGTCTGCAATGAATGCGGCGCGCGCGTTTTTTCGGTCGAGATAGACAGAGATCTCACCGTGGACTGCGTGGTGACGAGCGACGATTCCCCGCTGCAAGGCACGCTATATGACATCGAGCTGACCGTGATTTCGCCGCAGGGCAAGGTCTACGCGCTCGACGCCGAGCGCTATGTGCCGGATGTGGAGGCAGCGCCATGAAGCAGTATCCTTCGCGGATGGGCGTCGGCGCATCCAGCATCCTGCTAATTCTCGTGATTGTGAGCCTGACGCTGTTTGCGTCGCTCTCACTGATACAGGCGCGCGCGGACGCAGCGCTGACGAAGAAAACCGCCGTGAGCACCGCGGCCTATTATGAAGCGGACGCCCGCGCGCAGCAGATGATCGCCGCGCTGGATGACGCATTGAAACAGGGTGAGTCGCCGGAGACAATCGAAGGCGTGCAGGTAGCGGCGGATAAGACCGTAGCGTTCTCTGTGGTTGCAAGCGACGGGCATGTGCTCCGTGTGGTTGCGTATATTTCGTCCGGCAGAAGCATCATTCTTTCCTATCGTTACGAGAGCGCGGAAGGCTGGGCGCAGGAGAGCGCGGGCACGCTCTGGCAGGGAGGCTGAAGAGATGTCGGAGATTTTTGATATTTTACAGTCCGCCATCGAGCGCGGCGGATCGGATGTGTTCATCATCCCCGGTTCCTGCGTGCGTCTCAAGGTCTCCGGAGAGGTACAGCAGCTGCGGGATACCGTTTTGCGCCCGGACGACACCCGTAGGCTGATCAAGCAGGTCTACGAACTGGACAACCGTGAGATGGACCGGCTGACGCAGCACGGCGACGACGACTTTTCATTCTCCATCAGCGGAGTGGGCAGATTTCGCTGCAACGCCTATCAGCAGCGCAACTCGCTCGCGATGGTTCTGCGCGTGGTGTCCCTCGCGCTGCCGAACCCGCAAAAGATGCATATACCAGATGAGGTTTTGCGCCTCGCAGATATCAAAAAGGGCCTTGTACTGGTCACAGGGCCCGCGGCGAGCGGAAAATCGACTACGCTTGCGTGCATCATCGACCGCATCAACACCAACCGCCACGGGCACATCATCACCATCGAAGACCCGATCGAATTCATCCATGCGCACAAGGCAAGCGTGCTCAGCCAGCGCGAGATAGAACACGACACCGTGAGTTACCAAACCGCTCTGCGCGCCGCGCTCCGGCAGGCGCCGGACGTGATATTGCTAGGCGAAATGCGGGATCTGGAGACGATCCAAACCGCTTTGACCGCCGCAGAGACGGGGCAGCTCGTACTGAGTACGCTGCACACCGTCGGAGCTGCGAAGACCATCGATCGCATCATCGATGTGTTTCCCGCCAATCAGCAGCAGCAGATTCGCGTGCAGCTCTCTATGGTGCTTCGCGCGGTGGTCAGTCAACAGTTGCTGCCCGCGGTGGACGGCGGGTTGGAACCCGCGTTCGAGATTATGCTGGCCAACAGCGCAATCCAGAATATGATCCGCGATGCAAAAGCGCACCAGATGGATAACGTCATCTTCTCCGGCCAGTCTGAGGGCATGCGAACAATGGACGGAGACATCATGCGGCTCTATCACCAAAAGCGCATCACCAGAGAGACCGCGCTTCTGTTTGCGGCAAATCCGGAGCAGCTGAAGAAGAAACTAGCAGAATAAGGCAATTATACGGGATGCACCGTATTAGGATAAGTGATAAGTCGGCGATGCGTTTCAGCACGCCGCACCCCGCCAGAATACAAGGAGGAGACGGCATGGCAAACGCAAAGATTAAAATCAAGATGTTTGGTAACTTTGAGATCGTGGTCAACGGAAACGTTGCGCTCACGCAGCTTCGCCAGGCTAAAAAGACGAGCCAGTTTCTCGAATACCTGATCCTCAAGAAAGATCGGGCAGTTCCGCACGAGGAACTCTTGGAGATGCTTTGGTCAGATAAGGAGAACCGCAATCCTGCCACCGCATTGCGAACGCTACTGCATCGTTACCGTGCGTTGGTGGAACAGAGCAACTTGCCGGAACTGGCGGATTCCATCCTGACTGCGCGCGGTGCGTATCAGTGGAACCCGCGCCTTGATTGCGAGATCGACGTCTTTGAGTTTGAGCGGTTGTGTCAGGAAGCACGCACGCCCAGCATGAGCAACCGCGAGTGCATTGAGCGGTATTTGCAGATGCTGCAGATCTATACAGGGCCTTTGCTCACAAACTCTGCGGAGGAGATGTGGGTAGTACCCAAGAGTGTATATTATCATGATCTGTTTTTAGAGAGTGTGTTTACCCTGCTAGACCTTCTAAAGGTTGAGGAAGAGTACGACGTGATCGTTCAGGTCTGCCGCAAAGCTATGGACGTGGATATGTTTGACGAGCGGCTGCATCTGGAGCTCATGATGGCGCTGGTCAAGACGGGTAAAAAGCGTGAGGCTCTCTCGCAATACTATTTTGCGACCGATCTGCACTATAAGCAGCTCGGCATCCAGCCCTCCGGCGAAATCCGCGCGGTGTACAAACTCATTGTACAGGCGGATCAGGAGATGGAAGCAGATATTGAGAAAGTACAGAATGTGCTCGAAGAAGACCCCGACGGGCATGGTGCGTTCGTTTGCGAATACGAAATTTTCAAAGAAATCTACCAGCTGCAGCGCCGCATGCTCGAACGCTACAACGGCACGATGTTCTTAGCGCTTCTAACCATCAGCAACACCTACGAGCAGCGGTTTGACAATCTCGTGCTGGATAACATCATGAAGCAGCTGCTGCGCGTTTCGCAAACAAACCTTCGCCGCGGCGACACAATCTCCCGCTACAGCGTCATGCAATACGTCGTGCTGCTGCCTTCCGTCACGTATGAGACGGGCAGGCTCGTCATGGACCGCATAAAAAAAGCGTTTTATAACGAATACGTTAAGTCCAGCGTGGTACTGACATATAAACTGCGCCCGCTGTGCATCAACAAATACGACTTAGCGACGCAAAAACGAATCCCGGAGTACAGGGACGAGGAATAACCAATCTATCTAACAACAAAAAAGGAGATATGCTTCTTATCGATAGAATCGGAACGGTCTGAAACGCTGAGGCAGTTAGGCGCAAAAATGCCCGCCGCGAGGCGGGCATTTGCTTAGAAGATGGCGGGAACGACACTTTATAATTTACGCTATTGCTTTTTGTTCTCCGCATTCGCGTGAATCTTCAACGCAAGGAAAGCTCCTGATATGCTTGCTGCGATGGTGCCGATGACAACCCCGATGTATGCGGCTAATTCGTATCCCTCAAATCCGGTGTGTTTATAAATCTCAAGGCCGCCTAAAAAAGTCCCGCCCACGACGAATCCGATGTAACCGCCGCCGATCGCTCCGACTATAAAGCCTATTAAGCCACCGATGATCCCCGTGAATAGTTTTCGTTTCATCGTAAACCACCCGCTTTACTTTTCGCTTTATCATAACGAGGTTTAAAATCGGCTCGTTCGCTAGACAAATCCATTCGTGCGCCGGCTGCCCAAAACGAAATTTTCGAAAAAAGATCAACACTTATAATAAAAAGCCGCGTTCTGCAACGCGACTTCCTCCAAGGTCAAACTAGTCCACGAATCGAACTCCCATTCGCCGAGGCGGATGCTGTCGCCGTCTTTTGCGCCCATTTCGCGGAGCGCCGCGATGATGCCGTTTTTGACCAGCAGTTGCTGGAAACGGCGCATGGAGAGCTCGTCGTCCGGGTTGGTGGAGTCGAGGAGCTTTTCAATCTCGCCGCCGGTGACGTCAAACACGCCGTCGTCGCCGCGCTTGATATGGAACCCGCTTTCATAGCCGGTCATCTCCGCAAGCTCGGTTTCCTCATAACGCAGCACGGGCGGGAGCGTATCCAGCACCTGCACGACGCGGTCCAATAGCGCTTCAAAGCCCTGCACGGTCGCCGCCGAAACGGGGAACACTTCCGCGTTCGGATAGGCTTCCATGAACCGCTTCAGGTTCTCTTCCGCTTCCGGCAGGTCTGTCTTATTCGCCGCGACGAGCTGCGGAATCTCGCCGAGCATCGGCGAAAATTTGGTTAGCTCATCGTTGATCTTCTGATAATCTTCCACGGGATCGCGCATCTCGCTGCCGGAGATGTCCACGACATGCACCAGCATGCGCGTGCGCTCGATGTGCCGCAGGAAGTCGTGGCCAAGACCCGCGCCTTCCGCCGCGCCTTCGATCAGCCCTGGAATATCCGCGAGTACGAACGAGCGGTTGTGGCGGGTTGCCACGCCGAGGTTCGGGGAAAGCGTGGTGAAATGATACGCCGCGATCTTCGGCTTTGCCGCCGTGAGCACGGAAAGAATCGTGGATTTGCCGACGGAGGGAAGCCCCACGAGGCCGACGTCCGCGATGGACTTGAGCTCCAGCTCGATTTCATACTCCACGGTCTTGATGCCCGGCTGCGAGAAGCGCGGCGCCTGATGCGTCGCGGTCGCAAAGCGCGCGTTGCCCTTGCCGCCGCGTCCGCCGTGCAGGATGATGCGTTCCTTGTTGCCTTCGCTCATGTCCGCGAGGATGGCGCCGCTCTCGACGTCCCGCACGATGGTGCCGACGGGCACGCGAATCACCAGCGGCTTGGCGTTTTTGCCCGTGCAAAGAGCAGCCCCGCCCGCGCCGCCGTTTTCCGCGCGGTAAAAGCGCTGAAACTTGAAGTCCAGCAGCGTGGACATCTGCGGATCGGCAAAGAACACGATGTCGCCGCCGCGACCGCCGTCGCCGCCGTCCGGCCCGCCCTGCTGCACATATTTTTCACGGTGGAAGGATGCGTGCCCGTCTCCGCCGTTGCCGGCCTTGACGATGATGCGCGCCTTATCGACAAATTGCATGGTGTAACCTAATCTTTCCTGTTCGTTTTGGTCGCGGGCTTCTTCGCCGCGGGTTTCTTCGCCTGATCGCCAGCCTTTACATACAGGCAGAGGTGATTCAGCGGGCAGATGTCGCATTTCGGCTTTCGCGCGTCGCAGATCTGCCTGCCGTGATAGATGAGCCAGTGGTGCGCCGCTGTCCAGTCTTCGCGGGGTATCGCTTTTTGCAGCTGTTCCTCGGTCTTCTCGACGTTCTTCGCGTCGGCTAAGCCGATGCGGTTGCTGACGCGGAACACGTGCGTATCGACCGCGATTGCGGGGATGCCGAAGGCGTTGCTTGCGACCACGTTCGCAGTCTTTTTGCCTACGCCCGGCAGGGTTTGCAGCGTCTCGATGTTTGCGGGCACCTCTCCGCCAAACTCGGCAACGAGGATGCGCGCGGTCTCGAGGATGTGCCGCCCTTTCGTGTTGAAAAAGCCGCAACGCTTGATGTAGGGGAAGAGCTCCTCCTCCGTCATCGCGGCAATCTGCTCCGGCGTGTTGGCCACGGGGAACAGTTCTTGCGTGCATTTGTTCACCATCACGTCTGTGCTCTGCGCGGAGAGGATGGTCGCGACCAGCAGCTCAAACGGGGACGTGAAATCCAGCGCGGGTTTCGCGGCTGGATACGTCGCAAGCAGGATCGCAAGTGCTTCGGTTTTTTGCGCGCGCGTGAGCATCAGGTGCGGATCTTGCCGTTGTACTTGCGCACGATGATGTGCGCAAGCGCGAGCGCCTGATCGAGAATGGACTGCTCGTCCTGCCCTTCGATCATGATGCGCACGAGCGGCTCCGTGCCGCTTGCACGGATGAGCACACGCCCGTTTTTACCGAGCTTGCCCTCGATCTCCTTTGTGAGCGCGGAGAGTTCCGTGTCCGCCAGCGAGGCGGCTTTCACATCGTTTTCAACGGTGACGTTGACCAGTACCTGCGGATATTGCGGAATCTGTGCTGCGAGTTTACTCAGGCGTTTTTTCGTCTCCGCAACGACGCCCAGCAGTGCAATCGCGCTCATGATGCCGTCTCCGGTGGTGTTTTTCGTGAGCTGGATGATGTGTCCGCTCTGTTCGCCGCCGATGGAGTAGCCGTTTTGGAGCATGCTTTCGAGCACGTACCGGTCGCCGACTTTCGTTTCGACGATGCTGATGCCCGCATCCTTGAGCGCGTTTTTGAGGCCTAGGTTGCTCATCACGGTCAAAACCAGCGTGTCTTTCGCCAGTGTGCCCTTGCCGTGCATGTGGATGGCAAGGATTCCCATCGCCTGGTCGCCGTCCACGATGTTGCCGTATTCGTCGCAGGAGATCAATCGATCCGCGTCGCCGTCGAACGCGAATCCGAGATCCGCGCCGTAGTTGACCACCATCTCCTGCAGCCGCTCGGGGTGCGTGCTGCCGCAGTGGTCGTTGATGTTGATGCCGTCGGGCGCGCAGGATTTCGCAATGACTTCCGCGCCGAGGCGCTCGAACACTTCCTTCGCGATGAACGACGATGCGCCGTGCGCGCAGTCGAGCACGATTCGCAGTCCCTCAAAACGATACTCCGACTGCTCCACGAGGTAGTCGCAGTAGTCCTTTTTCGCGCGGACGGCGGAGATCACGCGGCCGACGTCGCGCCCTTCGGGGCGGGGCAGCTCCTCGCCGTTCTGGATGATAGTCTCGATGCGGTCTTCAATCTCGTCCGAGAGTTTGAAGCCGTTCTTGTCGAACCACTTGATGCCGTTGTATTCCATCGGGTTATGGGAGGCCGAGATCATCACCGCCGCGTCCGCTTCATACAGCCGGACGAGATACGCCATCGCGGGCGTGGGCAGTATGCCGACATCCAGCACGTCGCCGCCGACGGAGCAGATGCCCGCGGAAAGCGCAGCTCCCAGCATGGGCCCGGATTTTCGGGTGTCCATGCCGATTAAAATGCGCGGGGAATGCACTTCGTTGGTGAGTACATAAGCGCCCACCGCGCCGATCTTGAACGCAAGTTCGCAGCTCAGGTCGCGGTTTGCGATGCCGCGCACACCGTCGGTTCCAAAAAGTCTACCCATAGAATTGATCTTCTCCTGTTTCGTCAGATTGCTTTCCGCACGCTGCGGAACACGCCCGCATCAATGGCAGGAGATGAATTCCAGCGCGCTGGTGGCGGCAATCGCGCCGTCTGCGCAGGCGGTGATCACCTGACGAAGCGGCGTGTTGCGGATATCGCCCGCGGCGTAGACGCCGGGGATGTTGGTTTTCATCAGCTCGTCGGTGAGGATGCTGCCGCCTTCGTTCATGTTGACGACGCCCTTGACGAGTTGGCTCTGCGGCGAGATGCCGACCGCGACGAACACGCCCGAGACGGGCAGCACGCGTTTCTGTTCTGTTTTTTTATCCTGAATTTCAAGCCCTTCCACCTGTTTTTCTCCGATCAGGGAGACAGGCACACAGGAAAGCGCAAAGTGGATGTTCGGAACGGTCCTCGCTTTTTCCACCAGCACCGCTGCCGCACGGAATTCGTCGCGGCGGTGCACGATGGTGACGCTTGTACAGAAACGGGACAGATACAGCGCGTCGGACACCGCGGTGTCTCCGCCGCCGACCACCGCGACCGCTTTTTCCTTAAAAAACGCGCCGTCGCAGGTTGCGCAATAGCTGATGCCCGCGCCCGAGAGCTCGTCTTCGCGCGGGATGCCGAGGGAGCGTGCGTGTGCGCCCATGCAGAGGATGACGGCTGTTGCCGTGTCCTCGCGGTCGGGCAGGAGAATGCGTTTGGGGTTCGCTTCGAGAACGAGCCCCGTAGCGCCCGCGTATTCGACCTTCAGCCCGAATTTTTCCGCCTGCTTTTGCAGCAGCGCGCCGACCTCGTAGCCGACCACGCCGTCCGGAAAACCGGGGTAGTTTTCCACCAGCGGCGTCTTTGCGATCTGTCCGCCGGGAAAGAGTTCCTCATAGAGGGTGACGCTTGCGCCGCCGCGCGCGGCATATAATCCAGCGGTGAGTCCGGCAGGGCCGCCGCCGATGATTGCGATATCTGAATGCATACGAAAAAACCTCCACGATTCACTCAAAAAGTACTTATTAGTATAACGAAACTTTGGTAAAAAAGCAATTCGCAGAGGGCTGGCCCTACGTGATAAGCGCACAGACCGGAGAAAGACAGCGTTTGACGCTGAAGCGTTACACCCACTATACTACAACTAAATGGTCTCGCAAGCAGACCCGGAAAAGGAGCGGTGCATGCGCCCGAACAGTTTGTTTTTCGACCGCGGCGGCAGGAAGGGGCTTGCCAGAGCGGTGTCGATGATCATCACAGTCGTATTTCTCGTGCTGATCGGATATAGCATCATCCGCTACAAGCACTTTGCCTATCTGTTGCGCACGGAGCTGTTGAACACGCCGCAGTTCGGCTGGCTTGTGCTTTGCTATGTTGTTCTCGCCGTATTCGTGGTGCTGACGATCCGCTGGGCAAACTGCCGTGTGAAGCGCATGCCCGCGCTCTGGGCGGTCGGCGTCTTCCTCGTTGCGCTGATTCTGCGTGCGGTGGCGCTGCTCGCGCTGCGCGCGCCCGCGTTCGGCGGAGAGGTGTTCGGATCTCTGAACCTCGCCGCGTTTGTGCTTCCGGAAAATCTCGTGTCGATCCTGTTCTGCGCGATTCCCTCGCTTTCGGCCGCGGTGCTCTATCTCATCGCGCGTCGCTTTGACGACGGCAGCGCGCCTGCAGCGGGACTCCTGTTTGCGCTGTATCCTGCCAATATTGTGCTGTGTCTTTCTCAACCGGTCGCGCAGATCGTGATTCTCTTTGCGCTGCTTGCAGTGCTGTTTGCAATGATCGCGTTCTCCGCGCTCCGGCGCGGACGCGCGGCGGCGTTTGCCGCGCTGAGCGCGCTTTCGCTCGCCATATGCGCGATCACGTTGGCGTCCGCATGGGTCGTTGCCCTCGCATTCGGCGTGTTCTGGGCGGTGTTGCTGCTCTCATCGTTTCGTATTAAAAAGGAACCGTTACGGCTCGTCCTCATCGCGCTTGTATTTTGTGCTGTGTTTTTCTCGCTCTTCACGTTTGTTTTTTCCTCGCCTGAGTGGGGAAGGCTTGACGAAAACCTCTCCGCTGTGAATGCGACGGGCGCCGTTGAGCAGGCGCGGGAGGGTGAGGCAATACTGGATTCGCTGGATTGGGCAGCGTTGAAGCAGGGGTATAATCTCGTCGGCAAGCCCGTGCGGTTGGATGCAAACCTCACGCAGCTCTGGCTGGAAAAGGACGATTCCCTGCTTGCGGGGACGTCGTCCGCGGCATTCTCCTCATCGCAGCTTCGGCCGTTTGCCGCTTCGATTCGCCTGACGGACTTTTTCTACATCGCGGCAATCTTCCTCTTTGCGTGGATCGGAGGTCTCTTGCGGCGGCGCGGCGGTGCGGGGGATCTGCTGCTTTGGGTGTTCCTCGTGTGGGCGGTGACGCATCTATTCAGTGACCGGCAGATGATCACGCGCGCGCTGGGTGTGCCGATCCTGATGATATTCGCGTCCTACGGTGTGTTTGCCCTCGTCGGCACGGAACCGCGCCCCAAGGAGCGGGGAAAATACGATTCTTGTGTCAACCGCGGCGCGCTGAATCTCGGCAGCATTCCCGAGACGGATGAAGATGTCTGCTCCCCCGGCGCGTTTCATCCAGCAGTCGGCGCAGGCAGACACACATCCGGCGGGCTGTATGCCTCTATGGAGACCGATCTCGCGAAAAAAGAGCCGCAAGAGCCGGAACAGATTTGACCAACCATGACGGAATAACGGCATAGGAGAAATCTTAATATGAAAGAATCCTATCAGGACGTGAACGCCAAAACCATCGACCGCTGGGTCGAAAACGGCTGGGAATGGGGCCAGACGATCACACACGAACAGTTTCTCGCGGCAAAGGAAGGCGACTGGAGTATCGTGTTCACGCCGACGAAGTCCGTTCCGCGGGACTGGTTCCCTGACCTCAGGGGAAAGAAGCTACTCGGCCTTGCGTGCGGCGGCGGCCAGCAGATGCCGCTCTTTGCGGCGGCGGGCGCTGTTTGCACCGTGCTGGACTATTCCGAGCGGCAGCTCGAAAGCGAGCGGATGGTAGCCGGGCGCGAAGGGTACACAATCGACATCGTGCGCGCGGACATGTCCAAGCCCCTGCCGTTTGCGGATGAATCGTTCGACATCATCGTGCATCCGGTCTCCAACTGCTATATCCGCGAAGTCGAGCCGCTCTGGCGCGAATGCTACCGCATCCTCAAGTCCGGCGGCGTGCTGCTCGCGGGGCTGGACAACGGCATCAACTTCATCTTTAATGAAGAAGAAACGGTTTTTACGCACAGTCTGCCGTTTGACCCGCTGAACGATCCCGCTTTGCTGGAGGAGCTGGAGAGAACCGATTCCGGCGTACAGTTTTCCCATACGCTTGAGGAACAGGTCGGCGGTCAACTCAAGGCGGGGTTCGTGTTGACACATCTTTTTGAGGACGTCAACGGATACGGCAAACTGCACGAGATGAACATTCCGACGTTTGTCGCCACCCGCGCGATCAAACCGAGCGTCTAAGATTCCGAACCAGACAACGTAATAAGCCGCCGGATTATCTGGCGGCTTTTTCGCGCAGTCGTTCTACGTTTAGAATGTGATAACCGTCGGGCCGCTTTCCCAGCAATCCTTCTTCGCAGAGTGCTTTAAGCGAGCGCAGGAGATGGCGATAACTCACGCCAAGCTGCTCGGAGACGTCCGTCAGACGTTCGGAAAACACGCCTCCCTGTGCGCCATGCAAGAGATATGTGCCCAACCGCGCCTCGAACGGGCGGAGAATGATCTCCGTCGTGCTCGAAACGCTTGCGTGCAGCTTGACGGAAAGCCCCTTGGCGACGCGCAACACGAACGGCAGGTGCGAGAGCAGCTCGTTTGCATACACGTGCAGCGGAAGACCGATGCAGACAACGGGAGACACCGCCTGCACGGAGGAGATCGCCTCCCGTCGTCCCATCATCAGCTCGATATCACCCATGATGCCTTCGGAGACGTAGTAGCACAACAGTAGGTTTCTGCCGCTTTCGTCGCTCATGCAGACCTTCGCTTTGCCGGAGAGCAGGATATACAGATATGGGATTTCCTGTTCGGCGAGCAGCATCCATTCGCCGCGCTCATAGCGAATCAGCTGGGTGGCAGAAAGATCCAGCCAGTCCAGGCCGTATTCCGCGAGCGCGGGCGTATATTGCGCGGGCAATTTCTGCTTTAGCATGCGGTTCTCCCATCGAGATTAATATTTACTTAGTGTGACACATGTCATATGCCGCGTCAAGCATCCGCACTATACTCAGAGTGTCATCCATCGCAGCGGGCGAATCAGAAAACGCGCTGCTAGGCGAACTTTGACACGGAGCAACCCCAGCATGTATTATCTGATTTCCTTATTCATCGGCATCCTCGTCGCCGTGATGATCACCGTCAACGGCGGCTTGACGACGCTTTATGGCGTCTATTCCGCCGCGGTCATCATTCACATCGTCGGCTTAATCCTCATTAGCTCAATCATCATCTTCCGCCGCGAGAAACCGTTTGCCAAGCGGCATCCGTGGTATTTCTACCTCGGCGGCGTGCTGGGCGTTGCGACTACCGCGAGCACCAACTTCGCGTTCGGCAAGATCAGCGTTTCTGCGATTCTCGCGGTTAGCTTGTTCGGCATGAGCATCGCGGGCGTGCTGACGGATCAGTTTGGTCTGTTCGGCATGAGAAAGCACCCCTTCCGCGCATATCAGGTCCCCGGCATACTGCTCGTTCTCGGCGGCATCATGTGGATGATGAACGACGGGTTCTCTCTCTGGCCCGTGCTCGCCGTATTTGGTGCGGGCTTTTTAATCGTCATCGGACGCTCCTATAACGCGCGGCTTGCGAGTTCTACCAGCGTTTTTGTCAGCACGTTTT
>PNNR01000068.1 GCA_013824375.1 Clostridiales bacterium
TAGATGTACTTCCCGCCAAACCGCTCCGCCTCTCGCCACGCGCGTGAGCGCGAAACCACGCAAACATCCTGCGAACATCCGAGCACGCTGCAAAGTTCGCAGCGCTTTACGCTGTATCCGACTTCCTCAATCACATTCCCATTTGGCGCGCAAAGAATACATCCCAGCTTCGTTACCCGCTGAAAGGACTGGATGCATTCATTTGTTAAATATAGCGGCTCTCCCTGAAGCACGGTCATGTGGGTTTCCCTTTCCGGCTACGAAGCGTTGACGATCAAACTGCCCCATTTCTTCGCAGTCCTGTTCGTTCTTGATCGACTTTTCCACGTTGACTTCCGAACTATCCTTACTGAGCGTGTCCCGCACCTTCAGCGTCCTGAATCGCTTTCCATTGTACAATTGTTCCGATACGAAGTCCATACACCGGCATGCGTTCATCGCCGATGCGCATCTCTCAGGAGGCTTAAAACGCTGGTTTCTTACAGCAGGACGGTTTTTCTCAGGCTCAATCCTTCTTGCTTGTACAGTCTTTTGACGCGTATAACGTCTGCTCCGCGATCTCAGATTCCCGTCACACCTCTGTTAACGGCGCGTCCATTTGCCTGCCCCCGCACAAAGGCGATCTATTCCTCAGGATTATTGGTCTTCTTCATTTCGTACACCTCTCTATTTTCTGATTTTACGTTCTTTCTTCTTTTTGTGCGAACTTTTTTCGGGAACAGATCGTCATCGTACGAGACAGATTGCTATTATAAAATTGCAAAAACAACAATTCAATGTTGTCCGTTTGGTATTTCATTCACAGTCTGTTATAATTATCTAAACTCACAAAGTACAACATATGCACAATATAGTATTTCAACCTGTTCAAATCATCCGAAATGCTCATGATTTTTTCGTAAGGAGCCATCCTGATGAAGTTTAATCTAAACGAATTTCTCAGCGCTGTCGCCAACTTGCTCGACATAATTGAGATCGATCTTTTTGGTATTCCGACAAATCACTCAAAAAGAATCGCCTTTATATCCATCAGAATCGCAAAAGCGCTCCAACTGAGTGATCCTGAGATTTTTGACATAGCATCTCTGGCGCTCCTGCATGACAATGGTGCAAGTTTAAAAGTCCTGCATGATAACCTTGCAGGAACCACAAAAGACAAAATCAATTTGATTGAAAGCAGAAAAGAACACTGCATCATTGGGGATGATAACCTGGAGCAATTCCCTTTTCTTACCAATCCGCGGCACATCATCCTATATCATCACGAAAAGTACGACGGCTCCGGTTTCTTCGGGCTCAAGCAGTCAGAAATCCCGTTTCTGGCGCAAATAATCGCGTTGGCGGATACGCTGGATCTAACTTTCGATCTGCGTATTGCCTTTGAAAACAGAAGTGTTATACAAACGTTTGTGGCTGAGCACAAGAACTCCTTTTTTTCGCCTGAGTTAGCGGATGTTTTTATGAAGCTTGCTGAAAGCCACGACTTCTGGAATAATCTGTCAAACGAGCGGATTGATGCAAGTTTAAAAGAAGAGACCCCTCATCAGGACAAAGATTTTGACATGACCGAAATACGAACGATTACCAAGACGTTTTCGAGAATTATCGATGCAAAATCAAAATTTACGCAGGAGCACTCCCTCGGTCTTTCCAAGAAAATCGCAAAAATGGCCGATTATTATCATTTAGACGTCTTCTTAACACAGAAGTTGCTTATTGCCGCTGATTTGCACGATCTCGGCAAGTTGGTAGTAAGCAATAAAATCCTCGATAAACCAGGCAGTTTGACCGAAGAGGAATTCCTGCAAATAAAAAAACACCCCTGGATTGCCAGAGAGTGTTTGCAACACGTAAACGGTTTTGAGGAAATTGCGATTTGGATCGGCAATCATCATGAAAAAATGGATGGCTCCGGCTATCCCAACGGATTGTGTGCAAAAGACATCGATTTCAGTTCCAGGCTCCTAGCATGTCTTGATATCTATCAGGCATTGCGCGAACTTCGGCCTTATCGAAACGCTATGGATCATGTGGGTGCAATGGCAGAAGTGAACAGGATGGTTGAAGCGCATCTCTTGGATCCCAAAATCGTCTCGGATATTGACTTTGTCTTCCAGGCGACCTAAACGGAATACTGCTCGTCCTCAATCAACGCTAATAGGCGTATCATTGTATGCACATTACGATGCGACAGAAGGTTCCATCGTTTCATAAAACTACTAATAAAAGCAATGATCTATCAGCAATCACCGTTTCAACACGCAGCTGCCCGCGTCCGGGCATTTTTCATTTTTTGAACCGAACTTTTGCGCTAAACTACAAACTTATACCCGAACCCCCAAACGGTGACGATATAGCTGTCGTACGGGCGGATGTTATCGCGCAGGGTTCGGATATGCGTATCGATCGTGCGATCCGAACCCGTGAAGCAATAGCCCCAGACTTCGTTCAACAGCGCCTCACGCGAGTATGCCTTGTTCGGATTTTGTGAGAGAAAAAACAGCAGATCGTATTCCTTCGGTGTGAGCTGCACAGAACGGTCGTCAACCATCACCTCGCGCGAAACGGTGTTGATAAATAAGCCGCTGAAAGTGATTTTATCGGCGACACATTTGGTTTTGCTGCCTGTGCGGTAGAGAAACACCTTGATTCGTGCAAGCAGCTCCCGCGGATAAAACGGTTTGGCGATGAAGTCGTCCGCGCCGATTTCAAACGCGCAAAGGCGGTCCTGCTCTGCCGTTCTTGCGCTGATAAATAGAATCGGCACCTCGGACACCTTGCGCATCTGGCGGCAGACGTTTCCGCCGTCGAGCTCCGGCAGGTCGGTATCCATCACGATGAGATTGTAATCGTTGCGGCGGAAGAACTTGAGTGCGGCAATGCCGTCCGCCGCCTCGTCGAAGGAATACCCCTGCGAAACGGCGAGCTGCCGGATTTCTGCGCGTATGGCGCTGCTTGGATCGACGATCAGGAGCCGGATATCCGAGTTCATGTGTTATCCTCCGGTATGTACAAGAGAGCAGACTTATTACCATTCTATCCTGCTTCATGCGGGGTTTCAAGCCAAATGGCAACCGATTTTTTCCGCACCTGCGTATCCGCCGTCATACTGCTCCCATACACACAAAAACTGCGGGAGCCGCTTCGTCTGCAGCTCCCGCGATCCAGTACAATAGTTCTTCCGAAGAACGCTTATCTGCTGCGGCTTGCGTAATCTGCAATTACGCTCTTGAAGAAGCCGACCGTTTCGTTGACGTCCTCCAGCTCCGTCTTGAGTCGCGCGTTCTCCGCCTCCAGCGCCAGCACGCGGACGGATTCGTTCTCCGAACGCGCTTTTGCCTGCTCCGCGCGGGCGGCTGCGTTGATTGCCTGCGCCGCAAAATCGCGCTTCTTCTCCGCCAGCGTGACCCCGAGGTCGAACCGCTCCTGCGTTAGTTCGTTGAACGTGCCGCGCCGCACATAATGCGTGTGCAGCAATTCATGTGATTTATGCCCGTTTGGATGCTCCAGATACTCTGCGTAAAGCTGTGTGATGAACGGGTTTTCGTGTGATTTTCTCATCACCTTCATTTCGTCTTCGGTGTATAAACCGCGCAGACGCTTATTGCGCACGTCCGGATCGTCCGACCGTGGCTGTCCGCCGCCCATGATACAGCCGCCGGGGCAGCCCATCACCTCGATGAAGTGATAAGGCGAGGTGCCCTTTTTGATCTGCTCCATAAGCTTGTTCGCACCCGCAAGTCCGCTCGTGACCGCGATACGTACCGTCACGCCCTCGAGGAAACGATAGTCCGGCAGCGTGTCGGTAATGGTCAGCGCGGCTTCTTTGACCTGATCAAACCCTACGATGGGCGTCACATGAAGCCCGTCAAACGGCAGTTCGCGACCCGTAACAAGTTCGTAAACGGTTCGCAGCGCAGCTTCCATCACGCCGCCCGTAATGCCAAAGATATCCGCGGCGCCCGTGGACATACCCAGCGGGTTGTCAAACTCTTCGTCCGGCAGATTGTTGAAGTCGATGCCCATCTCGCGGATCATATTCGCCAGCTCGCGCGTGGTAAGCACGGCGTCTACGTTTGCATGACCGTCGTTCGTCATCTCGGGACGAACAATCTCGCTCTTTTTTGCCGTGCACGGCATGATCGACACCACGAAGATATCCTTCGGTTCGCGCTTGATCTTGCCCGCGTAGTAGGATTTCGCCAGCGCACCGAGCATGGTATGCGGAGACTTGCATGTCGAGAGGTGTCCGAGTGAATCGGGATAGGCGTGCTCGACGTACTTGATCCAGCCAGGGCTGCAGCTCGTGATCATCGGGAGCACCGCTTCTCCGCCCGTCAACGCGCTCTTCACGCGCGAGAGCAGCTCGGTTCCTTCTTCGAGTATGGTCAAATCGGCGGCGAAGTTCGTATCAAACACATCGTCAAAGCCGAGTCTTTTCAGCGCTGCCGCAAGTTTTCCCGTGACGCGCGAGCCGGGCGGGTTACCGAACTCCTCGCCGATAGCAACGCGGATAGCGGGCGCGGTCTGCACGATCACGCGCTTGTTTTTGTCGTTGATCGCCTCCCATACAGTCTGAATCGAATCCGTCTCTTTGAGCGCGCCGACCGGGCAGACGACCGTGCATTGGCCGCAGAAAGCGCAGTTCACACTGCCGATAGCGAGTTCCATCGCGGGCGCGATCACGGTCTCGAAGCCGCGATTCTGTGCGTTGATGATGCCGACACCCTGAATATCGTTGCAGGCGGTGACACAGCGGCGGCAGAGAATGCACTTGGACATATCCCGCGTGATGGAGGTCGAAACATCGATCACACATTCGCTCCGCGTGCCCTCAAAGCGGGTCGCTTCTACGCCCAGCTGCTTGCCGAGCGCCTGCAGTTCGCAGCTTTGGTTGCGCTTGCAGCTCAGGCAGTCCTTGGAGTGGTCGGAAAGAAGCAGCTCGTAGAGCACTTTTCTGGCTCTGCGCACGCGCTCGGAGTTAGTCAGGATCACCATTCCCTCGGAGACCTTAGTCATGCAGGACGGCACAAGAGTCTTTGCACCTTCCACCTCAACCACGCAGATCCGGCACGAGCCGAACTCATGCACGCCTGCAAGATAGCACAGACTCGGAATTTGAATGCCGTGTTTTTTTGCAGCCTCGATGATGGTCAGATCATCCTCTACTTCATATGGTTTGCCGTTGACGGTTATATGTTTCATATCGGTCACCTACCTCCTGTCGCAATGCAGGCAACGCATCGCCTCTGCCATCGCCCTGAGCTTGTGGTAGCCCAGCACGACTTCATCAAACGATGTCTTGCGCTTCTCGATGTCGAGTTCTTCAATCTCAAATCGCTTGTGCTCGACAATCTCGTCGTCGCTGAACTGATCCGGGATCTCGATCTCGGCGCCTTTGTTCAGTTTTCCTTTTCCGCCCAAATATTTATCGATGGAGACTGCGGCGTTCTTGCCGTCCGCAATCGCCTGGATCACGGTATCAGGCCCGCGGACAACGTCGCCGCCCGCGAACACGCCGGGCATTGTGGTCATCATGGTTTCGTAGTCCACGACAAATGTACCCCAGTTGGTTACGCCAATCTCGCTCTTTTTGATGAACGGAAGATCGGAATACTGGCTCACCGCCGGAACGACCGCGTCCACTTCGATCATATAATTGGAATCTTCGATCGGAACCGCTTTGCGGCGGCCGTTCTTATCGAAATCTCCAAGTTTCATCCTCTGGCATTCGATCTTGCAGACTTTTCCGGCTCGGTTCGCAAGGAAGCGCATCGGGGCAACGAGCTCCATCAGTTCCACGCCTTCGTCCAGCGCTGACTGTACCTCTTCATTGCTCGCGGGCATGGCGTCCCGCGTTCTGCGGTAGAGGATCATCACGCGTTCAGCTCCCAAGCGCATCGCCGTGCGCGCGGAGTCGATTGCGGTGTTACCGCCCCCGATGACGGCGACGGTTTTGCCGAGCACCATCTCCCGCTTGAGGTTGACGTTTTTGAGGAAGTCGATGCCGTGAATGACGCCCGAGAGCCCTTCTCCCGGGATATTGACTTTCTCCGGAAACTGCGTGCCGGTCGCGATATAGACCGCGTCATACTGCGCCTGCAACGCCTTAAAGGTGATGTCTTTTCCGACCTGCGTGTTCAGGTGGATGTTGACGCCCGACTGCGCGATGAGGTCGATCTCGTGCTGCAGCACCTTCTTGGGCAGCCGGTATTCCGGGATACCGAAAGCAAGCACGCCGCCCGCGACAGATTCGGACTCGTAAACATCGACTTCATAGCCGATCTTCACGAGATAGTGTCCGCAAGTCAGTCCCGATGTGCCCGCGCCGACTATGGCGACCTTCTTCCCGTTTTTCGGGAATACGAGCTCAGCGGCGTACGGCTCTTCGTGCTTATATGCATAGTCCGCAACAAAGCGCTTGATCTCGCAGATGGAAACCGCCTCATCCAGCGTGCGCCTGCGGCACTTCGCCTCACAGGGATGCGTGCAGATGCGCCCGCAGACCGCCGGGAATGGATTCTCCTGGCGGATGAGGTTATACGCGTCGATGAACCGGCCGGCGGCGACGAGGCTCATATACCCCGGCACGTTGATATTCGCGGGGCAGGTATTTTCGCACGGGGAGATGAACATCGACGAGCAGACGCTGGAGCGGCAGTATTTGTCGCGAATGTGCTCCTCGTACTCGTCGCGGAAATAGCGGATGGTGGAGAGCACGGGATTCGGCGCGGTTTGACCCAGTCCGCACATCGCGGTGTCCTTGATGGTCTCGCCCAGCTCTTCCAGCAGCTCGATGTCGCCCTTTTCGCCTTCGCCCTTCGTGATGCGCTCCAGAATCTCCAGCATGCGCGTGGTGCCGATGCGGCAGGCCGCGCACTTTCCACAGGATTCGTCACGGATGAAGTCCATGAAGAAGCGCGCGGTATCCACCATGCACGCGTCCTCGTTCATCGCAATCAAGCCGCCGGAGCCCATGATCGCGCCGAGCGATGCGAGAGATTCGTAGTCTGTCGGCGTGTTGAGGTTATCCCGCGTCACGCATCCGCCCGAGGGGCCTCCGATCTGCGCTGCCTTGAACTTCCTGCGTTCCCGCAACCCGCCGCCGATGTTGAAGAGGATATCACCCAAGGGTTTCCCGATCGGCACCTCGATGATGCCGGTGTTGACGACGTCGCCTGCGAGCGCGAATACCTTCGTGCCCTTGCTGCGTTCCGTGCCGAAGGAGGAGTACCATTCTCCGCCTTTCAGCAGAATCTCCGGAATGCTCGCGTAGGTTTCGACGTTGTTGATGATCGTGGGCTTCCCGAAAAGACCGCTCTGGAACGGAAACGGCGGCTTCTGACGCGGTTCGCCGCGGCATCCTTCGATGGACGCCATCAACGCCGTCTCCTCGCCGCAAACGAAAGCGCCCGCGCCGATGCGGATTTCCAGATCAAAATTGAACCCGCTACCAAACACGTTTTCGCCGAGGATTCCGCGCGCGCGCGCCTCTTCCAGCGCTTTTTCGAGCCGCTCAATGGCGAGCGGATATTCTGCGCGAACATAGACGTAACCCTTCGTTGCGCCGATGGCATAAGCGCCGATCATCATCCCCTCGATGACCGTATTCGGATCGCCTTCGAGAATGCTGCGGTCCATGAACGCGCCGGGGTCGCCTTCATCTGCGTTACAGACGATGTACTTCTGGCCGCCCTGCGCATCGTGCCCCGCCTGCCACTTGACGCCCGTCGGGAAACCCGCGCCGCCGCGCCCGCGTAAACCGCTGCGCTTGACTTCGTCGATGACTTCCTGCGTGGTGCGCTCGTTGAGCGCTTTCGCCGCGGCAAGGTAGCCGTCACGGCTGATATAGGCGTCGAGGCTGTCATATTCGATGACGCCGCAGTTTCTCAGCGCGATTCGCACCTGTTCTTGAAAGAAATCGATATCGTCGATCTTCGGAATCCGCTTCTTCAGCGACTCATCGTAGAACGTATACGCCTCGACGATCTCGCCGCGGCCGATGTGCTTCTGCACGATCGCACGCGCAATCTGCGGCGTGAGTTTTGTATAAAAGATGCGCTCCGGCAGAATCAGCATCACGGGCCCTACCGCGCATGTGCCGATGCAGCCCGTCTCGCGGACGATGACTTGTTCGCGCATGCCGATGCGCCCTAGTTCGTCCTTGACCGCGTCCCGTACTTCCGCGCAGTTGGAAGAGATGCAACCCGCGCCGCTGCAGACGAGAATCTGATAGCGGCTTTTTGCGGTTTCGTCCAGATATGCTTTTTTGATCTGCTCCAGATCCTGCAGCGATTTCACCATAGTTTCACTCAAAACAGTCACCCCTCTCAATAGCGCGAGAGAATCGCGTCGAGCTTGTTGATATTCACCTGCTTATAAACAACATCGTCGATCATCATCGCCGGCGCGAGCCCGCAGGCGCCGATGCAGCGCGCGACCTCAAAGGTGAACTTGCCGTCCGCGGTCGTCTCGCCGATATCCACCTGAAGCGATTTTTGCAGCGCATCCACGATCTTTTTCCCGCCGCGCACATAACACGCCGTACCGAGGCAGACGCGAATCGTGTGTTCTCCGCGCGGCTTGGTGGAGAAAGAATAGAATGTCACCACGCCCGAAACTTCGGATAGCGGTTTGTTCAGCGCTTCTGCAATATGCTGTTGCAGTTCCAATGAGAGATATCCGTAGAGTTCCTGAGCAATGTGTAAGATTTGGATGAGATTTCCTTCTTTGTTCCGGTAGAGATCGATGATGTGGTCGAGTTCGACGAACGGTTTCGCACTGTCCTGTTGACAGCCGGCGCAACGGCTTTGAGCGTTGTTCATTTCACAGCACCTCTTTTCAGTTGTAGATCGGAATGGATATGATATTACTGATTTGACTAAAATCATCGTATCAGACAATTGTCATCAATTTATGTGTATTTCACAGATTTTTTTTGCATTTTTTACGGTTTTTCACAACATTTCTCTTGTTTTGACTGTTATAAGCACACATTTTCAACACAACTAAAAAATATCGGCGCCTTTATGAAGACGCCGGTGTGTGAAAATGTCTTTTTTTCGTTGCAATAAGGTATATATTTGATATTGAAGTACGTATTTACAACGCCAATCCCGTGAGCTCGTGGCTTTTGACCCAGATCTGCTCCTGCACGGTTTCGTCCAGCGCGTGCGGCATCGGCTTTTCATCGATGGTCAGGTTAAAGTACTTGCCGGAGGTTGTTTTCAGCTCCGGCGCGGCGGCGAGATAATACAGCGACTCGCCGGAGATTGCCGTGTCTTTCAAAAAGTGCCAGATCACGCCGTGCAGCCACGCGCGGTAGAGCCAGCCGTTGTTGCTGCCGATGTTCGTCCGAACACCGCCGGGATGCATGGCGTTGATCGTGACGCTGGTGTCTTTGAGCCGCTCCGCGAGCGTCATCACCGTCATCAGTTGCGCTGTTTTTGATGCGCCATATGAGCGGAGTCCAATATAAAAGCGTTTACTCCAGTCGAGGTCGCTCATCTTCAGTCCGCCGAAACGATGCCCCTCTGAGTTCACCTGAATAATCCTGCCCTGCGCGCTTTTCTTCACGCGGTCTAAAAGCAACATCGTAAAGAGAAAAGGAGCTAAGTGGTTGACCTGAAACACAAGTTCATTCCCGTCTTCGCTCAAGAGCCGTTTGGTGGAATGAATCCCCACGCTGTTGATCAATATGTCGATCGTATCGTATCGCGAATTGATCTCCTTCGCCGCATGGCGCACATCTGAAAGACGCGAGAAATCCGCGATCACGGTATCCGGAGTTGCCGCATAGTCGCGCTCCAACTGCGCCTTGAGCTGCTCCAGTTTTTCACGGTTGCGCCCGACGAGCACGAGCTTCGCGCCGCCTTGCGCGAGCTGTTTGACCGCCTCTAAGCCTACGCCGGACGTCGCGCCGGTGACGACGCAGACTTTGCACGTCACGGGTTCGCTGCTCTTGTGCTGCTGCGCTCTGCCGTTCTTGATGAACGCGAGGTCTTCCATCGTGTATTTCATGCGTCACCTCAACCGAATTTCTTCCGGATAAACTTCCGGTGATTTCTTTTATCACGGAACTCCCAAGCGTCACATTAGCCGAATTTCTTCTGGACAAACTTGCGGTATGGCTTCTTAAACCAAGGAATCCCATTAAAGATATCGCCCCATAGGTCATAGTAGTCCCGCTGGCGAATGATTCTGCCATCGGGAGCCAGCGTAAGCTTTGTGCTTCCGTAGATCGGCGTGCTCGGAAACTTCGTGAACATCATAGTCATCGTCCAGTCAAACATGATCTCGTTGTCCTTGACAAATACGGTTGCAAGATCCATCTGCAGCTGCTTGCAGCGGGTCGTCAGCCGGTTGCACAGCTCGATGAACGCCGCTTTCCCCTCAATCCGCTGAATCGTGTCCTGAAACACGATTTCGTCGTGATAATACGGGAAGATGTGCGACCAATCGGGTTTACCGTCGGTGTTATACGTCTTCGACCACAGGAACCGGACGTTCTCTTCATTGAGCGCAAGCCTATCCTGCACTGGATCGCCTGTTTCACGCTTCTGTTCCATCATGCGCTCCTTTTATCATTTCATCAATTAATTCATTGTAGTATTCTGTGCAAAGTGTAGTCAATTCATTCTTTTTCCACTTGGGGTATCCGTTGAGTCTTATTTGCAGTATGATGCCTTATAATGTTATCTGTGCAACAGATAAGAGATTCTCTGATGCATATTTTCGATACGTGCGACAGTTCCCGCCGTCCGTCTCTCGCAAACGGACGATTTCAGAGCAAAGGAACCAAAATATGTCAAACTCGCAAAAAACACGGCTTTGGACAAAACTGGATAATGCGGCCTTGATCTATCCGGCCACGATGAATACCCGATGGACCGCGCTCTTCCGTCTCTCCGCTACTCTGACCGAACCCATCGACGTGGATATTCTGGAGGCCGCCCAGAAGCGGGCACTCAAACGGATTCCGCTGTACGCAAGCAAGCTCAAGCGCGGCCTGTTCTGGTTTTATCTGGAGCATAGCGACGACCTGCCGCCTGTCGAGGAGGATGTTGCAAACCCCTGCGTCAGGATGCGGTTTGTCAACAGCAGAAGATTCTGTTTGCGCACCCGATATTATCAAAATAGAATCGCGGTGGAGTTCTTCCATGTGCTTACGGACGGCACCGGCGGACTTGTGTTTCTCCAGACGCTTGTCGCTGAATACCTTCGGCTGAAGTATGGCGCGAACATACCGCGCGGGGACAGGATCCTGGACTGCAAGGAAAGCCCCAGACCCGAGGAAACCGAAGACAGCTTCGCGAAATATTCCGGCAGGATCACGCAGTCCCGAAAAGAAGTGAAGGCCTATCACATCAAGGGACAGTATGAGCACAGCGGTTTTGTGCACATCACATCCGGCTCCGTTGATGCGGCGACAGTTCTCGCCAAAGCACGCGAAAAGAACGTCAGCGTCACGGAATACCTGACCGCAGTCCTGATCTTATCCATAGACGAGGTACAGCGCGCCCGTGTGCGCTACACGCGAAACTACCGCCCTGTGAAGGTCAACGTTCCGATCAATCTGCGGAATATGTTCCCCAGCAAAACACTGAGGAACTTCGCGAACTACGTGAATCCCGGTATCGATTCGCGCCTCGGAGAATACTCGCTGGAAGAAACGCTCCAGATCGTGCACCACACTATGGCGATGGAAGCGACCAAAAAGCTGTTGAACGTCAAGATCACGACGAACGTTCGATCCGAGCAGAACGTGTTTGTCCGTCTGATGCCGCTGTTTCTGAAGAATATCATGCTCAAATATATCTACTCGCAGGTCGGAGACGTGCTTTCCTCCTCGACGCTCAGCAACCTCGGCATCACGACGCTGCCGGAAGAAATGGCACAATATGTGCGCCGGCTCGACGTCATCATCGGCCCCCTGCACCGCAATCGCGTATGCGCCGCGATGCTGACCTATGCCGGAAAGCTTCGCATCAGCTTTACGCGCACCATCACGGACCCGGTTCTGGAGCGCGTGTTTTTCACGCGGCTCGTCAAGCTCGGCATCCCCGTAAAAGTGGAAAGCAATCAACCTGCTGCTCCTGTTAACACGGCTGATTAGCCGTTGCAAAACACGCGGAACAGACCAAGCTCTGCGCAGGAAAAACAGGCGAAAACCACGATTTCCCGGTCTGTTTTTGGACGCGGCTTGCGTATACAAATTTCACAATTTTTTCATGGTAATTTTCATCAAAACCTGCTATGATGCAATTAAACAAAAGCTTGCATGGTATAAACAACCTACCTACCCGGGTATGTCCCAATCCCTAAAGAGATTCATACCATGCATTCAGAAAGACGCTCTTTCCCCCGACTGAGCGTCTTTCGCTATTTTTGGAATTCCAAAACCCACCACAAAGTGAGATGCGCACGTCGTGATCAGTTCTCATTCCCTCCATTCGGGTTTCTTTTTTTCACATCTTCACGAAGGGGAGTATCGAATCGACCACCAGCGCACGCAGAAGCAGCATTCTCGTATCGGAAGTATATCCGCTATATAACGTAATGCCCGAAAATGCGCAACAATGACGCGGCAGGTAAGAGCGTAGATAGGATGCTGGTTTATAGTCTCTTTCAAATTTTATTGCGTGAAAAAGCGTGGAGGCATTGCTTCTTCCGAGCTTTTGTTTTTTGTCGCTACACGTAATTGCTTCGATTGCTAAAACTTGTAGAGCAAGCAATGTGTAATTATCACTGCGATTGCTGCGCCGGAGGTTCCGAACCGGCATACCCCTCTGTCATTTTGCTCATCAATTGACCCATTATTACGGGAACAAGGTAGCAAATCTTCGTTTGGAGTCTTTGTCCAAAGCTATGGCAGATGACAAAACTCTTCCTGCGAATGTTTTTTGCCAGTCCTGTGCCAACTCTCTCAGGATCAGCCATAAATTCCTTTGGAACAGGCAGCGGTTCGGCTGACTTTGTTCGCGTTAACGGAGGATGGAAAAGATGGAACCGGATACCCTCATTCCGATATTCGTTGTTCAGACACTTCGCGAGGGATTCGATTGCCCCTTTGCTGGACGCGTATGGGCTGATATTAATAAACCCCATTATGCCAACGCCTGAGCTTGTAAAGATCACTTTGCCGCTTTTCTGCGCGCGCATAAACGGAATAACCGCCCGAGATAAATGTAACGCGCCAAAATAGTTGACATCAAAAACATCCTTGTAAACATCATCAGCGGTCATTTCCATGGGATCAAAGGTGCATCGGCAGGCATTATGAATTGCACAATCAACGCTTCCAAAGGCATCAACGCTTTTCTGGACGGCGCTCTTCACCTGATCATAGCTTCTCACATCACATGTGATTGGCAAAAGAGAAGAATATTGACGAGCAATGTCAATCAACGGATCAATGTTGATATCAAAAACTGCAACATTGTAGTTTTCTGCCAATAGTTGCTTGACGAGAAAATATCCGATTCCTTGAGCCGCGCCTGTAATGATGATGTTCTTCATTGCTTAACCTCTTCAAATGTTTTCATTGCGGACCTTTAATGGATTGCATTCTTCTGTGTTCTAATGTAAAAACGAAACTATCAGGGGACAATGCTACTTTCTATTACAGATGATCAAAAACCATCATTTGTCTATACAGTTGATTGTTCCGTGAGTGATATAGATATCTTGTAGCTCAATCGAAAAACCCCTCTTGTTATGAGGCGCGAATAAGATCGCCAATATTACTACCCCCAACTGCGATAAATATATTTATTGCTGCAGAATAGGTTGCGATGTTTTCTTTTCCGTCTCCATCGCTGCCAACGCGCGGAAAAGGTTTTCGATCGTCAGGCGATAATCCATCGTGCTGCGTTTCTTAGCCTCCGAAACCGGAATCGCGAGATGATTGGTGCTGAAGATTGCGGTTACACCCTCGCGGTATGCTTCGTCAATGTCGTCGTCGACGTCGCCCACAACCGCAAAAACAGGAATATTCATGCGCTTTGCGCGCCGAGAAACTCCGATAACGACCTTTCCTCTTAAGCTTTGGCTATCGAGCCGACCCTCACCGGTAATCACGAAATCCGCACCTGCTGTGCGTTCCTCAAAACGAACGGTGTCCAACACCGTCTCGATCCCCGGACGCAGACTTGCTCCAAAAAACGCGACTGCTCCCGCACCCATCGCGCCCGCTGAACCCGCACCGGGCAGCTCCGCCACATGTGCGTCTAGCTCCCGCACGAGTATTTCATCCAATGCGACAAGCTCTTGATCAAGCAGGCGCACCATATCCGGGTCCGCCCCTTTTTGTGGGGAAAACACGTAGGCAGCCCCCCGCTGCCCGTGCATGGGGTTGTCGATGTCACACATGGCGACGACCTCCACTCCCTCAAGCAAACGCTTCGTCTCAGTATTATCGATGCGCACGATTTTCGAGAGTGTGCCTCCGACAGGCACAAACGTTTCGCCCGTTGCGCTAAAAAAGCGCGTGCCCATTGCAGCAGCCGCGCCGCAGCCGCCGTCGTTGGTCGCGCTGCCGCCGAGCGCGAGGACAATCCGTTTTGCGCCGTGCTCCAGCGCGTGCCGCATCAACTCTCCTACGCCAAAGGTCGTCGTGCGCGCCGGATCTTTCTGGTCGGCAACCATCGGCAGGCCTGCCGCCGCCGCCATTTCGATGATCGCAGTATCGCCAAAGTTGCCGTAAAACGAAGGCTCTCGCATAAAATTTGGCCCCGTCACCTCAAGCGCGACTTTCTCACCCTTCATGCATTGCAGAAAGCTATCCACCGTGCCTTCGCCGCCATCCGCAACCGGAAGGCCAACGATTTCGCACGACGGAAAGAAACGTGCTGCTTCTTTTGCTACGATGGCGCAGATCTCGCTTGACGTGAGTGATCCTTTAAAGGAATCCGATACGACGGCTATCTTTTTCATGCTTTCTCCTAGGTGTTTAGTAAACATCTTATCATCTTCAACATATTGTATCAAAAATCGTGTTGCTTATCAGCCGTGTAAAACAATGCGCGGAATATTCCGCGCATTGCTGAATCGTATATGCTTTTGTCTATGCGAACCAAACTTTGGTACAGAACAGGACGAACAGCACGAGAAAAAGCGCAAAGCCCATCGAGTAGATAAACGCCCATTTCATGCTCGCGAGCATGATCATCCATGTTTCTCGCGTGGATGGCATCTCAGGCCGGCGCTTTTGCTCCTGCGCGCGTACACTCGCCTGAACGTCCAGCTCCCGCCGGTAATCCGGCATTCCCTCAACGTTCATGTTGACGATGGTGCGCCCGTCATCTTCCCAGACGCTCTCGTACTTTGCCCGCCGCGTCACGGTGCTATTTCCCAAAGAGGTGACAAACGACATAGTGGTCGTTGCCCGCCTCATAGCGTTTCGGCACTTCGGTTTTGCAGATATCCATGCAGTGTCTGCAGCGGGTGTGGAATTTGCAGCCTTTGGGCGGGTTCGCGGGCGAAGGAATGCTGCCCTCGAGGATAATACGGTTCATCTTCACCGTGGGGTCCGGCACCGGAATCGCCGAAAACAGCGCCTGCGTATAGGGATGCATGGGCTTTGCGAAGATATCCTTCTTTGTGCCGTACTCCACCATGTCCCCAAGGTACATGACACCGACGGTATCCGAAATATGCTCGACGACCGAAAGATCGTGGGAGATAAACAGATACGTCAGCGAGAACTGTGCTTGCAGGTCTTCCAGCAAGTTGATGATCTGTGCTTGAATCGAAACGTCCAGCGCGGAGACCGGCTCGTCGCAGACGATGAAGTCTGGGTTGAGCGCGAGCGCGCGGGCGATGCAAATGCGCTGCCGCTGTCCACCGGAGAATTCATGCGGATAACGATCCTTGTGGTACGGCTGGAGGCCGCACGCCCGCATAATCTTGGTGATATAGTCGTCAAACTCGGAATCCGGTACGAGCTTGTGCTCTCGCACTGCTTCACCGATGATCTCACCGACCGGCATGCGCGGAGAGAGACTTGAATACGGGTCCTGAAAGATGATCTGCAGCTGCGGTCGAATTTTGCGAAGATCTCTTCTATTCAGATCGAACAATTCTTTGCCTTTAAAGAGCACCTCGCCGGAGGTTTTATCGTTCAGGCGCAGGACGGTTTTGCCAACCGTAGTTTTTCCGCAACCGCTCTCGCCAACGAGGCCCATCGTTGTACCGCGGCGAATGCGGAAACTGATGCCGTCCACTGCGCGCACCTGCCCCACCACACGGCCGAACATGCCGGCTTTGATCGGATAATACTTCTTTAGGTCTTTGACCTCCAAGACAAACTCGTCGTTCATTCTCTCACCCCCTGATCCGCGTAGAGATAGCAGCTGACCCGATGTGTTTCCGAAAGCTTAATCTCACCCGGATACGCGCCGCTGCAACGCTCGCAGCACTGTTCGCAACGGTCGCGGAAATAGCAGTAGTTCGGCATATTGATCGGGTTCGGAACCGAACCCGGGATGCTGTAGAGTCGCTCCTGCTCGCGTCCGACCACGGGTTTGGATTGCATCAATCCGATCGTATACGGGTGCGCGGGGTGCAGGAAAACCTCCTCCGTCGTGCCCTTTTCCACGATGCGGCCCGCGTACATGACCACGACGAAGTCCGCCATCTCGGCGACTACACCGAGGTCGTGCGTGATGAGCATGATCGAGGAGTTGATCTTGTTCTTGAGGTTTCGCAGCAGATCGAGAATCTGCGCCTGTATTGTCACGTCCAACGCTGTGGTCGGCTCGTCTGCAATGATCAGCCGCGGATTGCAGGAGAGCGCCATGGCGATCATGATGCGTTGGCGCATGCCGCCCGAGAGCTCATGCGGATACATTTGGTATACGCCTTCGCAGTTAGCAATATTGACCAAATCCAGCATCTCGATCGTGCGCGCCTTGACGTCCTCGTCTGTCATGTGCGGATTGTGAAGCTTGACGACCTCGTCGATCTGCGCGCCTACGCGAAAGACGGGATTCAGGCTTGTCATTGGCTCCTGAAAAATCATGGATACATAGTTGCCGCGAATGCGCTGCATCGCCTCGGTGGGCGTTTTTGCGATGTCGTAGACCGCTTCTCCTGTGTTGACGCGGATGGCGCCTTTGACAATCTGTCCCTGCGGGCGCTGCACAAGCTGCATGAGCGACAGGCTCGTGACGCTCTTGCCGCAGCCGCTTTCTCCCACTACGCCAACAGTTTTGCCCTGCGGAATATCGAACGTCACGCCGTCGACGGCCTTGACCGTGCCGATATCCGTGAAGAAATAGGTGTGCAGGTTGTCAAACTCCGCAACGTTGTTCGGGTCCCGCATGGTCGTGATGTACTCTTCCTGGGGGACGTTCTTGCGGTTGCGCTGCTTTTCGATGCGGTCAGTGATTCGCCGGTTTTCGCGCGAGATGTTATGCGATTCTCTCGCGGATATATAGTCCTGGCCGTGCGAATTTG
>PNNR01000020.1 GCA_013824375.1 Clostridiales bacterium
TAGGACCAGCGATCCGTAAACACCATGGTGCCGGACAGTACCTGCGTCATGATGAATGCGACGATCACGCCCGCGGCGGGCAGTAAGGTCGAGAGACTGAATGCCGTGTTCTTCTTGGTGCCCTTATTCTCGCGCTTCTTCTGGAAGATCGAGAGGATGGTTCCGATGCTGATCACGGTGAGCGCGGTCAGGATCAGGTTGAGCAGCGACCAGGTTGGTCCGGCGAGAGGCGTTCTCTCATTGGTAATAATCTCCTGCAGCGCAGGCATCTGGGTCATCGAGCCGTAGATCACGACATCTTCATCCGGCATACTGACCGGAATCGCGGTTGTCCAGCCGTCAAATGTGAATTCGTCCTGCTGCGGGTTGACCGGCACCGGCACAATTGAACCATAGGCTACATTGGTGTAGACCCTGTACGGTGTCACGCCATCGAGCCCCGCTTCCGTACCGCCGTTGACGAAGTACGTCACCGTGTGTACGTGCGGTTGAGACCACGTTGCCGTGAAGGTTTCGTCCCCTACTGATCCGGCGGGGATGTTGTCCGTCGGTGTCCAGCCAAGGAAGTCATACCCTACACGGGTCGGGTCGGCGAGAATAATCAGCGGACTCTCTACGGTGTATGTCGCAGGGTTGCCCGGAGCGTTGGTGCCGCCGTTCATCACGTAGGTGATGTCATAGACGATCGGAGCAGACCAGTTCGCCTCGAAGACGAGTGCGCCTGTCGTACCGGTCGGGATAACGCCGGCTGGCGTCCAGCCAAGGAAGACGTATCCAGCCTGCGCTGGGGCTGCGAGTGTAATTGTCGGGCTTTCAACCGTGTAGGTCGCAGGGTTCGCCGCCGGGTTCGCGCCGCCGTTCATCACGTAGGTGATTGGGTAGACGATCGGTGCGGACCATGTCGCGGTAAACGTCTTGTCGCCCGTAGAGCCCGTCGCAATCGTGTTGCCGGGCATCCAAGCGATGAAGTCGTAACCTACGCGCGTCGGGGCTGCCAGCGTGATGAGCGGGCTCTCTACCGTGTAGGTCGCGGGGTTCGTCGGCGCATTCACGCCGCCGCCCATGACGTAGTTGATTGTGTAAACGATCGGAGCGGACCAAGTCGCGGTGAAGCTTAAATCGCCGTGCGAGCCCAGCTCAATCGTTGCGTCTGCCGGATCCCAGCCCGTGAAGTTATAGCCTGCACGGGTCGGATTGGCGAGGGTGAAGGTCGGTGTTTCTACCGTGTATGTCGCGGGGTTGGCTGCGTCGTTCACGCCGCCCTCGAGGTTGTAGGTGATGCTGTAGGAGATCGGCGTCCAGCTTGCGGTGAACGTCAGATCGCCTGTCGAGCCCTGTTCAATGGTCGTATCAGCGGGCGTCCAACCTGCGAAGGTGTAGAAGTCCCGTGTCGGATCGGCCAGCGAGAATGTTGGTGTCTCGATCGTGTAGGACGAGGGGTTGCCCGCGTCGTTTACGCCGCCCGCCAGATCATAGCTGATATTGTAAGACACCGGTGTCCAGCTTGCAGTGAACTCCTTGTTGCCTGTCGAGCCAGCCGGGATGCTTCCGGTCGGTGACCAGCCTGCGAAGTTGTAGCCAGCGCGGGTCGGGTCAGCCAGTGTAATCAAACTGCTGTTGACGTTGTACTGGCTCGGGTTAGTCGGGTTGTTTGTGCCGCCGTTGAGGTTGTAGGTGATCGTGTAACTGATCGGCGCAGACCAGACTGCCCAGACATAACGATCGCCGAACGAACCTTGCGGGATGGTATTGAACGGGAACCAGTAACGGAAGTTATACCCCGGTCGGGTCGGGCTTTCCAACCGAATGGTCGGCGTTTCCGACGTATAGGTCGGGGGGTTCGCCGCGTTGTTTGTACCTCCGTTTAGGAAGTAGTGGATCGTATAGATCCTCGACGCCCAGTTTGCGGTGAATGTCTGGTCACCCATTGAACCGGTCGGGATGCTGTTCGTCGGTGTCCATCCAGTAAAGGTATATCCTAAGCGCCAAGGATTGCGGAGGTTGATCGTTCCGCTGTTGACTGTGTACGACGACGGGTTCAGCGGGTTGTTGAAGCCGCCGTTCATCACGTAGGTGATCGTGTATGTCTGTATTTCCCAGACGGCATACAGTGTAACGTCAGCCGTGCCCATGGTAAATGTAGTTGCTCCGCCGGCCGTGTAGTCGACTGCGGTAGCTGTCGAGGACGTTGCCCAGCCGAGGAAGTCGTACCCGGCGCGGGTCGGTTCAGGCGTGAACAGCACGGTGACTGCGTCGCCTACATTGTAGGTGCCGCTACCCGGCACAGATCCGCTGCCGCCGTTTGCGTTGTAGGCGACTGTATGGGTATCCATCGCCCACTGCGCATACAGCGTGACGTCGGCGGTGATTGTGTACGAGGAGCCTGCGGCGTAGCTCGTGCCGGTGCCGTCCGACGCGTCGTTCCAGCCGGTGAAGTGCTTGTTGGCCGGAGCGGTGAAGGTGTTGGCAAGCACCGTGAACGAAGTGCCGTCATAATACGGGCTTGATGCATCGGTCATCGTGCCGGTGCCGCCGTTCGCGTTATAGGTGACGTTGTACTGCTCGTCGAGTTCCCACTGCGCATACAGCGTGACGTCGGCGGTGATTGTGTACGAAGAGCCTCCAGTGTAGCTCGCGCCGGTGCCGTCCGACGCGTCGTTCCAGCCGGTGAAGTGCTTGTTGGCCGGAGCGGTGAAGGTGTTGGCAAGCACCGTGAACGAAGCGCCGTCAAAATACGGGCTTGATGCATCGGTCATCGTGCCGGTGCCGCTGTTCGCGTCATACGTGACGTTGTACTGCTCGTCGAGTTCCCACTGCGCATACAGCGTGACGTCGGCGGTGATTGTGTACGAAGAGCTTCCAGTGTAGCTCGTGCCGGTGCCGTCCGACGCGTCGTTCCAGCCGGTGAAGTGATTGTTGACCGGAGCGGTGAAGGTGTTGGCAAGCACCGTGAACGAAGTGCCGTCATAATACGGGCTTGATGCATCGGTCATCGTGCCGGTGCCGCCGTTCGCGTCATACGTGACGTTGTACTGCTCGTCGAGTTCCCACTGCGCATACAGCGTTTTATCGCCGGTGATGGTGAATGTTGCGCCGACCGCATATGGTGCTCCGCTTCCGTCGGATTGGGTGTTCCACCCTGTGAAGTGCATGTTTGCCGGAGCAGCAAAGGAATTGCCGTCCACCGTATAGGTCGAGCCTTCCAATTGATCCGGATCAGTGGTCGTATTGCCCGAACCATTGTTTGCCGCGTAGGTAACCGTGTAGTGATTCGCTTCTCTGAATATGGCAAATACTACAGTGGAGCCGCTGTCACCGATCGTGATCGGATTAGACAATTCACCAACACCGTGGTAAACGCCGTCCACTTTTCCGTAACCCGAGTAATAACCATCAAATATATATCCGTTTGCGGCTGTAGCTGTGAGCGTTACTAATGCACCCGCAGGATATTTATCCTGTTGGGGGTTTGCTGAGACAGAGCCCGAATTAGGGGGCTTTACTTGCACTTGCAGAACATGATCATCAGCGGCCAGCGCCTGCGTGGGGAAAAGAGAGAAAACAAGCATAAAGCTCAGCATGACGCTGATAGCTTTCAGTAGACGCGACCCTTTCATGGTTTTATCCCCCTTGTAATAGTAAGAACACCTAGAGCATTCTTCATACTACAATAATATGAACAAATAGTTACATAGCTGTTGCTTTTTAAAAAAAACAACAGTTATTTAGGGGCTTTTTTCAAAAAAATAGCTTGTGAACGACGAAATTAAAAATTCCTGTGTTTCTTATTGCATTAAGGTTGTTATATGCTGGTGTTAAGAGGATTATTGCATCGTGTTTGTGCATTTGTCACAGAGCGTTATTCTACAAAACAATATGTTTAAAATACTGATTTACTAAGTATTCATATAATGATTTATAAACAGCGGGCATATGCATACATTTCACGTAAAAAGTGAAATCATCGCGAAGCATTCTCATACAACATACGGTGCTAATAAGCACACCGCATGTAACAGAAATGCAATACGAACAAGTGGATGCTAATTCTTGTGAATGACATGCCAAAACGGACGATGAAAACCAGTAAACACCACGAGTGGTAATAAAATATCGCTATAACGGTCATTGAACAAGGCGGAGAGAGCGTGCGGGAATCGATTTTGACGTTTAATTGAGAAAGCAGAAGACTTTGAATAAAAACGATAGAAACGGCCGCTTTCTCTTTCACTATTTGGTCAAGAATTTCAATATACCACGCGTGGTAAAAGTGTAGAATGAAAGCACGGCGTCACAATGATGGAAGAAAAGCGAATGATAATAATCGAACGAAAATGTTGCGTTGCAACAAAACGCAAAAAACCGCCGGATGCAGCATGCGTACGGCGGTTATTTCGTCAAAAGGGGGATGCAATTTATAGCTCTCCGGCATTCAACCCCAGTGTGTTGATAACGTGGCGGATGTGGATGCTCATCGCGCTTTTTGCGCCCGCTCCATCTCGCAAATGCAGGAAGCCGACCATATCGCGATTGTCATAGATGACAATGTTCTTCAAGGCTTCGATATTGTCCGACATCTCCATTGCTTCGTTGACAGCGGCATTAATAATCGGGAACATTCGAATGATGAACTCGTTGTGAGAGGCTGCTGCAATCATCTCGTGAAAACGCTGATCTTCGTCCGGCCAATTGCCGTCCGTTCGAACCAGCGTCTCGACAAGCTTTGCCTGCGCGAAGATGCCGTCAAGCTCTTCGTCAGTTGCCCGAATACATGCGAGCATCATGCATTGCGGCTCGAACATCAGCCGGATTTCGTACATATCCGCAAGCCGTGCGTGGCTCAGCGCGCCCATGTCGTATTTATTGAACATCGACAAATCGTCGCTGATGAACGTGCCGCGCCCGCGCTGCACACTCAGAATGCCCTGCGCAATGAGGTAATGCACGGCTTCGCGCAGCGTCGTGCGGCTCACACCAAGGCTCTGCGCAAGTTCGGTCTCGTTTGGCAGTTTATCCCCTGCTGAGAACTTCTTTTGCAGAACGATCATGTTGTACAGCTCGGTTGCCGTTCGTTCCGATAGACTTCTGTTATCGCCGGGCATGAAAAACACCTTCTCTTTGGTCGTATTTTAACGTTTTTGTTCACGTATCCGTGATGCGTGATGCGGAATGAAGATGAGTTGCAAACATCATACATCATATATTTTCGTCTTACAAGTTCCGATGAGCTATTTGGCTTGACATCATATGACTGATTTAGTAGTATGATGTCGTATCAAAGAGCCATACATCATACGACGAGTTGAATTTCTAACGGGAAAACCAATCCGCGTATGACACACGACGATACGGAACGATATCAAACTTGACAGGCAAACGAAAGGAAGCACGCAGGGATGAACATGAGAATCCTCGCGATTAACCCCGGCTCCTCATCGACGAAGCTCGCGGTTTACGAAGGCGAGACGCCGTTGTTTGAGGAATCGATTGAACACAACGGCAGTGCAGTTTCCTATAGCACCGATCCCGAAGGTGCGCTGGCGTTCCGGATGCAGCATATTCTTTCCTCGCTCGCGGCGCACAGCGTCACGCTTGATTCGCTCGACGCGGTCATCGGCCGCGGCGGGATGCTGCATCCCATTCCCGGAGGTGTCTACACGGTCAACGAGCGCATGCTGGCGGATTTGCAGAGCAGCAAGTATGGCGACCATGCCTCCAACATGGGCGCAATGCTTGCGAACATCATCGGCAATATGCAGCAGATCCCCGCTTTCATCGCGGATTCCGTCGTCACTGATGAACTGAGCGACCTCGCCCGGCTATCCGGTCATCCGGAGATTAGCCGGGCTTCTGTGTTTCACGCGCTGAATCAGAAGGCAAAGGCGCGCAGGTTTTGTTTTGATCGCGGACTGAAATACGACGAAATCAACCTCATTATCGCGCATATCGGCGGCGGCGCTACCATTGGCGCGCACGAAAAAGGGCGCGTGATCGATGTCAACGACGGACTCGGCGGCGAAGGACCCTACAGCGCGCAGCGCTGCGGGGGTCTACCGACAAGCTCTGCACTTCGGCTTATGGAGCGCGAGCAGCTCTCCGCGACGGCGCTGCTGCGTAAGCTCAATACAAAAGGCGGGCTGATCGGCTATCTCGGCACTGACGACGGCAAGGAAGTCAGTCGTCGGGCGCAGAATGGGGATGAGCGGGCGCGCTATATCTTTGAGGGTATGGCGTATCAGGTTTCAAAGGAGATCGGCGCATACGCAGCGGTGCTCAAGGGTGACGTGCAGGCGATCATCCTCACCGGTGGGTTTGCAAGGGATAAGATGTTTACGGATTGGATCGCGGAGCGAACGAAGTTTATTGCCGAGATCGTAGTCATGCCGGGCGAGGACGAGCAGCAGGCGCTCTGCGCAGCGGCGCTTCGTGTGCTGGCAGGAGAAGAACAACCGCTGGTTTATGTTTGATCAGAACAGATTTGACAGGAGAGCTATGAACGATCACCTGACCATCGTCACAGGACACTATGGCAGCGGAAAGACTGAGTTTGCCGTGAATCTCGCCTTCCGCCTTGCACGGGAGGGAAACGCGGTTACGCTGGCGGATCTCGACATTGTGAATCCGTACTTCTGCTCGCGGGAGCGCAAAGAAGAGATGACGAGCCAGGGGATCCGCGTGATCGTCTCAAAAGGCGCGGATTCCGATTTGCCCGCCATCAACCCGGAGGTTTACGCTCTGTTTGAGAACGGTATGTGCGGAATCATCGATGCCGGCGGAGATGCGGTCGGTGCGCAGGCGCTCGGAAGATTCTCGCAGAAGATCAAATGCATTCCGTATGAGCTGCTATGCGTGGTAAACTTCAACCGGCCTGAGACGAATACGCCGCAGAAAGCGGAAGCATACCTGCGGCAGATCGAGTATAGCGCGCGGCTTTCCGCAACGGGATTGGTCAACAACACACACCTTGATCATCAAACTACCACGCATGATATATCCCGTGGCGCGGAGTTAATCGAAGATTTATCGAGGGATACGGGCATTCCCGTGAAATATCACACATTTGAGGAACGATTTTCAGGGCGGCTTCAGTTGCCGCAAGAACAGCAGTTTCCAATGCAACTGTACATGAAGAAGCCTTGGGAGTTTTGAGCTTGCGCGTTCGCAAACAGTTTATTAAAAAATGACATAATATAGAAAGTTTACGAGGTGATCCGATTGGCCGGTAAAGTCACGTTTCAGGAAGAACGTTGTAAGGGCTGCGAACTGTGCCTGTCCGTCTGCCCGAAGCATATCATCGTGATGCGCCCTGCAACGAACGCAAAGGGCTACCATCCCGCGTCGGTAGAGCGTATGGAAGAATGCACTGGCTGCGCAAGCTGCGCGCGGATGTGCCCGGACAGCGTGATCACCGTGGAAAGGGGTTGAGCGTATGGCAAAGGAACTCTGGAAGGGCAATGAGGCGGTCGCGGAGGCCGCCATCCGTGCGGGCTGCCGCTATTTCTTCGGCTACCCGATCACCCCGCAAAATGAGATTCCCGAATACTTCGCGCGCCACATGCCGGAGCATGACGGCGTGTTTCTGCAGGCAGAGAGCGAAGTCGCCGCGATCAACATGGCGTACGGCGCGGCAGGCAGCGGCGCGAGGGTCATGACCTCCTCCTCTTCGCCGGGCATCAGCCTTAAACAGGAGGGCATCTCCTATATCGCCGGCGCGGAACTGCCGGTCGTCATCGTCAACATGATGCGCGGCGGCCCGGGCCTCGGCAGCATCGCTCCCGGGCAGTCGGACTATTTTCAGGCTACGCGAGGCGGCGGTAATGGGGATTATCGCACCGTGGTGCTCGCGCCCGCGACGATTCAGGAGATGACGGATCTCACGCAAGAGGCGTTTGATATCGCAGACCTCTACCGCATCCCCGTGCTGGTTCTCGCGGACGGCATGATCGGGCAGATGATGGAAGCGGTCGAGTGGAAGAAGCCCAAAGCGCGTAAACTGCCCGCGAAGGGTTGGGCGACCGACGGTACAAAGGGCAAGCGCGAGCACAATATCATCAACTCGCTCTTCATCGATCCCAAGGACTGCACGCAGCATAACCAAAACCTGCAGAAAAAGCATGATCTCATCACTCAAAACGAGATTCGCTTTGAAGAGTATTTGACCGACGACGCGGAGGTGCTGTTCGTAGCCTATGGCACGACAGCGCGTATCTGCCAGTCGGCGGCGATCAAGCTCCGCGAAGCCGGCGTAAAAGCGGGGGTGTTCCGTCCGATTTCGCTTTGGCCATATCCGGAGAAAGAGCTGTATTTATGCGCAAACCGCGGCTGCGTGAAGACCGTCGTCTGCGCGGAAATGAGCATGGGGCAGATGATCGACGATGTGAAGATTGCGCTCAACGGCTCAAAGCCCGTCCGATTCATCGGTTCGGGTGGCGGAACGTTCCCCACATCTGCAGAACTCATGGCAGCCGCGCATACGGCGCTCGAGGGGGTGTAATCAGTATGGCAGTTGTGTACCAACGTTCCAAAGGCCTGACAGAAACCGAGCAGCATTTTTGCCCGGGCTGCACGCATGGCGTGATCCATAAGCTCGTAGCGGAGGTGATGGAGGAGCTCGATATCATTGGCTCAACCGTCGGTGTGGCGTCTGTCGGCTGCTCTGCATTTGCGTATAATTACTTTGCCTGTGATATGCAGCAGGCGGCGCATGGGCGCGCGCCAGCGGTCGCGACCGGTATCAAACGCGTGCATCCTGATCTCGCGGTATTCACATATCAGGGTGACGGCGATCTCGCTGCCATCGGCACCGCGGAAATCGTTCACGCGGCGATGCGCGGGGAGAAGATCACGGCGATCTTCGTCAACAATGCGATCTACGGTATGACGGGCGGCCAGATGGCGCCGACTACTCTGTTGGGTCAAAAGGCGACCACCGCTCCGCTAGGCAGGCAGAAGGACTTGCACGGCTCTCCGATTCGCATGGCGGAGATGCTCGCGACGCTCGACGGTTGCGCCTATGCCGAGCGCGTGATGGTCACCGATCCCGCGAGTATCGCAAAAGCGAAGCGTGCGATCAAGAAGGCGTTTACACTGCAGCTTGCGGGAGCGGGCTTTACGATGGTGGAGCTATTGTCTACCTGCCCCACGAACTGGGGGCTCTCGCCCGTGGAGGCGATCGGCTGGCTCAAGGAGAACCTTGTGCCGTGCTACCCGTTGGGCGTTTACGCAGACAGAGCGGAACAAAAGGAGGAAGCAGCAAAATGATCCACGAAATCATACTTTCGGGATTTGGCGGGCAGGGCATCATGGCGATGGGTAAGATGCTCGCCGAGGCGGGCATGCAGGAGGGTTTGAGCGTCAACTGGCTGCCGAGCTACGGGCCGGAAGTACGCGGCGGAACCGCGAATTGCTCCGTGATGCTCAGCAGTGAACCTATTGTTTCCCCGATCGTGCTCGAGCCGACGGAGATCATCGTCATGAACAAACCGTCCCTTCTGCGCTTTGAGCCAGAGCTGGTCAGCGGTGGAATTGCTTTTATCAACAGTAGCATCATCGAAATCCCCGCGACACGCCGGGACATCAACGCGTTCTATGTGCCATGCCTCGACATAGCATCGGAGCTCGGCAATCCCCGCGCCGCCAACATGGTCATGCTCGGCGCGTATATCGAGGTCACGCAGTGCCTCCATCAAAAGACTGTCGAAAAGATGCTCACGCATCTGTTTACGGGAGCAAAAGCAGGTCTCGTCGCGCTCAACAAAGAAGCGCTTCGACGCGGTGCCGCGTGTATCCTCAGAGCCGCCTGCTGAGTTGTTCCGACGAACCCATAGCACGCAATTCAGACCAAATCAAAAAGCACACTCGAAACGGAGTGTGCTTTGTTGTTGCGGTTGCACAATCAGGTAAGAAACAACACGCAGACGAGCTCCTGCAGGGTGTCGCCTTGTCTGCGGTAGGCGATGAAGTGGTAGCCATCCAGCGTGTCCTCGAATTTGTCGCCGGGCTTTTTGAGGAGCAGCGCCTGATCCGTCCAGAAGCGGATCGAGGACTGCTGGAGATCTCCCAGCGCGTCGCTGGCGGGCAGCAGGTCGGCGAGCAATGCGGGGATCGCCTCCGCGCTTGCGCCTGTTCGTTTCTCGGAAGCCTCAAAGAGATACTTCTCGATATCGTTCTTGGGCTTGCCCTTTAAGGCTTCCGGCAACTGAAACGCGATTTCCAATGAGGAGATACATCCATCCCTCAGTTCATAGGTCAACGATATGTCACCCTGCTCCGCGCCGTTCCAAGTCAGGAAATAGGTGGGGTTGCTCTTGCGGGACGGCTCGGCGGCGTACAGATCGCTGCTCAAAATGTGTGTTTGGAACACGGGTTCCGGCACACCACGCGTGGTATGTTCTTTTTTCTCTGCGTCAGCCGATTCTGCGGACTCGACGATCTCGGCTTGCTCGTTCATCTGTGCGGAGGAGGTTTCGGTTGCCGGGGCAGGCGAATCACCGGGCGTGATAGCCTCAGCTTCCGCGTGCGAAAGAAGATAGATCACCACGGCGGCGGCGACGATCAAAATGAGAAAAATGATATTGGTCAATTCCCGGCGCAGGGTCTGCTTCATGCGTGCGGTTTCCCCGTAAAAAAAGATGCCGACCGCTAGAATGCGATCGACACCAGTATAGCAGATATTTGTTATTTTACGAGAGAAAAATCGATAAACGGGAGTATTTTGGAGATATTTTCGAAACGGATTGTTTTTTTCTACAGCCTGCCCTCGTGCAAAAAGCGGACGACCCGCTGTGCCGCGTCCGGTATGCACGCCTGTTTCTGCGCAGCGCTCATCGCGGCTCTTGCCGTACCGTCCTTTGCGAGCGTGATCGCAAGATCTGCGCATGCGTCCGCATCGCGTCCCGCGAGGCTCATACCGCGCGAGGAGAAGAAGAAGGCGGTCTGCGCTTCAAACGGATCGGCGGACGGCAGGTGCACCAGCGGCATGCCGCAGACGGCGGCTGTGGCGGAGAGTGCTCCCGCGGGGGCGGTGAGCATCACGTCACACGCCGCGCAATAGAGGGGAAGCGGGTCTTCGGGGGCGAGTACCGTTACGCGGATATCTCCCGCATAGCGCGCGACAAACGGGCTCCTTGGCGGCGCTCCATCGGGAGAGATGACGCAGACGCGCCCGTCTTCGCCACGGATGCGCATCAGAAGCGCGTCCACCGTTGCGGTAGGGTCGACGGCATACGGAACGAAATAGCAGGGCATATTCTGCGGCAGATTCAGGAGAGCGCGCGCATCCGCCCGCTCCTCCGTGCAAAACCAGTCGGCAGGAAGAGGAATGCCCGCGGATATAAGCTTCTTCTCAGCAATACCACGCGTGGTATAGGGTTTTATAAAGCCTTCGTGCGCGATAAAGTAGTGGTCAAGCCTCGTTTCTTCTAGAAAAGGCATGCAGGCGAAATCACAGGAAAGAAAACAGCAACGCGCAGAAAACGCGAGCGTATTGCGGATGTAGCTGACCGCCTCGGCGGGATAGCGATGCAGGCAGAGAACCGCATCAAACTCGCCTTCGCGCAGCAGGATACATAGGTGCTCCGCATACCGGGCGTTTACTTCGTAGACCGCCGATCTTCGCTTTCCATCGCGGATGAAAGAACCATTTGCTGAAAGAAAAGCAAACCCGCGCGGGGTATCGAGCGCCTCCTGCTGCATCGTGTACGCTTGCGAAAGCGTCGGGTGCTGGCCAAGAAGTGCTAACGCGTCGATAACAAGGCAGCTGTCCCCGCGTGAGGCAAACGCGAACTTGAGCGCACGCGAAACAGCCCGCTGGCCTTCATTGTCCGGTCCGGTTAGGATCAATACCCTCATTCCGGTTTTCCTCCCATCCCCATGTGAGAAAAATCGTATCTTTGCTTTGGCGGAAGCTGCCTTAGCCACATTTGCTGAATCCGCACGAGCGACAGATCACGCATCCGCCTTCATGCTCTACCTTGCCGCCGCACTCGGGGCAGACGTGCACTTCCGCCGCATTTGCGGGCACATCGGAAACAACTATTGGTACAAACGGCACGTCGCCGTTTTGCGGCACGGGCACCGGCTGCGGTGCAAGGGTCTTTGCCTGTGCGTCGGGCGTTGTGTAGTCCGCGCCGTTGTCGATGTATTTACTTACCTTTTGGAGCACGCGGGCGATTGCATCCGGGCAGGAGGTACAGCTCATGTTCTTTTGCCGGATGGTCGAAGGACAACGGATGCCCTTGAGCTGGTCGTAGACCTCGCTCATGGAAATGCCACTTCTAAGCGCGATGGACGCGAGCCTTGCCGTGGCTTCGCTCTGGCTGGGGCAGCCGCCCGCCTTACCGGTGCTGGTGAACACCTCGCAGATGCCGTTTTCGTCGTAGTTGACGGTAACGTACAGCGTGCCGCAACCGATGTTCATCTTCTCCGTAAAGCCGCGGGTGACGAGCGGGCGAGGACGCGGCTCGATCTTACCGTAGTTTTCGGGCAGTGGCGCTTCAAGCTCCGGCTTGTCGGTTTCAGTCTTGCCGTCGTTGACTTTGCCGATATTGAGCACCTGACCCGTGCGGCTGCCGTCGCGGTAGATCGTTACACCTTTGAGCCCTTCGCGATACGCCATGAGATAGACCGCGTAGACATCGTCCCGCGTTGCGGCGCTCGGGAAATTGACCGTCTTGGAGACCGCGTTGTCCGTGTGCCGCTGGAAGGCGGCCTGCATGCGCACATGCGCTTCGGGCGAGATGTCGTGCGCGCAGACGAACACCTTGCGAACCTCTTCGGGAATCTCCGCGATGTGCGCGATTGTGCCTTCGGCGGCGATGCGCTGAAGCATCCCCTCGCTGTCTAAACCCAGCGAACTGAGTTTCTCCATCAGCAGCGGGTTGACTTCTACCATCTGCGTGCCGTCCATGACATTGCGGATATAAACATAGCCGAACACCGGCTCCACGCCGGAGGAGCAGCCTGCGATGATCGAGAGCGTGCCCGTGGGCGCGATGGTGGTTACGGTTGCGTTGCGGATGGGTTCGTCATCTTTGAGTGTGCTTTCAGAAAAGAGCGGGAAAGCACCGCGGGTTTTCGCGAGCCTGCTGCTTGCGCTGTGCCCGGTGGCCTGTATAAACGACATCACGCGCTCCGCATAGGCGACGCCTTCGGCGGAGTCGTAGGGGATGCCGAGCGCAAGCAGCGTGTCCGCAAAGCCCATGATTCCAAGACCGATCTTTCGGGTGCTCTTCGTCATCTCGTTAATTCGTTCGAGTGGATAGTTGTTGATGTCGATGACGTTGTCGAGAAAATGCACGGCCTGCTCGACTGTGAGCTTGAGCAGGTCAAAGTCCAACTTTACCACGCCGTTTTCTGCCTTTAGGAGCGTGAAAAGGTTGATGGAACCGAGATTGCAGCTCTCATACGGCAGCAGCGGTTGTTCGCCGCAGGGATTTGTACTCTCGATTTCTCCGACACCGGGAACCACATTGTCACGGTTGAGCCGGTCGAGAAAGATAATGCCCGGTTCGCCCGTTGCCCATGCCGCGTCCACGATTTCGTCGAAAACCGCGCGTGCGCTGAGGCGCGAAACGCTCTGCTTCGTCTTCGGGTCGATGAGGGCATATTCCTCGCCCGCTTCAACTGCACGCATAAACGCCTCCGTGACGCCCACGGAGATGTTGAAGTTGTTAATATCGCCCGTATCGTTCTTGCAGCGAATGAACTCGAGGATATCCGGGTGATCCACACGCAGAATGCCCATATTCGCGCCGCGCCGCGTTCCGCCCTGCTTGACAGCCTCGGTGGCGACGTTGAATACGCGCATAAAGCTCACGGGCCCGCTCGCGACACCGCCCGTGGAGCGCACGGTCGCGCCTTTTTGCCGCAGGCGCGAGAACGAGAAGCCCGTTCCGCCTCCGGATTTATGGATCAGCGCGGCGCATTTCACAGCTTCGAAAATCTCTTCCATGCTATCGCCCACGGGTAGCACAAAGCAGGCAGAAAGCTGTCCCAACTGGCGGCCTGCATTCATTAGAGTCGGAGAATTCGGTAAAAAGCGCAAGGAAGTCATCAGATCGAAAAACGATTCTGAAATGCCATCGACGTCCGCCTTTGGGTCATAGACTGCGTCCGCAGCAGCCACTGCGCGCGCGACACGACGGAACAGGCCTTCTACATCTTCAATCACCTGGCCATGTTCGTTCTTTGCGAGATAGCGCTTTTCAAGTACTTTCATCGCGTTATCGTTGATACCGTTGAATCCCATTGATAATCACATCCCTTATTTATAACGTAATGCAAACGATCGATCTATCATGAAAATTCATCTTATCCCCGCCGGGAGATGAGAAGGCGCCTGATTCAGGCGCAAATCTAGCATAGCACTATATCTGGTATCAAGCAAGCCTTGACACAACCAGATATTGCGAGTTTACAGATCGTTTACTCTTGTTACACCCTGACTTATATTTCGCATTTTCGGGTCACTATTTACCGTAAAAAAGAAACAGTCATCGGCGAAAAGCACTGAAGAAACAAAAACCCGGAGGAGAATCCCCCGGGCGTGGTGCAATTAAAAAATCGAACTGCGAAAAACTGGTCAGCGCTTGTAGTCTAAAATAAGGAGCCTGCGATCACCGAGCGTGTCATGTGAAAGCGTTGCGGTGTTTGCGTTGAGGTGGTGCACGCGGCGGCTCGCGTTTGCCGCGAGCAGAGGCTCGAGACCTTCAATGTTGAAATGCAGCGCGGGCGTTTTATAGTGCATGGGAATCAACACCTTCGCGTTCAGGCGGTCTGCGAGATTTGTCGCGACTTTGGCGTTGATGGTGAACACACCGCCGATGGGCGCGAGCAGTACATCGACATCGCCTATGGTTTGAATGGTCTCGTCGGAGAGCATGTGCCCGAGGTCGCCAAGATGCAACACCTTCAACCCGTCAAGTAGATAAAGAAATACTATATTTTCACCGCGGTGTGCGCCTTTTGCGTCGTCATGATAGTTCGAAAACCCCGTTACAGGGATTTCGCCCGCGTGGTGCTCGCCGGGCATGCGGAAGACCTCCGGCATACCTGCGACGATGTCGAGACAGTTGTGGTCGTGGTGTTCGTGGCTGATGGTTACCGCGTCGCAGACAAGGTCATGCAAATCATAGCCGGTCTCCCGATCGCAGGGGTCGGTTAAAATGGAGTAGCCGTTTTCGCTTGTGAGTAGGAAGCAGGAGTGTCCGTACCAGGTCAGCTGCATAATTGATATCTCCTTTATGTGAAAATAACCCTGCTTTCTGGCAGGTTCGTCGAGAAATCGTCTTTGGATTCGTCGGAGCAAGTTTGAGAATAGATCTATATTGGATTAAAAACAATTCTGGGTTCAGCGGGTGTTGGTTAGAAGCCGCAGGATCGCGCCGCCAAGCGCGCCGCAGCGGGAGAGAAGCGCGGGACGCTCCCGCGCGGGAATCGAATGAAAGAGCGAGAGCGCAGCCGTTTCCGCGCGGGCGAAGGCGGTTTTGCTCTCATGCGCGACCAGCGCGCGTGTCAGCGCGCGGTGAAACGCGGGATGATCGGGACAGCCGCTGTCTTCGTGCCGTGAGAGCACGTACATGCGGTTTTCCGCGAGCGTCTCGTCCGCGCGTTCCGGCGCGGGCAGCGCACGGTTGATTTCGTCCACAAGCGCGCTGAAGAACGCGGGCGAAAAATCGAACAACAGCCAGCCGTTGACTGAGCGGAGGGAAGCTACCAACTGTGCGCCGTATAACGAACCGAAGTCTTCTGCGGCGAGTGAAGCAGCATCTATGCCGTCTGGCAGGTGTATGCTTGCGTGCGCGTCCCGCGAGGGCAGATGGATTCGCGAGACGAGCGCATTCGGGAACATGTCGCCGAGTATGCGGCGAATCTGCGCGCGGATTTCGCTTTCATACGGCGGTTTCATAGAAACCAGTGTATCCGCGCGGGTCCGCTCTGTCAATGATTGTGGGCATTTGAATAACTGATTACTCGTCGAAAACGATGTGGGTTTCCACTATTTACATAACAATCGTGTGAAATGTATTGATGAATACGCGGATTTCAGCGGAGCGTGCGGGAAAATGTAAACTTCACGTGATGTGTGCTACCATGCCGAGAAGCGTGTGGTATAATATCCGCATGTGTGACCGAAAGCCGGCTATATGGCACAACGTTTCGCGGGACATCATCAATCGATATAATAATTGAAAGTAACGGTTCATTTTTCGCAACTCAGCTTTAGGATAACAAACGGAGGCCGCTATGCCCAATAAACAATTGCGTTGCCAGGTCAGTGTCCGCATCTTCGGCAAAGAGAAGTGCTTTGGACCCGGTGTTGCGGAGCTTTTAGAGCGCGTGGATCAACTGCATTCGCTTCGTAAGGCGACCATCGAGATGGACATGGCCTACAGCAAAGCATGGAAGATCATCAAGATTGCGGAGGAAAACCTCGGCTTTCCTCTGCTTGACTCCGTGACTGGCGGCAAAGGCGGCGGCGGCGCGGAGCTCACGCAGGACGCGAAGAATTTTCTATTGGCGTACCGCAGGTTTGAGGAAGCCGTCCGCAGCTACGCAGACGAAACGTTTGTCGAGATTCTTGGCGGTTGAGCGCAACAATAATGGCATTCAACAAGGAGAAACGCTGATATGAAGTTTACGAAAGTTCACGGACTTGGAAACGACTTTATCATACTTGATGGAAGAACCGAATCGCGCGACTACGCATCGCTTGCAAAGCGCCTCTGCCACCGGCAGACGGGCATCGGCGCGGATGGCCTTCTCGTCATAGAGAACAGCAATATTGCGGATATCCGCATGCGCATCGTCAACGAGGACGGCAGCGAGGCTGAGATGTGCGGCAACGGCATCCGCTGCTTCGCGAAATACGTCTATCGCGAAGGCATCGTCACCAGAACCGAGTTCGCGGTGGAGACGCTTGCGGGCATCATGCGCCCAAAGCTCGTCATGAGAGACGGCGTCGTCACGGGTGTGACGGTCGATATGGGTGAACCCGCCCTTGAGTGCGCCGAAATCCCCGTCGTGGGAGAAGGCCGCTGTATCGACCGCGAGATGACCGTGCAGGGGCAGACACTCCGCTACACGACCGTGCTGGTGGGAGTGCCGCATACGCTGATCTATGTGGACGATCCCACGGATAGAAAATGGATGAATATGGGCTGGGATATCGAGCACGCGAGCGTGTTCCCCAGACGCAGCAACGTCAACTTCGCAAAGGTCGTGGACGACCACACGCTTGTCATGCGCACGTTTGAGCGCGGCTGCGGGCCGACGCTTGCCTGCGGCACGGGCGCGTGCTCGGCGGCGGTCGCGAGTTTCCTCAACGGCA
>PNNR01000055.1 GCA_013824375.1 Clostridiales bacterium
GGAAAACTCGACAACGACGATCTGGATCGTCTGGTACTCAAAAAATTCCGCCGTGTGCGTCCCGAGTCGCTCTCCTCTCCCACCATCGGGCAGGATTGCGCAGTGGTCGACATCGGTTCTGATTTGCTTGTGCTCAGCTGCGACCCGATCACGTCCGCAAGCGTTTCGCACCTCGGGCGGTTGACCGTTCACGTCAGCTGCAACGACGCGGCAGCCGCGGGCGCGGAACCAGTGGGTTTACTTGTGACGCTGCTCATGCCGCCCAGCGGTACGATGGAGCAGATCGCGCAGATTGCCGACGATCTTTCGGCAGCGGCACAGCTCGCCAATGTAGATATCCTCGGCGGTCATACCGAGGTTACGGACGCCGTCATACGCGCGGTGACGAGCGCGACGGTGATCGCGCGGCAACCGCGTAATCAAACCCTGCGCGGCATGCGCCCCGGCGATGATATCGTCATGACGAAATGTGCCGCACTGGAAGGTACGACAATTCTCGCGGAAGATTTTGCTGATCGCCTCTATTCCGTCCCAGCAGAGCTGATGCAGGCTGCGCGCAAGCTGACCGGATTACTCAGCATCGTCGCGGAAAGCCAGATCGCGATGCGGCACGGTGCCACCGCCATGCACGACGTGACGGAAGGCGGCGTGCTCGGCGCAAGTTGGGAACTGGGTTTTGCCAACGGCTGCGCAGTGGAGATCGACGCAACGAAGATCCCCGTTCGCGAGGAGACACGCGTGCTCTGCGCGGCGCTTTCGCTCGACCCGCTCAAGCTCATCGGCAGCGGCAGCCTGCTTATCGCGTGCCCGGATGGAGAAGCGCTTTGCGCCGCGTTGATCGAGGGCGGAATCCCTGCCGCCGTCATCGGCCGCGCGATCGATGGCGCGATAAGCTATGTGGACGGCGAACCGCTCGGCGAGCCGCACGCGGACGAACTCTACCGCCTCTACGGGCAGGTATAACGCGTTTCATTGCGTGCGATCTTCGCGATATTGTTTGATTGTATCATACTATTGCCGCAGACGGCTTGTATACTGTTACTTGTTATGCTATAATTTATAATTGCGACTTGGGGGGTGACGATACGATGTACAGCATGACCGGTTATGGCAAAGGAAGCGCTTCGACCGACGGACGCGAAATGACGGTAGAACTCAAGAGCGTCAACCATCGCTATCTCGATGTCGGCATGCGCCTGCCCCGTCACCTCTCGTTTCTGGAAGACCCGATTCGCTCCGCGCTCACGGCAAAGCTTTCGCGCGGGCATGTGGACGTGTTTGTCAACTACCGCAATCTGCGCAGCGATGCAAGAAGCGTTGATATCGACGTTCCGCTGCTCACCGCGTTCGTCGCGGCAGCAAGACAGGCAAACGAGACGCTCGCGCTAAGAGACGATCTCTCCCTCACCGCAGCGCTCCGCTTGCCTGATGTTTCCAATGTTCGTGAAACGGACGAGGATCCCGATGCGCTCACAGCTCTTCTCAACAGTGCGATCAACTGCGCAATCGATGCGCTGCTCGTCATGCGCAAACAGGAAGGCGACCGCCTCAGCGTGCACCTCAACAACTGCGGCAATACGGTTGAATCGCTGACCAATCAGATCGCGGTTCGCGCGCCCATCGTCGTGGAGGAATATCGTGTCAAGCTCAACGACCGCATCACAACCCTTTTGGGCAACGTTGAGGTCGATCGCGCAAGACTCGCAACCGAAGTCGCGCTCTTTGCGGACAAAGCGAGCATCGATGAGGAAATCACCCGCCTGCACAGCCATATTGCGCAGATGAGAAGCTTGCTCGTTGATCCCGAACCCGCCGGACGCAAGCTCGACTTCGTGGTGCAGGAGATGAACCGCGAATTCAACACCATCGGCTCCAAGGCCAACGACGGCGAGCTCACAAAGCTCGTGCTCACCGGCAAGGCGGAGATCGAAAAGATTCGCGAGCAGGTGCAAAACATCGAGTAATCCCCACACCGTAATATAGTATGCAATAAACGTTTAGAATAGGAGCAGCCCGTTATGATGAACCTGCGGCTTGTGAACATCGGCTTTGGCAATATCGTGTCGGCAGACCGCCTGATCGCGATTGTCAGCCCGGAGTCCGCGCCCATCAAGCGCATAGTACAGGAGGCTCGCGAAAGCGGTCGCCTGATCGACGCAACTTGCGGCCGGCGCACACGCGCGGTCGTCATCACGGACAGCGACCACGTGATACTCTCCGCCATTCAGCCGGAGACCATCGCAAACCGGCTCGATACCAAATCGGACGAAGCCGACGACTGACGACGAGAGGAGATTCATCACATGAAACAGAGCAGAAAGGGCCTATTGCTGGTCGTATCCGGACCTGCCGGAGTTGGCAAAGGCACAATCAATCTATCGCTCATTTCGCGCAACAGCGACATCCGCATGTCCGTCTCCGCGACTACGCGTCCCCCGCGCCCAGGCGAGATTGACGGTGTGCATTATTTCTTCAAGACCGACGCCGAGTTTCAGAATATGATCGAAAGCGGCGCGTTTCTCGAATATATGCGCGTGTTCAATACGCATTATTACGGAACGCCGAAAAGCTTTGTCGAGCAGGAACTCGCGGAAGGTCGCAGCGTCATCCTCGAGATCGACGTTCAGGGCGCAATGCGCGTCAAAGCTGCTTATCCGGATGCAGTGCTGATCTTTATCGCACCGCCTTCCATGAGCGAGCTGAAAGCCCGTCTCATTCACAGGGGAACCGAAAGTTCCGATGCCATCGAACGCCGCTTTGAGACGGCGTTTCAGGAAATGGAACTGGTTGACCGTTACGATTATGTCGTTGTCAACGACATTCTGGATCTTGCAATCGCACGCGCAGAAGATATCATCGTGGCTGAGCGTTGCAAGGTTTCCAGAAACGGCGAATTGATTGAAGCACTCAAAGGAGGCAGGAACGCAGTATGATGAACTTACCGCTGAATGAACTGATCGAGATCGCGGGATGCCGGTATATGCTGGTAACCGCAGTTGCGCAAAGAGCACGCCAATTGCAGTCGGATCCGGATAAGTTGGACGGTCGCAAACCTGTTTCCGTCGCCGTAGACGAACTCTACGCCAATAAACTGCATCTGGAATATCCGAAGGAATTCTATCAGGACTGATAAGCCCGTTTTTCACACGGGATCGTCACTCCCGTTCTTATACGACATGATATGAATTCTTGCCGAAGCACTCCGGCCTTGTTCCGGTATGCATTGGCTTGCAATGGCCCGCTTGCGGGCTATTTGTGGTTTTGGCGAATATTCGATCATCTAATAACAACGATTCACAACAGAACAAACCGCTTTCTGACGGGAGGTGAACGGCATGGAACAAACTTGCGAGGTCATCATTGACATTGCGCACGCAAACGTAGACCGGCTTTACAGCTATCTCGTGCCGGAAGGCATGCTTGTTTACCCCGGCAGCCACGTGCTCGTACCGTTTGGCAGCGGCAACCGCCAGCGCGAGGGATTCGTCATTCGCGTTTCGGAGGCAGGCGAACCCGATGCCTCTTCCGACGAGAACCAACCTTCGCCGCTCACGCTCAAGCCGCTGCTCCGCGTCATCGAGCCCTACCCCATCCTCACGCCGGAGCAGATCGATCTTGCTTACTGGATGCAGAAGAGCTACTTCTGCCTGCTCGTGGACGCTCTGCGACTTATGATTCCTGCGCAGCTGCGCGGCAGCAAGGTCAAGGAAAAGATCGAGCGCACCGTACAGATCGCAAACCCAGACGAGGTAGACGCGCAACTACTCTCCTTGCTGGATAGGAGCGGCAAACCGCGCGCACCGAAGCAGTACGAGGTGCTCGAAACCCTCAAAACCTGTTGCCTCGAGATGTCGGTTTCCGACGTGCTGGCCTATGTGCCGGATGCGCAGGGCGCGATCTCCGCGCTCGTCAAGCGCGGTTACTTAGTCGAGGGCGGTCACGTCACCTTCCGGAGACCCAACATCAGCGCGCTGACCGCGGATAAGCAGGTCACGCTCAACGCTTCTCAACAGTGCGCGGTGGATGCCATCACAAAAGCGATGGAACAAAAAAGCGGTACGCTTTTGCTCCACGGCGTAACCGGAAGCGGTAAAACGGAAGTATACATGCACGCCATCGAACGCTGTCTCGCCGCGGGACGGCAGGCGATCATGCTCGTACCGGAGATCTCGCTCACGCCGCAGACCGTCGGCCTCTTTCAGGAGCGGTTCTCGGACGGAATCGCCGTGCTTCACAGCAGGCTTTCCGCGGGAGAACGCTTTGACGAGTGGCGCAGAATTCGGCTTGGAAAAGCGCGTGTCGCGGTCGGCGCACGCAGCGCGGTATTCGCGCCGATGCAGAATGTCGGCCTCATCATCGTTGACGAAGAACACGAAGGCAGCTACCAGAGCGAGACCGTGCCGCGTTACGGCGCGCTCGAGGTTGCGAGCTACCGCGCAAAGCAGTTCGGCGCTCCGATGCTGCTCGGCAGCGCAACCCCCTCGCTTCTCTCCTACTATCGCGCGCTCTCAGGACGCTATCAGTTACTCGAGCTTCCTGCGCGCGTTCAAAACCGCCCGCTGCCTGTTGTCGAGGTCATCGACATGCGGCAGGAGTTTCAGGCAGGCAACAACGGTATCTTCAGCGGTAAGCTCGCGCAATATCTCGGCGAGTGCCTCGAAAAACCAGCAGGCGATGCTGTTCATCAACAGGCGCGGGTATTCCACCTTCGTCTCCTGCCGCAACTGCGGGCACGTCGTACTATGCGACGATTGCGATATCTCCATGACATACCACAAGGGTGAAAACCGGCTGCGGTGTCATTTCTGCGGCGAAGTCAAGCCCCTTCCTACCGTATGCCCCGCCTGTGGCAAGCCGTTCATTAAGTATTTCGGCATCGGCACAGAGCAGGTGGAAGAAGCACTGCATAACCTCTTCCCGAAGGCCGTTACCCTTCGCATGGATACGGATACCATACGCACCAAGGATACCATGCAGCAGATGCTCGGCGCATTCGCGCGCGGCGAGGCGCAGTTCCTCGTCGGCACGCAGATGATCGCCAAAGGGCATGATTTCCCGAACGTGACGCTGGTCGGCGTAGTTGCGGCGGACGCAACGCTGCTCATCCCCGACTATCGCAGCACGGAGCGCACTTTTCAGCTGCTGACCCAGGTTGCAGGGCGCGCCGGACGGGATGAGAACCCGGGCAGGGTGGTCATCCAGACCTATACGCCCGCGCATCCCGCCATCCGCTACGCACGAGAGCATGACTACAAGAGCTTTTACCACTATGAACTCGAACAGCGAAAGAAAGCAGTCTTTCCGCCGTTTTCGCTGTTTGTCCGCATTCTGTTTTCCTCGGACGACGAGAGCGCGCTGCACGCGGGTGTTTCCGCCTATGCGGAACAGCTCAAGCTCTCGCTGGACGAATGCCTGGGCAGCGAGGGCAAGAAAGATATCCTTCTCTACAGCGCATCCCCCGCGCCGATCAAGAGAAAACAGCGTGCCTATCGTTACCAAATACTGATCAAGCTGCTGCGCACGGCGCGCCTGAGCAGCGCGATCCAAACGATTTATACGTTTGCCGCAGACCATCGCAACGAGTTGTTTGCCATGGTCGAGGTAAACCCACAGGATATGTTATGACGAAGAATGATAAGAATAAAAAGAAGAAAAAGATTCCAATCGAGATTCCCGAACAGAAAAGTCCGGAACAGAAAAAAACCGAGCGCAAGAAGACCAATTGGAAACTCGTGGGCGAGCTGCTACAGGGGCACCGCCGCTATATTGTGTTTGCCACAATCAGCGTTCTGCTTGCAACCGCATTCTCCTATGCCGTTCCCTATGTTACGAGTTTTACGCTCGACTACGTGATTCAGGGCATTACGACCTCCACGCCGAAGTTCCTGCTCCCGATTGTGGAATCCCTCGGCGGACGCAGCTACTTCGTCAACAGCCTGTTCCTCTGCGGCATAGCGCTGTTTGTCTTTACCTTACTAAACTGCATCTTCACCTTCACGCGCAGGCAGAACATCGCCTACGCTTCCGAAGGAGTGGCAGAGAAGCTTAGAAACCGCCTCTACCGCCATCTGGAAGACGTGCCGTATGACTACCATAAGCACGCGAGCACGGGCGATCTCGTTCAGCGTTGCTCATCCGACGTAGACACCGTTCGCCGTTTTGTGCACCTCCAGCTCATGGAAATCGTGCGTACGTTCGTGATGTTCGGTCTTGCCGCCGTCGTCATGTTCTCCGTGAACGTGAAGATGACGCTGATTTCGCTTGCGTTTCTGCCCTTCCTGACGGTCGGCTCCTTCATCTACTTCAAGTATGTGCAGGAGTATTTCACCGGATCGGACGAGGCGGAAGGCGCGCTTTCGACCATGCTGCAGGAGAACCTGACGGGTGTACGCGTCGTGCGCGCGTTCGGCCAGCAGAAGAGTGAAATCGACAAGTTCACGAAGCTCAACGAAACCTACCGCGTAAAGACCTACAAGCTCATCAAATTGCTGGGCTTCTATTGGGGCCTTTCGGACGCCGTTGGGTATATCCAGATCGGGCTTTCTCTCTGCATGGGTGTCATCGGTGTCTATCGCGGCACGTTCACGCTCGGCAACGTTGCGCTGTTTACGACCTATGTCGCGATGCTGACCTGGCCGGTGCGCCAGCTCGGCAGAATCCTCGCGGACACAGGTAAGGCTGGGATCTCCCTCGGTCGACTGGACGAGATTCTCTCCGTGCCCGTCGAAAAAGAACCAGGCCGCACGCTGGAGCCTGACCTCACGGGCGACATCGTGTTTGATAACGTCTGTTTCGGTTACGATCGCTACAACGACGTGCTGGACGGCGTGAGCTTTACGGCAAAGACCGGCCAGACGATCGCCATCCTCGGTGCGACGGGTTCGGGAAAGACGAGCCTCGTACATCTGTTGCAGCGTCTTTACACGCGTACGGCTGGCAGCATCACAATCGCAGGCACGGACGTCAACGACATTGAGCACGGGCACCTGCGGCGCAACATCGGCATCGTTTTGCAGGAGCCGTTCCTCTATTCACGCACGATCATGGAGAACATTCGCATCTGTGCGCCGTGCTCAACGGAGAACGATGTCTACTGTGCGGCGCGCACAGCAAGCGTACATGATGTCATCGAATCATTTGAACAGGGCTATGATACGCTCGTCGGAGAACGCGGCGTAACCCTCTCCGGCGGACAGCAGCAGCGCGTCGCCATCGCGCGCACGCTGATGCAAAATACGCCGATTTTGATTTTTGACGACTCCATGAGCGCAGTCGACTCGGAAACCGACGCCGCCATCCGCCGCTCCTTGCTTGCGCTCAATCAGAGCGGAATCACGTTTCTGATCTCGCACCGCATCACTACGCTGCGCGAGGCGGACTTGATCCTCGTGCTGGAAGACGGGCGCATCACACAGCAGGGCACACACGTGGAGCTGATCCGGCAGACGGGTCTTTACCGACGCATCGCCGAGATACAAGACGCGATCTCCAATGGAGGTGACGCGCAATGAAACAAACGAATTACCGGACAACGTCTCGGAAGGAGGCGAACCATTATGTATATTGAAGAACAAGACTTTGCGGCTAAAAAAATAGACTGGAACGTTTGGAAACGGCTTTACCGTTATGCGCTCCAGCATAAAACGCTCTTCTTCACCGTCATCGCGGCGCTTGTCGCGGTGGCGCTGATCGATATCGCATATCCGCTGTTTACGAAATACGCCATCGACCGCTTTGTCGTGCCGAAATCGGTCGACGGCCTCGGCAAATTCGCGCTGCTGTATCTGCTCGTCATTCTCATGCAGAGCTCCGGCGTGATCCTATTTATCACGTTTGCTGGAAAACTGGAGATGGCGATTGCCTACACGATCCGGCAGGACTCGTTCCTGCGTCTGCAAGAGCTGTCGTTCTCGTTCTACGACCGGACGGCGGTTGGCTACGTTATGGCGCGCATGATGAGCGACATCTCGCGACTCTCGGACATGATTGCATGGAGCCTTGTCGACGTGCTATGGTCGCTTCTCTACGCGATCGGCTGTATCATTACGATGTTTGTGTTTTCCTGGAAGCTTGCGCTGATCTCGCTTGCAGTGCTGCCGCTCCTGGGTTACATCAGCGTCAAGCTGCAAAAAAGCATGCTCAAGCACCAGCGTGAGTCGAGAAAGCTCAACTCCCGCATCACGGGCGCGTTCAACGAGGGCATTATGGGAGCGGTCACAACCAAGACGCTCGTGCGCGAGGAAGCCAATGCAAATGAGTTCAACGAACTCACAGGCAAAATGAAACAGGCAACGATCAAGAGCGCGCTGGTTTCCGCGTCGTTTTTTCCAATCATCATGTCTCTCGGCGCGGTCGGCACAGGCCTTGCGCTCACGCTCGGCGGACAGGGCGTGCTCAATCCCGAAACCGCATTCATCGGTGCGCTCTCGGCGGGCACGCTGGTCGCGTTTGTTTCCTACTGCACGCAGATTTTCGACCCGATTCAACAGCTTGCGAACATCCTTGCTGAAATGTTGGGTTCGCAGGCTTCAGCGGAACGTGTTGTTTCTCTGATCGACACGCAGCCCGACATCGTAGACGGCGAGGAGATCGTGAAGGTATATGGCGATATCCTGCAGCCACGCACGGAAAACTGGGAACCCATCACGGGCAACATCGTATTTGACCACGTCACGTTTCAGTATAAGAACGGTGAACGAGTGCTGGACGACTTTTCGCTAGATGTCAAAGCCGGGCAGACCATCGCTTTGGTCGGCGAAACGGGTGCGGGTAAGAGCACAATCGTCAATCTGCTCTGCCGCTTTTACGAGCCGACTGAGGGTGAAATCCGCATCGACGGAATCGACTACCGCAAGCGCAGTCAGCTCTGGCTGCAGTCGAGCCTCGGCTATGTGCTGCAGGCTCCTCACCTCTTTTCCGGCACCATCAAGGACAACATCCGCTTCGGTAAACCAGACGCTACCGACGAAGAAGTCATGGAAGCCGCACGGCTTGTCCACGCGGAGCCGTTCATCCTCCAGCAGGAAAAGGGCTATGATACCGAGATCGGCGAAAGCGGCGCGCGCCTCTCTACCGGGCAAAAACAGCTGCTTTCGTTCGCCCGCGCGGTGCTGAAAAACCCGCGCATCTTCGTGCTGGACGAGGCGACTAGTTCCATCGACACCGAGACGGAACAACTGATTCAGAACGCGATCACACACATTCTGAACAACCGTACGAGCTTCATCGTCGCGCACCGCCTCTCCACCATCCGCACGGCAGATCGCATCCTCGTCATCCGCTACGGCAAGATTCAGGAGAGCGGCACGCACGAGGAGCTGCTCAAAAAGCATGGTTATTACTACGAACTCTACACCCAGCAGTTCTGCGAGGACCGTACGGCGGAGTCTCTCTGCAAAGCGAAGCAGGCAGATTATTTCGCGTGACACGTCATGCGGAACGATGAAACAAATATAAGGACGGAGAAAACGAACGCATGACGGTCAACTACTGGACGCTTTTGATCATCTGTCCGCTCGTGTTTGCGGCGAGCTTATTAGATGCGGTGGCAGGCGGCGGAGGGTTAATATCCCTCCCCGCCTACCTCATCGCCGGACTGCCGCCGCACAACGCGATCGCGACCAACAAACTCTCCAGCAGCATCGGTACAGTAGCCTCCACCGCGCGGTTCATCAAAAACAAATGTGTGGACTGGCCGACGGCAGTCCCTTCCGCCGTTTTGGCAGCACTCGGTTCCATCGCCGGCGCAAAGCTGATCCTCGCAATCGATGACGATGCCATCCGCTACATCATGCTGATATTGGTTCCCGTGCTCGCGTTCGTGGTGCTCAAGAAGCGCGATCTCTCCGCAGAGTCGGTTGAGTCCGTGAGCCGGACGCGGCAGTTTGTTGTCGTCTGTCTCGCGGCGCTCTTAGTCGGCATGTATGACGGGTTCTACGGTCCCGGCACGGGAACATTTTTACTCATTGCCTATACACAGTTGGCGAAGATGCCGCTTCGCCTCGCGGCGGGTAACGTAAAGATCGCGAACCTTTCGAGCAATATAGGAAGCCTTGCGGTGTTTCTGCTCCACGGGCAGGCGGTCATCCCCATCGGGCTGATCTCCGCCGTATTCGCGATCTCTGGTCACTTCATCGGCGCGGGGCTGCTGCTTAAAAACGGATCGAAAGTCGTCAAGCCCTTTGTCCTCTTTGTGCTGAGTTTGTTATTCATACGATTGGTATTTGACTTATTCGTCCTCTGACGTTTCTTTTGAGTACCAGGATTTCTGCAGAAGGTCGACCGCTTCCTTGATTTCATCGTCATTGATCGATGCAAACCCTATCATCATGACGTCTTGCTGTTCTTTCGGAGTGTCGCCAGAATAGAATTGCCGTAATCCTGATATTTTTACTCCGTTTGCTATTGCTTGCTCTATCAGCTCTTTCTCTGTCATGCCATTGTTCACTTTCAGCAGAAAGTGTAAGCCTGCATTTTCGCCTCTGATGGAAGCATCTGGCAATTTTTTTTGAATGCACGTGATCAGGTTTTCTCTCTTGCGTCGGTATAGGTTTCGCATTCGGTTTAAATGCCTTTCAAAGTATCCCGCTTCCATAAATTGGCAGAGCGCTTTTTGTACGATCATTGGAACAGGACATATGTAGAAATTCAGATGCGACCGGTATATTTCAACCAAACTTCGGGGCAGTATCATATAGCTGATTCTCATGGAAGGCGAAAGCGACTTTGAAAAAGCTCCAATGTAAATAACCTTTTCACTTGCATCGATTCCCTGCAATGCAGGAATCGGTTTTCCAGAGTATCGGAACTCGCCGTCATAATCGTCTTCGATGATGTAGTTTTTCGGGTTTTTGTATGCCCATTGCAGCAAGCGCATCCGTCTGCTCAACGGCATAATATTCCCCGTCGGATATTGATGTGACGGAGTGACATACGCGACAGTCGCCTGGCTGTTTTCCAATTCATCCGGAATCATACCATATTCATCTAGTCCAATCGGTTCAAACGTGACACGATTGCTTCTTAACAGCAATGATAATTTATCATAGCCCGGATTTTCGATTGCATAGACTGTGTTTCTATCAAACAATTGTACAATAAGCTGCATTAGATACTCTGTCCCAGAACTGACAACAATCTGATCAGGCGTACATAAAACACCGCGTGATTGGTGCAAGTAACGCGTAATATTCAAACGGAGCTGCTGAAGCCCTTGCGGATCACCTGTTTGCAACAGATCAATGTCATTTTGCTGAACGCTTTCTTTGATCACCCGCCTCCACAATAAAAATGGAAAGCAATTCAGGTCTACTCCCTGCTGCGTGAAATCAAAACGATATTTTTTCTGTTCGATAGAATTTTCCGGAACATTTCTTTTTATGTCAAGCGTATTGAATGACCTGTCAACATTTGCAACATAATAGCCGCTCTTTTGTTTTGCGACGATATATCCTTCGTCAACAAGTTGATTATAAGCAGATTGCACCGTGTTCAAACTGCACTGAGCGGATGCTGCAAGCTGCCTTTTTGACGGAAGTTTGTCTTTTTCCTTCAAATTGCCGTTTACGATCTCGTGCTTTATGTATAAATATAGCTGCAAATACAGCGGTTCTGTTGAATGCTTGTCAAGCGCAATCGATATTTCAGCCATAAGAGTCTCCAATCTGATACCTATTTATTATTCTTTTCTGACACTTTTGATACCATCAGATTGATTCTATAATAAGCAATATTCGAAAATTTTCAATAGGATGGTAAAAAAATTATGGTAGAGCGATATGAGTTGAACAAAAATCTTGCTCAGATGCTGAAAGGCGGCGTCATTATGGATGTGACGACGCCCGAACAGGCAAAGATTGCTGAAGAAGCCGGTGCCTGCGCTGTCATGGCTCTTGAACGCATTCCCGCCGATATTCGATCGGCAGGCGGAGTCTCCAGAATGAGCGACCCGAAGATGATCAAGAGTATTCAGCAAGCTGTTTCAATACCGGTTATGGCAAAAGTACGTATCGGCCATTTTGTGGAGGCACAGATTCTGGAAGCCATTGAGATCGACTACATCGATGAAAGCGAAGTGCTTTCCCCCGCGGATCCTCTGCTGCACATTGACAAAACGAAATTCCAGGTGCCTTTTGTATGCGGCGCAAAAGATCTCGGAGAGGCATTGCGCAGAATTGCGGAAGGCGCTGCCATGATTCGAACCAAAGGCGAACCCGGAACCGGTGATGTCATACAGGCTGTGCAGCATATGAGAATGATCTCCCAGCAAATCCGGCAACTGCAGAACTGCACGGATGATGAGCTCTATCACGCCGCGAAAGAATTACAGGCGCCTTATGACCTCGTCCGCATGACTGGCAAAGCAGGCAGACTCCCTGTTGTCAATTTCGCTGCAGGCGGGATTGCAACGCCCGCGGATGCGGCTTTGATGATGCAACTTGGTGCTGAAGGCGTATTTGTCGGTTCAGGAATTTTTAAATCCGGCAATCCGCAGAAGCGCGCAAAAGCAATCGTGCAAGCAGTCACGCATTTTCAAAATGCCGCTATCCTCGCTGAACTGTCCGAAGATTTGGGTGAAGCCATGGTAGGAATCAACGAACAGGAAATCGAACTTCTGATGGCGGAGCGCGGAAAATGAAAATCGGAGTATTAGCCCTCCAAGGCGGATTTCAAGAACATATCTCTGCCCTGCGCAAACTAGACGTTGATGTTTGTGAAATCAGGACTCTGCGCGATTTCATCGCTGGCATTGACGGCATTATTCTGCCAGGCGGCGAAAGCACGACCATCAGCCGCTTGCTTCACGAAACCGGGCTCTTTCGTCCGCTGAAGGAGCATATCGATCAAGGCCTGCCTGTCTTCGGTACATGTGCCGGAATGATACTTTTGGCTTCCGAGATACAAGACGATCCCGTTTCGCATTTGGACTGTATTCCAATAACTGTAAAAAGAAACGCTTATGGACGACAGCTCGGCAGTTTTTACACGCACGCACGCTTTGAGGGAATTGGCCAAATTCCGATGACGTTCATTCGTGCTCCCTATATCGCTTCGTTTAAGGATGAAGTGCACATACTTGCCGAAGTGAATGGAATCCAAGTCGCCGCAGAATCGAAGAAAATTCTGGTTACCTCTTTTCACCCGGAGTTGACGGATGATCTTCGTGTGCACCAGTACTTTCTGAACAAGATTACAGCATGATTCGCTATTTGCTAATATAGTTATTTCTATGCATGTTTGACAAGTGATTTTAAAAAGTTTATCAATGCCAAATTCGACTTCTGTCGGAGAAGAACTCTCACGCTAAAAAACACCGCACGGACTTCTCCGTACGGTGTTCTCTTTACTGATCATATTTTATCGATAGTAGATATTCATTGTTCCAAAGTTTACGTCTCCATCGACGTTAATCGCGAGAGCTGCGTCCGAATTTGGTTCTCCGTTCATCTGAATTGACCCAAACGACTTGTCGGACTTGAGGAAAACACGCATTGTCTTGGGCACGATCAGGTCGAACGTTGCAAAGTTTACTTCCACATCAAGCTTGGCGTTCTGATTTACGCGTTTGATCGCGGTAAGATCCAGTTCGCTCTTGCCGAAATTGATTTCGACGTCTCCACCAAGGAAGTCTTCCGCGGCGACCTTGCGGTTTTCTTCGGAAAACGAGCATTCATAGTTGACAAAACCGTTCTCTTCGCGGTATTGGCTGCGCTTTTCCTTATTTCCGCTGAAGTTCACGCCGCAGAACTTATGCTTATTCGGAATAAGTGCTTCGTATAGAATCGTTAAACCAAGCAGCACGAGTAAACTTGGCCAGATGATGCTCCATGTCAGGGGAAGGGATATCACCCTGAGATTGAACAGCAGAAAATAAACGCCAAGTCCCGCAACCGTGAGCGCGAAGACCGAGAATCGTTTGATCATCCAGCTGATGCCAAGGCCGATGATAACCGCCGGCCAAACGATGCCCCAGATGCCGAATGAGACGAGTTCAAGACGCTGAACGAGGAACGCCATGCCCAACACAATAACCAACACCGCAAACCAGATTCCGTCCTTCTTAACGCTCTTTCCGCCGTCCCATGAGACGGAGAACGAACCGTCGCCATTCTTTTTATTCTGGCCGTCCACGATGACGACCTTGGGTTCGATCGGCTTTACGCCAAGCAGTTCGTCGGTCGTCACGCCGAGTTTCTCCGCCAGCATCGGGAGTATTGAGATATCCGGACAGGACACGTCGTTTTCCCATTTGCTGACTGCCTGCGCCGAAACCCCCATCATTTCGGCGAGCTGTTCCTGTGTGTACCCTTTTTCTTTGCGCAACTGCATGATGCGCTTTCCCATTGACTGTTGTTCCATTATTTGGTCCCTCTCTTTCTGGATTTATTATGGCATAAAGCGTAAAACTTGAACATAGATTGTTTTTCGAGTTTAAAAATTCTTTCCAACCTACGGTAGAATTTGGCTCAACTTTATGATTTGATTCATTTTCAAACTCAACCACAGATAGAATTTTGCTCAACCCCTGCTTTTCTTTACAGAGTGCTCTGTTTTTAGTACAATACTGATGGCACCAAAAGGAGGTACTGACTCAATGGCACTGAGAACCATTCGCACGGACGACGATCCGTGCCTTTATAAAGTATGTAAGCCGTGGAAAAGTTTGACGCGCGGCTTTCGGACTTGATCGACGATATGTATGAGACCATGGACGCAGCGGACGGTGCAGGTCTTGCCGCACCGCAGGTCGGAATTCTGCGCCGCGTGGTCGTCGTGGACGCTGGCGAAGGCAGAATTGAACTGGTCAATCCGCGCATCGTCCTTTTGGAAGGATGCCAAGGCGGCTATGAAGGCTGCCTGTCCTTCCCCGGACAGAGCGGCTATGTCGAGCGCGCGGATCACGTGGTCGTCGAGGCGCAGAATCGCAAAGGCGAAAAGCACACCTACGACACCCACGGCTTTTTTGCGCGCGCGATGCAGCATGAGTTGGATCACCTCGACGGCGTCGTGTATCTTACAAAGAAGACCGAGCCGCCGGAAGGCTTTAACGACGAACCGCATGAAGAGGAGAACATGGGATGAGGATTGCCTTTCTCGGCACGCCGGAGTTTGCGCTCCCGTCGCTGGATATGCTGCGCATAAGCGGGCACACGCTCGCTGTTTTCACGCAGCCTGACCGCCCGGTCGGCCGCCATGCGACTTCTACGCCTCCGCCGACGAAAGCATACGCTCTCGAGCACGGCATCCCCGTCTTTCAGTTTGAGAAGATCCGTCTGCCGGAAGGCGTGGAAGCGCTTGCGAAATTTGCGCCGGACCTGATGGTCACGGCCGCATTCGGGCAGCTGCTCTCCGCGGAAAACCTCGCAATCCCTAAATACGGCTGCATCAACGTGCACGGATCGCTGCTTCCGAAATATCGCGGC
>PNNR01000035.1 GCA_013824375.1 Clostridiales bacterium
TTTCTTGACGCGGCTTCGAATCCTTCCGAATGTATGGCCAAAAAGAGAGACCACCCATTTGGGTGGTCTCACTTTTTGGCGTGCCCGAAAGGATTCGAACCTTCGACCCTCAGAGTCGGAGTTGACTGATTATTTTGGCATAATCGTTCGTAATCTCGAATAATCGCCCTTAATTGCGTATAATCCGAAACTCGTATCTCATGTAAAATGCGACAAATTTCGTGATCTATGGCAATCTATCGCAACCTCTCGCGGTCATATGCGTCAAAAAATGCGTCAAAAGAAGGCGGCTTTCGAAGCATTAAAAGCGCGATTACTCTCGCGCTGGGGCGCCGATAGATAATCTACATGTCGAATTGATTAGCGGCAGTTACCCGGACGAATGTGCGATAATGGAATGATATCTGCCTCGGGAACATGCTCAAGACGTAGTAACGCGCTGGCGAAGGGACTACAACGAGTTCCGTCCACACAGCGTGCTAGCATACCTGACACCGGTTGAATTTGCCCTGAAATCGGGTCTTGAGGTCGTTTAAACATCGATTTTTCTTCATTCAATCCGGACTGTTTTTTATGCGAGCAGGTCACAGGCAGTTAATATGTAATAGTCACTTTACGCAGCATTCTGGGTTGATCGGGATTCAACCCTTTCAACTGGGCTAGTTTGCATGCAAAAAGCTGCATCGCCGCCGCGTTGATAGCCCGGTTCTACGGGACTAGACCAACACGGTATCCAAAGACAGATCTCGTTATGACAAATCCTTCAGCGGCTCTTTCAACATCAACAGAATCTCTATCATCCACAGTACGAGCAACAGATGGAGACAATCATTTTCATTGAACCAGACATTCCAGTTGTCATACAGCAATTGGCTGACTCCTGAATAGAGCCAAGCAAAATATGCAATGTTCACCGCAAGCAATGCTACCCAGATGAATAGAAAGCGCTTGTTCAGCACGTCCCGATGTCGTCTGTAATGCAATACCACACACACGAACATGATGACGAAGTTCCCGCCGAGCAGGATTAAAAAACCCTCGTAGGAAATCAAAAACCGTATCGGTATGATGGCTCCAATCAGAACAAGAACCGTGTATGCCACGCTGTCTATATATGCGAATCGGATCAACGCACGTCGCGCATTCCCCTGCGAAGACGTATGCGCCGTAGCGATCATAAAACAAGCGATACTGTAGCAGGTCAGAAGCAGGTATGCAATTTCAAACCTGCTAGTATACAGGCATGCGTCCCGTCCGGCACACTTCAACTGATATGTAAACGCCTGATAACTGGATCCCGCAAACAGAGTGCCCAACCCCCAGAGAATCAAACCAATTCCCCATATACGGCGCGATTCCTGATCTCTGTGTGTCGCAAAAAAGAAGACCCCAAAGGAGATTGTCAGGATTCCAAGCCCAAAAACAAGTATCGTAGAACTCGGTTGCGTGATTATCAGCTCCCGTCCAAAGAACGAGATCGTTTGGTGCGGAATCCTTTGCAGAAAAGCTTCCGCATCGATCGCAGGCTCGGCAAGCAGGCCTTCAATATTCGCAAACAGAAACACGGCGACAATAACCAAGAGCATCCCGATGAAAGGTGTGGCTTTCTTCATACAACTCTCCTCCATCCAGTATGGTTGCGCTTCTATCCAAACGGTATCCGTTATCATGATTTGGTGCAAGATCCAATCACTGCCGCGTTTTTTCCCGCGATTTTGCCGAACACAAGACAATCCGTGATGGAGCAGCTACCGAGCCTGCTTGCGCCGTGTACGCCGCCCGTGACCTCGCCCGCGGCGAAGAGGTGCGGGATCGGCCTGCCGTCGCGGTCAAGCACCTCTGCGCGCTCGTTGATACCAACCCCGCCCATCGTGAAATGCACCTTCGGCCAAAGCCGCATGGCGAAAAATGGCGGGTTTTGAATCTTTGGCGCATCCTCCAGAATAGGTTTGTCGAACAGCGAATCTTTTCCAGTTTGGATATCTTGGTTGAATAATTCGATTGTATGTTTCAGAGAATCTATCGGAATACTGTATTCCTCCGCCAAAGATTCAATCGAATCAAACGACTTGACGACACCTTTCTTCAAGCATTTCTCAATGCTCCAGCCGGACCGTTCCACGCAAGCCTGATCAGCGATGCCGACGCACGGATGTCCGATGGAGAGCAGCGCGTCCGAGAGCGTCTTACGATCCGCAAGCTCGTTGCAAAAGCGTTTGCCTGTATCGGGATCGACGACGATGCCATACTGGAATACGACATACTCCGAGAAGTACGGCCCAACGCCGTAACCGCGCTCGTTCGGCGAAGCCCACGGGCCAAGCTGCACCTTCGATAGGTCTACCGGCTGAGCACCGATGCGCAGCACCTCCTGCAACGCTTCTGCTGTTGCAAAGGGCTTGTTGGTCGTGTCAAGGTTCTCGTCCAGCCGCGGGTCCTGCGCCTGCCGGAAGGCGACGTCCGCGCCGAACCCGCCGGTGGCAAGCACGATCCCGCGGTTTGCATATAACCGAACCTTTTCTCCCGCTTCAGGATGCAAATAATCGTACCCTCGCAGAATGCGCATTCCGACGATATTGCCGTTCTCCTCGCGCAGAAACTCCAAAAACTTGTGCTGATAGCGGATCGGGATCTTTAGCTCCTTCACTTTCTCCAGCATCTGCTTGATGATCGTGCCTCCGGTGATGCCCTTCGCCGTGAAGCAGCGCGCGACGGAATGCCCGCCGAAGATTTCGATCTTGTCCAGATACGGAACGCCCAGATACGATTTTGTCCACTCAAACGCGTCGTTCGCGTTATCCGCGAGTGTTCGCACCAAAGCGGGCCGGTTGAAAAACAAACCAGCCCGCATCATGTCTTCGTAAAACAGTTCTTTGGAATCCTCGATGTGCTGCTCCGCCTGCTCGCGCGAGGCGGGCACGGCGATGCCGCCGTCAGAGATGATCGAGTTGCCGCCCGCGGCTTTCATCTTTTCCAGCACACAGACGCTTGCGCCCGCGCGCATTGCCTCGATTGCGGCAGCAAGCCCGGCAAACCCGCTGCCAATGACGATGACGTCAAAGTGCTCCGCAACAACTTGATTCTGGATTTGATCGGTACTCAAAGACATACTCCCACCCGATCTATCGCAATGAAATGTGCGTTTTTCGCTCAGTCGATCAGCCCTGCGTCGCGCAGCATGAGGGTTGCAACCTCTCGCGCGTCCGCGCCCTCGTCCACCATCAGATTATAGCGCTGCATGTCCTCATCCGTCCAGCGTCCGCCGAGGTCGTTGAGTGCCGCGGCGATCTCCGGGTTCTTCTCCACATAGTCCATCCGCAGAATCGGCGTAACGAAATACGGTGGGAAGAAATTCTTGTCGTCCGTGAGCGTTACGAGGTTGTATTTCGCGATTCTCCCGTCCGTGGAGTACGCCGAGATCACGTCGAGGTCGCCGCTTCGAAGCGCCGCGTACGTCAGCCCTTCATCCATCGGAATCTCTTGCTTGAAGGTCAATCCTTCATATGCTTTCTTCAGCCCGGGCAAACCGTCCGTGCGGATGATGAACTCGTCGTCGCAGCCGATGATGTAGTCCGCGGCATACGGCACAAGCGTGGAAACGTTGGTGATTCTCTTCTCTGCGGCGTCTTCCGCGCGCATCGCAAGGATGAACGTGTTGTTCCAACCCAGAGGTTGGAGCCAAGTGATGCCGTGCTCTTTTTCGCAGCGTGCTTTGACATAGTCGTATGTCTCCTGTACGCCGAGAATCTCCGTCTGGTCGAAGATTGCGCCGTATGCAGAGCCCGTGAACTCGGCATAGACATCCACATCTCCCTGCCGCAGCGCCGTATAGCAAAGCAGCGTGCCGGATAGTTCCGAAACCTCGGTCTTGTAGCCTTTGCTCTCCAGATACACGGAGATCATCTGCCCTGTGATGCGCTGCTCGGTATAGTCCTTGTGCGCGATCTGGACGACCTGATCTTTCTGCTGGCATCCCGCGAAGGATAAAAGAATGAGCATGATGGCAATAAGCAGGAACAACCTTTTTTTCATAACGTATCCCCTTTCGTGCGTCGGTGGTGTATTGCGCGCCGATGCGCGGATGGATGCAATCTGCTCACAGCGGTTTTACGCGCTGTGTGGATTTCGAAAGCCCCTTGGACGTCAGTTTCTTTTCGACCAACCCGAGTAAAAAGTCAGCAAGCAGCGCAAGCGCCGCGGAACAGATCGCGCCTGCGAAGATCATCTCATAGTTCATCATGCCGATGCCCTGATAGATCAGCTGCCCCAAGCCTCCCGCGCCGATCAGCGTCGCGATGGTCGCAATGCCGATCGCGGTGACGGTTGCGATGCGCACGCCGCCCATGATCACGGAGATTGACAGCGGCACCTCGACCTGAAACATGATCTGCGCGCGGGACATGCCCATGCCGCGTGCGGCTTCGATCATCGTGGGGCTGACGTTTCGGATGCCGATGAGCGTGTTCTTGATGATCGGCAGCAGCGCGTAGAGAAACAGCGCGAAGATCGCGTTGTCCGCGCCGATGCCGAATACGGAGATCGCAAACGCAAACAGCGCAAGCGACGGGATCGTCTGTATCGTGTTGGCGATGCCAACCACAATCCCCGCAACCTTCTTGTTGTTCGTGATCAAAAATCCCACCGGTATGCCGACCGCACACGCAAGCAGTACCGCGATGCCCGCGAGATACAGATGCTCGCCGACCTTATCGAGAATATAGCCGCTGTTTTCGGCAAAAAACTGTAAGAGTTTCATGTTTGATTCCCTCCGCTCTGCCGGGCGTGCGCACACCCCGGTCTAACGCAAATCCAAAGCGCTCAATAGTCTTCCCGATCCGGGATGTATTTCGTCAGCACGCTGATGATGCTTGCGTTGGTGATGATACCCACGACCCTGTCGTTTTCGTCCATCACGGGGCTGTAGAGCGTGTCGCTCTGCTTGCGGATCTTGAGCACGTCCACGAGGCACATTTCCTTCGAAACCCGCGGAAAATCGGACTTCATGATGTCCTTCATCTTGATCGTATTATCGCCGACGCCTTTGAAGCGGTTGGTTCCCACGATGCCGAGTATCTTGCCCGAACTCTCGGTGGGCTTATCCACGACCACCAGCACATCGGTGTTGTGCATCTTCATTAGTTCGATGGCGTGCGCCACGGAGCGGTTTTGACCGATGGTGACCACCTTGCTGTTCATGACGTCTTCCGCTTTCAAAAACTCCGGCTTCTTCCAAAGCCGATCCTTGCCTACAAACGATTCTACGAACGTGTTGACGGGGTTTTTCAGAATCTCCTCCGGCGTGTCGAACTGGATGATGCGCCCTTCGCTCATCACGGCGATGCGGTCGCCGAGTTTGATCGCCTCGTCGATGTCGTGTGTGACGAACACGATGGTCTTGTGCAACTCCTCCTGGAGGCTCAATAGTTCGTTTTGCAGCTGTTCGCGCGTGATGGGGTCCAGCGCGCTGAACGGCTCGTCCATCAGTATGATATCCGGGTTGTTCGCAAGGGCTCTGGCGAAACCGACGCGCTGCTGCTGTCCGCCGCTGAGCTCGCCGGGGTAACGATCCGCATACTCTTCCGGCGGGAGGTTGACGAGACGGAGCAATTCCTCGACATAACGGTCTACCTCGGCCTTGTCCTTTTTGCAGAGCAGCGGCACGACGGATACGTTCTTTCGCACCGTCAGATGCGGAAACAGGCCGATATCCTGAATGACATAGCCGATGTTGCGCCGGAGTTCGTTTTTGTTGAAGCTTTTGATGCTCCGGCCGTCGATGAAGATATCCCCGCTGTCCGGCTCGATGAGGCGGTTGATCATCTTCATGGTGGTCGTCTTGCCGCAGCCGCTTTCGCCGACCAGCACCACAAGCTCCCCCTTGCGGATTTGAAAATCCAGATCATCTACGATGTTCTTCTGTCCATTGTATGTTTTTATGACTTTTTCCAGACGTATCATCAGCTCTGCCTGCCTTTGCTAGATTGCGCGCGTAGGATTTTTCATGCGCGGAAGAAATGTGACGTGCTTGCTATGAGAGGAAGGAAAACTCGAAAAAGGCAAAAAGGCCGGACCGCAGTACGAAAAGCTCTTCTTCCATCGCTTTCCACGCTGCGTCCGGCACGAACCTATAACGGATTTGTGTCAGGCATTCCGTTTCGTAAGGATTTCATGTGATTTCCTCAGCAGCGCATCGGTCTGGTCTGCAAGGTGCCTATAGACATTTTCGTTGATCTCGCGGTAAATGTCCACATGTTCCGGAATCGGCTGGAATGAATCACGTACTTGAACCATCTTTGCAATCGCTTCTTCCCGCGTTTTGTAGACACCCAGCGCGAGTGCCGCGCAAATCGCGGCGCCCATGCTCGCGGAGCCGTTGACCACGTTGCGCACCGCGGGCACGCCGAAGACGTCCGCCATGATCTGCATGAACAGCTCGCCGTTGGAGCCGCCGCCGCTGACGACAATGCTCTTGAGAGTGATTCCCTGCTCGTCCACCATCGCCTGCACGTTGTTCTTCATGGTCATTGCGATGCCTTCCATCACGGAGCGGAACAAATGCGGCCCTTTGTGCACGCCGGAGAAGCCCATCATCACGCCGCGCTCATGCGGGTTGGTCGGACGCGCGAGCCAGTGCAGCAGGGTGTATAGCCCGTCGCTGCCCGCAGGCACGTCTGCCGCAAGCTGGTTCATATACGCTTCGCGCGAGATGCCGAGGCGGTTTGCTTCGGCAACGATGTCTCCGCCGAGCAGATCCAGTACCCACGATATCGTGGACATGCCGCGCCGGATGCCGCTGCTCTCGTAGAGCCATTCGCCGGGCGTCGCGCCGGGGTTGACCCAGTAGTTCTGCGGGTTCTGGTTTGCCTTGTCGCCGAGCATCATCGCCGCGATATAGGTGCCGAGCGAGACCAGCACGGTGCCGTTATTGAGCAAACCCGCGCCGAGGCCTTCGACGGCCTTGTCATTGGAGGTGGAAGCAACGGGCGTGCCGACAGGAATCCCCGTCGCTTGAGCCGCAAACGGCGTGATCGTACCGAGGATGGTCGAAGGATCGACCAGCTCAAAGAGCATCTCTCTGGGCGTCGTGTAGGCGTCAAACGCCTCTTTGTCTTCCATCCATTCAAGCTTGTAATAGTCGATCGGCCAGGGACCTACATAGTTGCAGCGCGTGTCCTTTGTTTCGCCCGTGAGACGATGGGTCAGATACCCGGTCGTCGTGGTGACAAAGCGCACTTCGTCGTTTTCATGGACGTAGGGCTTAGAAAGCCGGATGTCCATCCAGCTCTGCACCGGAGAGGCGAGGTTACCGTCGGCTTTGATCAGTGCGCGGCAGCAGCGGATCGAGCCGAGGCCCACACCGATGATGTGGTTTTTGTCGCCCTGAAACTTTGAAAACACGCCCTGGCAGGCTTCCTTCAGGCTGTCCCAGAGATCGTCGTCCGGATGCTCCGCAAAGCATTCGCCGTAGAGGTGCATGGGACGGAGTTTGACCGTATGGGAGCAGACTTCGTTACCCGTGGTATCGAAGATGCTGACCTTTGTGCTCTGCGTGCCGCCGTCGATGGCGACGATGTATTTCTGATTCATCTTATTCCCCTTATCCGTGGGTTTCTTAGCGCATCAGGTAGCCGCCGTCGACGATGATGGTCGCGCCGTTGACATAGTCGGAGGCGCGGCTTGCAAGGAAGATGGTCGTGCCCATCAGATCGGCCGTATCGCCCCAGCGGTTTGCGGGGATGTGGGAGAGGATTTCCGCGTTGCGCTTCTCGTCCTTGCGGGTCATCTCGGTGAGCGGCGTTGCGTAGTAGCCCGGCGCGATGGCGTTGACCTGGATGTTCCACTGCGCGAGCTCGTCGCACATGGACTTGGTCAGACCCACGATGCCGTGCTTGGTCGCGGCATATGCGGGCGACCACTGACCGCCGAGGTAGGAATAGAGCGACGCGATGTTGATGACCTTGCCGCTGTTCTGCGGGATGAAGTACTGCATGCACTCATGGATCATCTCGAACGCCGCGGTGAGGTTGATTGCGATCATCTTGTCCCACTCGACGCGGGTATACTTCGTCACGTCGCGCACATTGATGCTGATGCCAGCGCAGTTGACGAGGATGTCCACGCTGCCCCAGGTCTTGACGCAGGTTTCGACCACGCGCTTGCATTCGCCGTCCGCGGTGATGTTCGCCTCGAGAAACTTATACTCTACGCCGCAGGCTTCCACCAACGCTTTGGTTGCGCCGTTGTCGTCCGCAAGGCTCGGCACCAGCACGTTTGCGCCGGCTTTGGCCAGTGCTACGGTAAACGCCTGACCCAGGCCGCCGTTGCCGCCGGTGACGATCGCGTTTTTGCCCTTGAGCGAGAAGAAGTCCATGTTAAAATCAGAAACGTGCATGAGAATATCCTCCTGAAATTTTTGTATGTTATGATGGAACACCGTGTGGTGTGTGTTGCCGAATTATTCGCTTTTGTGCTGTTGGATTCTGCGGATCAGCTGATCCAGAAACCGGTCAGCGTCGCCTTCCACCACAATGTCGGAAAGGCTTGTGAGCGGCGCGTCCTTGTTGATGTTGACCGAGATGATGTGTTTCGCACCTTTGATGCCTTCGATGTGCTGGATCGCGCCGTTGATGCCGAGCGCGATGTAGAGTTCCGGGTTGACCGTCTTGCCGGACTGTCCGACCTGTATGCTTCGGGGAGCAACGCCCGCGTCGACGAGCTTTCTGCTGGCTGCGGCTTTTCCTCCGAGGAGTTCCGCGAGGCGCTCGATCTTGGCGAACGATTTTGCGATGCCGCCGCCGCCGGAGACCAGCACTTCGGATTCGCGGATGTCGTAGGAGCTCTGCTTGGGTCTCACTTCGATCTGCTCGATCCCCACGCCGTTTGTGCGCGGCTGGAGGGTCTCGATCCGCATCGTCCTCTCCTCTTTCACCATATCACGAAACACATTCGGACGCACGCTCATCATCATAGGCCCATCGCCGATGAAGCGAATGCACGCCATCAGGCTTCCGCTGTACGCAGGTCGGATGACCACAACCCCTTCGTCCGTGCGGCGAATCTTGGTGATGTCCGCGACCAGTCCGGTGCCGAGCAGCATCGCAAGCCTCGGCGCGAGCATTCTTCCAAATGGTGTTGCAGGGATCAGGATGCTCTGGAACTTGTCCTTCCAGTGCAGCGCCTGCATCGTGTCCGCAACCTGCGCGGGATCGATACAGCCATTTGCCGGATACGCCACGAGCATTAGGCGGTCAAAGACGTTCGGGAGCGTCTGATCCAGCGCGGAACATAACACGCCTGTGACTTCAAACGCGTCGCCGTGCAGCTGCCGTGCGGCCTCGATCAAGTCCAGCGAGCTTTCCGTTTCACTCGGATCGATGTAGATCAAACAACGAATCATATCAGATGAATCCTTTGTCCGCCAGGAAACGGAAGACGTAATCCACGCCGGCTTCGTCTGCCCGCACGGTGCGCTGCTCGCGCTGTTCAAGGCGCTTGACATACGTTTCGATCACGCGGGTTTTGGAGCCCGTGAGCCCGACTTCCTCCGGCAAAAAACCGAGTTCCTGATTGGTCACCACCTGAATCTGCGCGGAAAAATCTTTCTCGAGGTTTGTCCGGCTTGCGTAGGGCAGCTTGTAGCCGCTCTCGCGCGTCAGGCTCAGGATACACGGCAGCTGCGTTTGATAGGTGGTGATTTCCTGCTCCGACTCCACGTCAAACCGCGCGATATTCTGTTCAAACAGCGTTTCATCGATCTTTTGGATGCCGGACATCTGCAGAAGATGGAGAGATGCGCCCAGCTGGGCGGGGATATGGCTTGTGTCGCCGTCGATGGAATGCGTGCCCGTCAGGAGAACGGAAAAGTCCTGTCGGGAAAGATATCTGCCGAGCACGCGTGTTGTCGCAAACGTGTCGCTTCCGGCAAACGCCGGATCGGAGAGGATGACGCCGCGGTCTACGCCGACCCGCAGCAGGTCTTCCATGTTGGGGGTGACCTTGGCCGAAGCCATGGTCACCGCCTCAACAATCGTCTCCGGGTGTCTGGCCTTGATCCGCAGTGCAAACGCTACCGCGCATACGTCGTCGGGGTTCAGCTGCAGATGCGCGCTGTCCCGGATCAACGTGTGCCGCTCGAAATCATATTTCGCGCTGCCCACATCGGGTACAAACTTGACCAGACAAATGAGTTTCATCTTGTTGCCTTGCTCTGCGCGGAGACCGCGCGTTTTCTTGCGGTTTCGCTGCGGAAAAGCTGCTTACGCTGCTTCCTTCAGCGCTTTTTCCTTTTTGTTCAGTTTAGCATAGATCGAGACGATCACGACGCCTAACAAGCCGAACACCGCGCTGACGACGAAGTAGGAGACATAGCCGCCCTGATCGCCGAACGTGTTCCAGAGGAAGGTGTTCATCTGTGGCAGGATGATGTCAGGCAGGTAGCCGATGAAGGAGATCAGGCCGATCGCCGTACCCATCGTGGCTGCCGGAATCTTGGACATGCCGAGGAAGGACCAGTAGGTACCGCGGATCATGTACAGGAACACGCCAAGCAGTACGACCAGCGCCGAAACTCCGAAGCCCATCAGGGGCAGCACTGCCGCGGCAACCAGCAAAACTGCTGCGCCCGCGAGTGCGATGCCGTTGGTCTTTGGTTTGCCGATCTTGTCTGCGAGGAAGCCGCCGAGGAAGCCGCCGACCGGGCGCATCCAGAGGATGATGACCGTGATGGTGCCGACCGTAACTGCGTCCATGAGCTTGTTCGTCTGCAGGAAACCGCCGATGTAGTACACCGTCCAGAACACGGCGTAACCCATGAAGATGATGCCGCTCATCAGGTAGATGTACTTGTTCTTGAGCAGGTTGCCGATGTCGCGGATGTGGAACTTTTCGCTTTCGGCTCTTTCGCCGGTGTTGCCGGAAAGCGTGGCAAGTTTCTTGTCGCTGTCAACGAAGATGAGGATCAGCACGGCGACGACAAACACGATGGCGGAGTAGAGATAAATGACTGAGACCATCGCGGCCTTCTTGTCTTCCATCGCGCCGCTGGTGCCGAGCACGGATGCAAAGATCGCAAGGCCAACGCTGGCCATGAGCGCTTCCACTACGCCGCGTCCGCCGTCGAGAATGCCGAAGAAACGCCCTTCTTCATTCGACTTGGAGAGCATTTTGACGATCTTCATATGGGAGCTCCAGAACGTCAGAACGGAGAAGATGCCCCAAAGGAAAAAGATCACGTTGACGGAACCTGGGCTCGGAACCTGCGCAAACCAGAAGCCGCAGATCGACACGCCCAGCAGGGAGATACCGACCAACCACTTGGCCGAAACGCGGTCTGCGAGCAGTCCGCTCGGGATATAGCCGATGACGTACGCCAAGCCCAACATGGAATAGAAATTATTCAGTTGCGTCTGAGAAAGGTTGAACACTTCCAGAAGAGTCACTTGATAGTTCGTACGAAGGTAGATGACCGGATAGATCGCGCCAGCTGCCAGAATAATCAGAGCAAACTGTAGATAGCGCCTGAGATTTTCTTTTTTCATAGCTCCTCCATATTTTTTTCTTTTTTTGCGCTCCGCAAGATCTCCCGGCGTAGAGAGCTCTGCGGTAACAAACCCCTTACATCCCTGAAAAACCCCTAGTGTTTCTTGATATACGCCTTGATTGCATCTTTTTGCTCAATGAGCTTATATCTTACTTGATGTAGGCTTTGATGCCATCCTCCTGCGGATAGATCGTGCCGTAGTTCATGATCCCTCTGGGATCAAACGCTTCTTTGAGTTTCTCGAGCATGTAGAATGCCGAGCCATGCTCCTGTTTTGCCCATTCGCTGCGGTATTTGCCGATGCCGTGGTGGTGGCACATTGAGCCGCCCGCCTTGAGCGTCTCCTCGACGATGATTTTCTGCAGCGGGTGATGGTAGACCATCATCTCGTCTTCCGGCGCGCAGTGGATGCTGTAGTTGTAGACGAAATACATGTTCGTGCCGTTGAGATAGCTATGGGACGAATGTCCGCCGAGCATCGTGATGTCGTGTGCACGGGCGAATTCGGTACGAACGCGGGAGATGACGTTGTCGTAGATCTTGGGGATGGTCTCCCAGTCCGCCGAAATCTCGGTGGTAAAGCCAGCGTGGGCGTCGTTCTCGATCATGCCCTGAAACTCGTCGTCGATGTCCTGCTGCGACCAGTTCAAGTGATTGAACCAGTTTTCGATGAGCTTGCTGTCCACGGTTTCGAGGATGCAGTCGGCGTATTTCGCCACGGCTTCTTCGATGCCGACGCAGGTAGCACTCGCGATCGCCTTGTTGCCCTCCGCCATGAACAAAAGCACGCACTGGTTCTTATGGAAGTGGTAAAAGTGCTGCGCCGCGTCCTCTTCCGAATAAACGCGCGCAACCGACGGGCGATAGCCATTGACCATGACCTCGCGCAGCACCTTGATGCCGGAGGCGACGTCCTTGACCAAATAGCCGTAGAAACGGTTGTTTTCCGGGAAGTAACGGAAGATCTTCACGGTCACTTCCGTAATGTAGCAAAGCGTACCTTCGTTGCCGATCGCGATGTGGCGGATATCGGGTCCACCCGCTCTGCGCGGCACGTTTTTGATGCGTGAGATATGTCCGTCCGGAAACACGCACTCAAGACCTACTACCATGTCCTCGATGCCGCCGTACAGCGTGGAGAACTGGCCGATGCTGCGGGTCGCCACAAGCCCGCCCATCTTCGCGACGGGCTTAGACTGCGGAGAATGCCCCGTGGTGTAGCCGGCCTTGCGCAACTCGTCTTCGAGCGTCTGCAGCGCGACGCCTGCCTGCGCGGTCGCCTGGCTGTTGTAGGTATCGATCTTGATGATCCTGTCGAGGTGCAGGCCATCGAGCACGATTGTGAGCTCTTTCCAGTTCTCGAGTCCGCCTTCGGTTGCGGTCTTGCCGCTTCTGGCGATGACGTTCACGCCGTTTTCGTTGCAATAGCGCAATACTTCGCTGACCTCTTGCGTGTTCATCGGGTAAACGATCGCAACAGGCACCGGAACATCCAAAGCCTTTCTGGCTTTTGCATATTTCTTGTATCGATCTGCAGCAGCATCGTACAGTTCATCTGCATCCGTATTAATCTGTTCAGGTGTTAAAAGGGAGTTCAATTCCTCTAAAAGACGCTTGCTGTTCACTTCTCTGCCTCCAGATATTGATGTGATAAACGAGGATCATATGTTCTTTGATCTTGATGCTGCCATTCTAATACCGACTTAAGCGGCTTGTCAACAAAAAACTGGAATATTTTCTGTTATCATTGTTTTTCAACGCTCTATTTGGAAAGTTTTCCGCTTTTCTTATATTTACTTGTCTTGTCCGCCGTGTTACAATTTGAACGAAACATGAGATATGGAGTAGCTTTTTGCATGAATATCGACGAGAATCATCTCAATCCGCTGGAATTGCAGATTCACCAAAAATTGTCCGAATTCGCGGCATCAAACGATGTGGTACGAATCGGGCAGGCGGCGGAGCTTTGCGGTTGTTCCGTATCGAAGATTTCCAAGTTTGTACAAAAGCTCGGCTTTGACGGTTATAAACAGTACATGCAGTTTTTACAGGGCCGCGAGATGCCGCAGGAGAGGCACTCCAGCGAACTCAGCCGCGTGCGCCAATATATCGACAGCTTTGACGACAGCATGGTCTCAGAACTGCTGGAACTGATGGAAAACCATACCAACATCATCCTCTTTGGTTACGGGCCTTCCTTTCTTTGTGCGCAGTATTTCGAGTATCGCCTGCGCATTTTCTCGAATAAAATCATCGTCGCGCTCTCGGATGAAATCTCCGTGGCGTCGATTGCGGACGAGAATACGCTGCTGATCATCATGACGGTGACCGGTGCGTTTCAGTCGTTTCAAAATGTTTGCGCGGAATCAAAGAAGAAGGGCTGCGATGTGGTCATCGTCGCGGAGGAGTACAACACAAACCTGTTCGGCCAGTGCGACCGGATCTTTTGGCTGTCCAGATTCCCACAGCCGGCGAATCTGTTGCCATATGAGAAAACACGTACTGTCTTCTTTTTGTTTTTTGAAGAATTGATTCAATTGATACTTCGTCAGCGGGCTGCGATCGATGACACGATTGTTTCGCCCTCAGGAATGCGGAAGAACAACGGTACATTAAAAAACAAACGAGCAAAGAAATAGCTGCTCGATCGAACAATGCAGTATACAAATACGCGCCTCTATCCTCCGGTATAAACCTGCTCCCTATAAAAGCAGTTCACCTAAAAAGAGAGAAGATGACAAGCTGAGAGTAAAAAAATTGTACGACGCAGAGAAAACAACTGCATCAGAAACCAGATAGCCCTAGAGTATAAGTTGGCAAAACTTGTCACACGCTTTATCGGAAACACATATAAAGTATTTTTTGCAGCATCCTATTAGGAATTATATGCACCCACCACCCTCTTGTCTTGCACGATTGTATCCCGTCCTATGGGTTTAGCCAACAACCTTTACTGGATTCGAACCATCCCAATGTTCAAGTGATAATATGGTAATGAACCCTACTACCAGATGTTTATTTGATGTTTATTGCCATTAATAATTGCTTATGATCGTTTCTGATCGCCAAAAATATATGTTCAATTATCCGCAAAGATCGGCGATTGTTCTCGATTTTCATTACGTATCTACGATCACTTTTCGCATAAATACGCACTCATAACCCGGAGGTCGTAGGTTTTACCTCATTGGCCAATCGTCAGCATGAGGCAAATCCTTTATTCACGCTCGCGGCAGAATAAATTTTCAACCCCCTTGTGCGTCAAAAATGCGACAAAAATTAAAATCGGCCTGCGAGTTCATCCTCTTGCAGGTCTTTCTCTTTCTACCCTGAATAACGCTTTTCTCGCATTTGTCGCATTGTCGCACAAATTCAAAAATGGGCTAAAATT
>PNNR01000031.1 GCA_013824375.1 Clostridiales bacterium
GTTGATCAGCGTGCGCTCCTTGACGCGCATCGCAAGCAGGCCGGAGATCATCCTTCCGCCCATGATGCCGAAGAAAAATAGCGACCCCCAGCTCGCGGCGATGCTGGGGTCAACCCCGCGCACCGTCACAAAGTACGTCGCAGCCCAGAGTCCCACGCTTGCTTCACCCGCACAGTAGAAGAAGAACGAGAGCACGGCGAAGATCGCGCCGCGCTTTTTGATCGCCGCGCGGTTGTCGATCTCGATATGATCCTCGCGCAGTTCGTCCTGCCTTGCGTTCGACACCCTGCCCCAGAGAGGAAGCGTGAGGAACATCACCAGCGCCAGAGACAGCTGTATGATGGAGACGGTGCGATAGCCGCCCTGCCAATACCCATTCTGTTTGAGAAAATATGATACGATCAGAGGGCTGATAGTCGCTCCCACCCCCCAGAAACTATGTAAAAAGCTCATGTGGCTCGCTTTGTAGTGCAGTGCCACATAGTTGTTCAGCGCGGCGTCGATTGCACCGCCACCAAGACCCAGCGGAAGGGCGAGCAGCAGCAGCACCGTAAAGCTCCTGGTAAACGAAACCGCCAGAAGCGCGCTAGCGGTGAGCAGCACGCAGGCCGCCGTCACGCCGCCCGTGCCGAACCGGCGGATCACGCGGACGGATGCGAGGCTGGAAAGCACCGTACCGACGGTGATGGCAATCGAAACAAACCCCGCGTAGGAAACCTGCGCGCCGAGCTGCGCGTAGGCAACAGGCCACGCCGCGCCGAGCAAAGAATCCGGCAGGCCGAGGCTGATGAACGCAAGATAGATGATGACAAGCAAAATTGTAGCCATGCGCGTATTCTATCGTGTTTTCCTGCGTTTGGAAAGCACCGCTGTGAAACTCGGAACGATGTTACGCATAACGGAAGGAATTGTTGTATCACCGGAATCTGCTCTACGACATTCACAAAAATGTTGCCGCTAGCATATGGTTTTTGACAAGTGATTCGGCTATACTCTGACTATGCAAAAAAATGTCACTGTTGAAAAAGCCCCGGCAACTAAGGGGCAGAAGATCGCCGCAGTCGCTTCGATCGCGGTGTTTTTTATCGTACTCGTTCTGCTGACAATCTTCGTCGGCGGTCCCATCATCAAAACGCTCGGCGATCCTGCGTCCTTTCGGGAATGGGTGGTTGCGCGCGGCTTCTGGGGGCGCGTGCTTTTCGTCGGCGTCATAATACTGCAGGTGATCGTCGCGTTTATTCCCGCGGAGCCGCTGGAACTCGCCGCCGGCTATGCATTTGGCGCACTGTGGGGAACGATTCTGGTCTGGCTAGGACTCGTGCTCGGCACCATGATCGTATTTCTCTTTGTCCGCAAGATCGGCGTCAAAGCGGTGGAGGTTTTCTTCCCGCGGGAAAAGATCGACAGCGTAAAATACTTAAACAACGAGAAAGCACTCGACGCGACGGCGTTCATACTGTTCCTGATTCCCGGCACGCCAAAAGATCTGCTGACCTACGTCGCGGGACTGACGAAGATTCGCCTGTTACCGTGGATGTTGCTCACCAGCATCGCGCGGATTCCTTCCATCGTGACGAGTACAATCAGCGGTAACGCGCTTGGATTGGAGCGCTATGGTCTTGCCATCGTCGTGTTCGCGGCGACGGCTGTCGTCTCCGGATTGGGCATTCTGCTCTACCAGCGCTTGCACAACAAGCGCATGCGGGAGGAAGCCGCGCAGAATCTGATCAACCAACGCTGCCGGAATATCCGATTGAACCGTCTGAAAATGGACAATCAGCAGCCGACGAAAGCAAACCGTAATCCATACTTTAAACCAAACATCTCAAGCAGCGCCCGCGCAAGCGGGCTCTTTTTCTGCGATGCGGCAGCGTTGCTTCCCGAAAAATTACATGATGCATTTCACGGGGAAAATACAACCGTACATGTTACGGTTTGGCCGCGTATTTGCGATCAAAGTCTACCACGGAACAGAATGAAAAACCGGAATGCTCTGCGATCTCATTCTGCAATTGCGACAGTTTTGCCATGCAAACCTACTTTCTCCGGCATAAAATATACTTGTATATATATTCTTCGCTTTTTGGTGTATATTCATGGGTCTATCCACATCATCCACATACTTATCCACAGAAATTGTTGTTTAATTGCTGGATTTTTCATGGTTTTCCACACCTTCACCGCTGAATACGACAGTTGCGCTGTGGAAAAAATTATAAAAATCAAAGCATCAGCACTCTTACGATATGCAAATATGGCGTAACTGTGTCCACGTTTTTTTTGCAATTCGTCAGATCAAATCTATGTTGTAACACGTAAACTTGCCGTGTGGTTGCCGCTTTTATCGGTCCGAATTTTTCGTTTTTCCCATCCCGAAACAGAAGATGCATCCGAATTGAACCGTGCGATATGCTGTTGTGATATTATGCGAACGGCGTTTGATTCGTCTAAAGAAAGAGCGCACGGTCAACCGCACGCTGATATGCTCTTGTGTATGTATGCAAGCTAGACCTGCTTTTCAAAATTATCTTCAATCGAAAGATACGGCACAGCGTTTAGCGAGAGTGCATCCGTCTGCCCGCGCAGGAGTTTTCCATAGGCCGCGCTGCCGACCATAGCTGCGTTGTCGGTGCAGAATCTGAAGTCCGGGCAATAGAACGCGATACCTGCTGCGGCCGCCCGCGTCTCCATCGCCTTCCGCAGAGCGTGGTTTGCCGAAACGCCCCCGGCAAGCGCGAGCTTCGTTCCCGCCTCGCCCGTCTGCGCTTTTGCCGCGCGAACGGATTTCTCCGCGAGGATATCCACCACCGTCTTTTGAAACGATGCAGCAAGATCCGCGCGATCGACCGCTTCACCCGCCTGCTCGGCGTTGTGGAGACGGTTGACCACAGCGGTCTTGATGCCTGAGAAGCTGAAATCGTACCCTTCACCCTCGTTGAACGCGGAGCGGAAGCGATAACGGGAAGGGTTGCCTTCCCGCGCGAGTTTTTCCAGATTTGGTCCGCCGGGATAGCTCAGCCCCAGCACACGCGCAACTTTATCGAATGCCTCGCCCGCCGCGTCGTCCCGTGTGCGCCCGATCAGGCGGTAACGGTCGTAGTCCTCAACCGCGATGATGTGGCTGTGCCCGCCGGATGCGACAAGACATGTAAACGGCGGCTCAAGCTCAGGGTAGCTTAGATAATTCGCCGCGATGTGCGAGGCGATGTGGTTGACGCCTATAAACGGCAGACCCGCCGCGTAGGCGAGTCCTTTTGCGAAACTTAGCCCCACCAGCAGCGCACCGACGAGCCCCGGCCCGTTGGTCACAGCGACCGCATCCAGATCGGGAAGCGATAGACGCGCTTCCCCGAGCGCAAGCCGAACCACCGCGCCTATCTTCTGCACGTGGCTGCGCGAGGCAATCTCCGGAACCACGCCGCCGAACGGCATGTGCAGCGGAATCTGCGTATGCACGGCGTTGGCGAGCACCGTTCGTCCGTTTTCCACAACGGCGGCTGCGGTCTCGTCGCAGGATGTTTCAATTGCGAGTATGCGCACGCACGGCTTTTGCTGAATCTCCTTCAGCTTTTCCGCGACGGCGCGTTCATAGTGAGTCATATTCTTTCAACCAGCTTGCAAAACTTCTTGTGTCTATTCACGAAACAAAATAATAGTGATTTACTGCGTACGGATTCGATCCGTTTCTACTGCGATTTCGTTGTTTGCGGCGCAGTTGCAATCCCTCAATCCCATCAATCGTCTAAAAACCCCGTGTCATCGTGGACGTTTTTCTTCTTCGTGGGCTTTTCCGTGGCCTGCCCGCTCTGTGCGGGCCTTGCCGCCTGTTTTTGCGTCGCTGTCTGCTCCCGTTGCGGGCGCGGTTCGCGCTGTATGGCAGGTGCCGGTGCCTGCGCGGCATCCTGCTCCGCCGCTTCCACCGCGGCACGCTTTCTCGCGCGCTTTTCTTCACGAAGCCGCGCCTGCTCCTCTTCCTGCGCGGCTGCTTCCGCCGCCGCCTGTTTTCTCGCCTTGGCAGCTGCAATGCGCGCGCGCTTTTCAGCGAGACGCTTTTCCTCTTCCAATGCTTTGCGCGCATCGTCCCGCGCCTTCTTGCGCGCAGCGTTTGCGTTGTCGCGCGCCTTCTTACGTGAGAGCGCAATTGCCTTGCGGCGTTTATATCCTTCCGACGAGAACACGAGCGCAACGATGCTCAACGCGATAAGCGTGAGAATCACGATGCCCGCATACAAGCCAACACGCGCGATTATATCCGCGAAAATCTGCTCCGGCAGCATATTGATCATGCGGCTCTGCGTACCGTCAAAGAGCCACAGATCGTTCCAGAAGAGCATTTCGTGAAAGAACGTCCAGAAGTTGGAGAAATCCAGCGCGGCCCATGTGCCCAAAAACCCAAAGATCAGCAGGAACACAAACGAGCCGGAGAGATATCCTTGCGCAAGATACTGCGGAGCCATGCGGAAATGAATCACCGCCGCAAAGAGGAAGAGAATCAGCATCACCAGCACGCCGACGTCCCGATAACTCGCGATAGTGACGTATATCTTCTGCACATCAACCATATGCTCGGCTTCTTGCGGATAATCGAACATTTGCTTTGTCTCGCCATCGACCGTAACGGTGACATTGATATCCGGCGCTTTGCCTTCCATATAATCCACAAGACGGTTGAACGAGTTGACAAGGTCCGTATTCGTCATGCCCATCTTCGGTCCGACTGCGAGTTTGGTAAACTCGTTGTTGACGAATGTCTCGTCATTGATCACAAATCCGATCGAGGAAAATACAACGATCAAGATGAGCAGGATCGAAGCCAGCATCGCCATGCCGACGGAAATCAACTTTCTCATTTCACTACACTCTCCCAAAAAGCTTTCGGTGCATTTCGCACGTTATCTGTAAAACTTCTGTTTCTTTTTTATACGCGATAGAAGCCAGCGTTATTATAGCACAGCATCCGGGGTTCTGCGAAAAAATGCTTATTCCTTCGCAGAATTGCCGCAAATTCTGCAAGAATACACATCTTGCAAGGATTATATCACAACACTATGACGCATAACATACATGCAGTCTTCTGGTTTCAAGTTTCCGGTCAGAAGCGGCGCGAAAAGCTTGCCAGCCGGAAAAAACCACGATAGAATGAAAACAACTTCTTTTGATCCAACTGTATAAACCAGCGTTTGAGCTACACCTTCTCTCCAACAAAATTGCGCGCTTGTCAGCGCGCGGAAACGAGGCAACGCATGAGTTATCAGATTTTCACCGAAGCGACCAGCGACCTTCCGGCAAAGTTCGCCGAGCAGCTGCAAGTAAACATACTTCCGATGGGTTTCACCATGGAGGAGAAAGAGTATTTCTATATCCCCGGCAGATCGGACATGCCAATTGAGACCTTTTTTGAGAAGATGCGCGCGGGCGTTCCGGTCATCACCGCGCAGGTGAACGCCTATACGTTTATCGAGGCGTTTGAGCCGGTGTTGAAAAGCGGCAAGGATATTCTTTACATCGGCTTATCCTCCAAGCTCTCCGGCACAGTGCAGAGCGGATTTTCCGCCGCGGAGGAACTGCGCGCGAAATATCCCGAGCGCAAGATCGTCGTCATTGACTCCTGCTGCGCCTCTCTCGGCGAGGGGCTTCTCGTCTACTACGCCGCGCGCAAGCAGGATCTGAGCCTCGAAGAACTCGCCAAATGGGTCGAGGACAACAAGCTCCGCTTCGTACACTGGTTTACAGTGGACGATCTCGTCTACCTCAAGCGCGGCGGACGCATCAGCGGAGCCACCGCAGCCATCGCGACCATCCTCAACATCAAGCCTGTCATGCACGTGGACGACGAGGGCTACCTCGTAGCAGTCGAAAAGGTGCAGGGCAGAAAGAAATCCCTCCGCGCGCTGTTTGAGCGTATGGAAAAGACCGTGGACACGAAAGCCACGGATACAGTGTTCATCGGTCACTGCGCTGCCCCTGCGGACGCGGAATATGTGGCATCGCTCGTGCGCGAGAAGTACCCCGACATGATGGTGCACATCGACGACATCGGCACCAGCATCGGCGCGCACAGCGGGCCGGGCACCATCGCGCTGTTCTTCATCGGCAGCGAGCGATAAATCTATGACGCGCGTTGTTCCGCGCAATCTGTAAAGACACAAAGCGGGCGGGTTTATCCGTCCGCTTTCTGTTTTCCTTGTGTTCAGATGCGTCCTTCGGACAATATTTCGGCGCCTCAACCCCGCGCGCGCTTGAAAACAGAACTTGTTCGGCATAAAATAAAACCACAATTCAACCGCTTCTGCACGAAAGTTTCGGCTTCACGGCTCGACGGGAAAAATGGAGGAAACATGGAACCCATCTACATCACGGGACACAGCAATCCGGACACGGACTCCATCGTTGCCGCAATCTCCTACGCCATGCTCAAAAACGCGCTGGGAGACCGCGCCTATACCGCTGCGCGCATCGGCGAGCTCAGCGACCAGACCGAGATGCTGCTGCAGAAATTCGACTTTCCCGCACCGAAGCTATTACACAATGTGCGCACGCAGGTTTCAGACCTCGATTATGACACACCGCCGATCCTCTCCGCCGCCGTGAGCGTTTACCACGCCTGGCAGACCATCGTGTCGGGCACTACAGGCGTGCCCACGCTGCCTGTTACAGACGAGGAGGGAAAGCTCTACGGCATGCTCACACCAGAAGAGATCGCGGCCTACGATATGCGCTTTTTTAACAACAGCCGGATTGAAGACGTTCCGCTGTTTAATCTGCTTGCAAGCCTCGATGGGCGGTTGGTCCGAGCGAATCCCGAGCAAACCGTTCTCTCCGGTTCGCTGGTCATCTCGCTGCCGACGCACGCGGGTATGCCGGATATCAACGAAGACAGCATCGTGCTCTGCGGCAACCAACCGGACGTGATCCTTCACGCGCTGGAACAAAAAGCCTCCGCGATCATCGTCTGCGAAAGCGAAGTGCCGGAGTCGCTCCTTGCGGGCGAGTATGAGAGCTGCGTAATCTCCACGCCGTGTGACGCATACTCCGCCTCCCGCCTTGTGATCTTTGCCGTACCCGTTTCCCGCATCTGTCGGAGGGAGAATCTTGTCTCCTTCCACCTGACGGACTATCTCGACGACGTGCGGGAACTGACGCTAAAGTCGCGCTTTCGCAGCTATCCGATTTTAGACGAAAACGACCGTGTGGTGGGAACACTCTCACGCTTTCACTTGCTGCGCCCGAAGCGCAAGCGGGTCGTACTTGTGGATCACAATGAGCTGCATCAGTCCGTGCCCGGGCTGGAGCAGGCGGAGATTCTGGAGATCATCGATCACCACCGTCTCGCAGAGGTGGAGACGGACGCGCCCGTCTATGTTCGCAACGAGCCGGTCGGCAGCACCTGTACGATCATCACGAGCATGTATTTTGAGCGCGGCGTGATGCCGAGTAAAAAACTCGCGGGGCTGCTCGCTGCGGGTATCGTCACCGACACCATCGTGTTCAAGTCCCCGACGAGCACGCCGGTCGACCGCGCGATGGCGGAGCGGATGGCGAAGATTGCGGGGTTGTCGCTGGAAAAGTTGGGTCAGGAGATTTTCTCCGTGTCTCCGACCGAAGGAAGCAGCCTCGAAGCGCTTTACTTCGCGGACTTCAAGCAGTTCCAGATCGCAGGGCATTCTATCGGCATCTCGCAGATCACCTCGCTGGATACAGAAGCACTCTCCGCGCAGAAGCAGGACTTCGTCGCCCTCATGCAGCGCGAGAGCGAGCAGCACAGTTATGATATGATGTTGCTGATGCTCACCGACGTTTTCAAGGAAGGTACGCTTCTGCTCGCCGTTGGTGATCTTGACTCCGTGGAGCACGCGTTCAACGTCTCTTTCAAAAACCACGCGGTGTTTCTGCCGGGCGTCATCTCCCGCAAGAAGCAGATTGTGCCCGCTCTCTCGCTCCTCTGGGGTTAAACGCATCCGAAACCCGGCTGCATCCGATTTGCTAGCAGCGTAGCCAAACAGGAGGATCAATACATGCAACTCACGATAGACGGAATTACAACCGAAGTCGCCGTGGGCGAACGCCTGCTGGACGTCGTCCGCAGGCTCGGTCTCGACAACGCGGACCTCAATATCCGCCCGCTCGCCGCCAACATCGCCGGAGAGACCTTTACGCTCAACTATGTGCCGCTCCGCGACAAGGACGCGAATGAAAACCAGCGCGTGACGCTCCGCCGTGCCATGCGCGCGGCAAACGGCGTGGTCACGCTTTTGCGCTATGACAGCGAGCGCGGCAACCGCGTCTATGAACGCACGATGCTGTTTGTGTTCCTGCTCGCCATGCGCAATCTCTATCCCAAAACGCGGGTGCGGATCAACTATGCCGTCGGCGCTGGGCTGTTCGCAAGCGTGGGCGAAGGGCAGCGCCTGAGCCAGCAGGACATCGACCGCATCAAACAGGCCATGCGGCAGATCGTTGCCGCCGACCTGACGCTGGAACGAAAACGCGTGGACATCGACGACGCGATCGACTTCTTCTCCGCCGACGGGCAGGAGGACAAGGTGCGCCTCCTGAAATACCGCCAGTTTTCATTCTTCGACGTTTACCGGCAGGACGACTATGTCGATTACTTCTACGGCGAGATGGCGCCAAGCACGGGCTATGCTTCGGTGTTTGACCTGCAGGCGCAAAAAGGCGGGTTGTTTTTGCTTCGCCCATCGGCGCAGGATCCCAACAAACCCGCAAAGCACGTCTCCCTTCCGCACCTTTCCGATGTTTTTTCCGAGAGTGAAGAATGGGGAAAGCTCATGCACTGTGCGGTGGTCGCAGACCTAAACGACATGGTGCTCAACGGAGAAGTACGTACACTCATCCGCGTCAACGAGGCTCTGCACGAAAAACGCTTTGCACAGCTCGCGGATGAAATTGTCCAACGCGGCGCAAGAGCGATCCTGATCGCAGGACCTTCCAGCAGCGGAAAGACCACGAGCGCGAACCGCCTCTGCACACAGTTGCGCGTCCACGGGAAAACGCCGATCCTCGTCTCGCTTGACGACTACTATCTAAACCGCGACCAGCTCGTCCCCGGTCCGGACGGCAAGATCGACCTTGAAGACATTGCGACCATCGACGTGCCGCAGTTTCAGGAGGATCTCTCCCGCCTGCTGCGCGGCGAGGAGGCCGAGCTTCCGAAGTTTGACTTCATCCGCCAGCAGCGCTGCCAGACGGGGCACAATCTCCGCATCGACGAAAACACGCCGCTGGTCATTGAAGGGCTGCACGGCCTCAACCCGATGCTGCTGCCGGACGCGGTCGACAAAAAGATGATCTTCCGGCTCTACGTCTCCGCATTGACTACGCTCAACCTTGACGACCATAACCGAGTGCCTACGACGTATCTCCGGCTCCTTCGTCGCATTGTACGAGACCACGAGACGCGCGGCGCTTCCATCGAACGCACGCTCTCAATGTGGGACAGCGTCCGCGCGGGCGAAGAAAAGTGGATATTTCCGTTCCAGGAGGATGCGGACGCGATATTCAACACCACGCTCATCTATGAGCCGGCCGTGCTTAAAAAACACATTTTCCCGCTGCTGAGTGCCGTGCAGCCGGAGAGTCTCTACTATGACGAGGCCCGCTCAATCGTGAAATTCCTCAATTACTTCGTTGAAGCGGACGTGGAGGACGAAATTCCCCCGACCTCAATCCTGCGGGAGTTCGTAGGCGGCAACACGTTTTACCGATGATGTTACGCCGTTCTGCCTCTGTTACATGGTCTCAGGTCACACCTTGAGCTGCAAGCAGAATGGACAGATGTTTCTGTATTTATATTTACGAATTGTGGGTTATCTATACAAATTTCACAGAAAGTCGTCGTTTTCGTTACAATATAGTTAAGAAAGAGAAAACGATGCCATACGCTTGTTGACTTTGTCACGCGCTCTTCGTATGATAATATATGTCCATGAAACTCCCGTTTCATCCGAACTGATGTTCCGACAATCTAGGAGGAATGACAAATGAAGAAAAATCTGCTTCACAAGGCGACCGCGTTGCTAACAACGCTCGCGATCGTTCTCCTCATCACCGGTGTGCCCGGCTTGGCGCTGGCAACCGTCGACACCGTTGAAATCACAGCCGGCGGCGCTACGACAATTCGCGTTGGCGATCAATTGTCGCTGACCGCAACGGTCAATGCGCCACCGAGCGTAGCCACCCTTACCGCTCCCGTTGTTTATTCCTGGACGCCTACTGTGGCGGGTGTCCTTTCCTTGAGTTCCACAAACACAGCGTCGACCACGGTCACCGGACGCGTACCGGGCACACAGACCGTTACGCTTGGAGTCAGCGACGCCGATACTTTGGTCGCCGTCACGGATACGATCGACATCACGGTCTCTCCGATGACGCTTGCACCCACATCCTTGACGCTCGCAACCGGCACCTCTGCGGCGTTGACTGCAGGAAATTACACCGGCACCGTTAGCTGGTCTTCCAGCAATACCGGCGTAGCCACAGTCATCGGCGGCGTCGTCACGGCGGTCGGCAGCGGCACTGCAACCATTACCGTTACGAATACGCCCGCCAACGGCGCGCCTTCGCAGAGCCAGACCTGCGCCGTAACGGTTCCCACCGTCACGCTCAATCCTTCCAGTCAGACGATTAACACCATCAGCACAGCGACCACGCTGACGTTGTCAGTCACGAACGGCGGAACGGTTCTCCCCGCCGGAACGGCTGTTACCTGGAGCAACAGCAACCCCGTAATCGGTGCCATTTCGACCACGAGCACCACGATTGACGGAAGCGGCAACAGCTCGATTACATTCACATCGAACGCCTCCAGCATCAACGGCACGACGACGATCACCGCTATCATAGGCACTTATGTCAGAACGGCGACCGTCACCGTACAGACGTCCCGGTATTTGACTTTGGAAGGTCCAAGCAATCTCAACAACACAACCCGAACAGGGCTCTATACCCTGACGTTACGCAACTCGGATGGCACCGTTGTTGACGACGACACCAGCGTAGCCCACTGGAGCTGGTCCTCCTCTTATCTGTCACTTTCCAGCGCGGCGCTCAACGCAAACCGCGCCGATATGGAAAACGGTCAAGCACGGATCGATCTCTACGCGCGTTACAATACGCCTGCCAGCGGCACGCGCCTCTACGGCTGGATTAACGACGACTCCGGCAACCGGGTATATACCACCATCGTGATCACCGGCCTGAGCAGTCTACCGCAAACCGGTCAGGATATGACTATTGTCTATATCATGGGCGGCGCTGCCGTGGCGCTTCTCGCCGCAGCGGGGGTATGGTATGGCATCCGTAAGAAACGCACCGTCGCATAAGCGGGGAAACAAGAGCGGGCTGCCATCTATCCGTGAGGAACATCACGAAACTATAAAGAAAAACCGCCGTGAACTGCGCGCCATCCGCACGCTCGGGCTCACCGCGATCCTGCTCGGCATCATAGCCTTGGTTTTGCTCGGCATCAAGCTCTTCGAAGGGCAAACCGCGGCGAACAATGCCAACGCGCTGCTCGAAGCATACAAGGCGCAGGCAACCGTTCATCCGACGGTCAGCCACGCCGGAATTGACTGACCCGGCAGCTTCGGCTTCGCTGGACCCCGTCGGTTCCCCGGAACCCACCGACGAAAATTTCGAGCAGACCAGCGAGAACGAAGACGCGATCGCCGCGGCTGAAGCCAACCAGCACCTTGCCAACGACGGCTCGGTGAATTCCAACTCGGAGTCTGGCGAATATGTGCAGCCGGATGCGCCGGAAGAAGACTCAAACCTCGACAAGATCATCCAGAAAATCGTTAAAGCCACCGGAGACGACGGGATGATCGGTATACTGGAGATTCCGGAGATCAATCAAGAGCTGCCCATCATCGGCAAGTGGTCGTATTCCCTGCTCAAGATTTCGATCTGCCGTTACAAGGGGCCTGACCCGAACGAGAAGGGCAATCTTGTATTGATCGGGCACAACTACAAAAGCGGTGCGCACTTTGGCGACCTGGACAAACTCTCGGTCGGGAGCGAGCTCTTCCTCACCAACGCAAAGACCGGCGAGCGCGTTCGCTATGAAGTGTACCAGATCAAGTATATCGCTCCGGACGCGTTTAGCGCGCTGAAATCCTATCGCGGAACGGCAGGGCTCACGCTCATGACCTGCAGAAACAACGGCACCAATCGTCTGCTGATTCGCTGTGAGCAGAAGGAAGCGGAGCCGACACCGACAGTAACCCCGAATGTGACCCCAAGAATCACCCCGTTTAAAACACCCTAAGTGTACGACAAACGCCCGCGAGGCTCACTCCCCGCGGGCGTTTTTTTGTGAAAAAAGATGAAAGCACCCGCTTTCATCTTTTTATCCGGCAGTTGAGTCAGTGTATCAGAATCCTTTAAGCAGGTTGCCCGCGAACAGCAGACCGTAGCCCACGATGGCGGCGATTGCGCCATATGGACCGGGGATGAACGGTATTACGCCGAAAGCGGCGACGATACCGATCACAAATATAACCAGAGACGACCAGAATGTAAATCTTTTCGGCGGATTGAGCCTCATAGCAGATACTTCCTCCTGTCAATTTATTGTGTGCTGCAGGCGCATTCTATGATTTATACATCTGTCTGCGGCGAAGTTTGTTTCTTCCGAACTGCTTCGTTACCGCAAGTATACCAAATCTTTTGATACGCGCATAGTTCTCGCCGACGTTTCAGCGGGACAAAAAATCGGAAACCGCCCAAAGGACAATTCCCGACTTTCTTGGTTTGTATTGCGAAGAATCTTTCGTGGCTTTTCTTACAGGCCTTTGATGAACAGACCGGCAACGAGCAATAGATAACTGAGGCCCACGACGATAAAGCCGATTGCATTGAGTCCGGGAATGACGCCGATGGCGAGAAGCATGCCAACCACAAACGCGAAGATCGAGATCCAAACAGTTACCTTTTTCGGCGGGTTAATCTTCATGAATCGTACCTCCCAGTTTAAATTTTGATAATCCGCTTCTTTGATATTAAATGCGTGCCGTGTCATCAATGCGGCACGTGAAGCGCGTAGATGGTCACATAAAACCGAGTTTTTTGGCCTGCTCCAGATACTTCGGCAGGTCTTCCAGAGAGATTGCGACATCGTGTTTCTTGGCAAACTGCATGAATTCCATCATGCTGACTTTACCATCGGAGAGTATTTCTGCTACTTCCCTCTGCAGTTCTTTGTCTGTTTCATACTGTTTGACCAGTTGTTCAACGGTTGCCATCGTCGTCACCTCCTAGCCTCATTTCTTTGAGTATAACAAGCATTACCAGAGTTGTATAGATGTATTCAAGGAATTTTACACGATCTTGAGCTCTTTTATGTATTAAGCAACTATATGTTGTATAAAAAGGAACGCCTTGTATATTGTTGTATACAGACGCTCTGTATTTAATAAAGTTGAATGTCGTTAGAGGATTGCCTGCGCGATCATCGCATCCGCTTCTAAAAATAATGACGCCCGCGTCCGTTAGGCTGCGCGGGCGTTTTGCTATATTCGTGTTAGATCAATCCCTGCGCGATCATCGCATCCGCTTCAAAAATAATGACGCCCGCGTCCGTTAGGCTGCGCGGGCGTTTTGCTATATTCGTGTTAGATCAATCCCTGCGCGATCATCGCATCCGCGACCTTAGCAAACCCAGCGATGTTTGCGCCCGCAACGAGGTTGTAACCAAGTCCGTTTTCTTCCGCAGCCTTGGCGGAGTTGTCATGGATGTTCTTCATGATGGTGTGCAGCTTTTCATCCACTTCTTCCGCGTTCCAGCTGTAGCGCATGCTGTTCTGACTCATCTCCAGAGCGCTGGTTGCCACGCCGCCTGCATTGACCGCCTTGCTGGGCGCCACGATCATGTGCTTCTGTTCCATCAGGAAGCTAAGCGCGTCGTTCGTCGTCGGCATGTTCGCGACTTCAATGTAGTATTTCGAGCCGCTGGCTGCGATCTTCTTTGCGCTGTTGATATTCACGTCGTTCTGCGTCGCGCAAGGCATGTACACGTCCGCCTGCACGCCCCACGGCTTCTCGCCCGGGAAGAACTCGCAGCCATAGCGGTCGGCGTAGTCCTTGACCTTGTCTCTGCCGCTGTTGCGCATTTCAAGCAGGTACTCGACCTTCTTGCCCAGCACGCCCTTGGGATCGTAAACGTATCCGTCCGGGCCGGATAGCGTGATGGCGACGGCGCCAAGCTCTTCGAGCTTCTTGGCTACGCCCCAGGTCACGTTACCGAAACCGGAGAGCGCAAAGGTCTTGCCTTCCATCTTGTCGCCTTCGTGTTTGAACACTTCATTGACATAGTACACCGCGCCGTAGCCGGTCGCTTCCGGGCGAATCAGGCTGCCGCCGTAGCTGAGGCCTTTGCCCGTCAGCACGCCGTTTTCAAACGCGCCACGAACTCTGCGGTACTGCCCGTATAAAAACCCGATCTCGCGCGCGCCGACGCCAATATCACCCGCCGGTACGTCCACGTCTGGGCCGATGTGGCGATAGAGTTCGGTCATAAACGCCTGGCAGAAGCGCATCACTTCGCCGTCGCTCTTGCCCCGCGGGTCGAAGTCGCTGCCGCCCTTGCCGCCGCCGATGGGCAGGCTGGTCAGGCTATTTTTGAACGTCTGTTCGAAACCCAGGAACTTCATGATAGACAGGTTGACCGAGGGATGAAAACGCAAGCCGCCCTTGAAGGGACCGATCGCGCCGTTGAACTGCACGCGGTAGCCACGATTCGTCTGAACGCGTCCCGCGTCGTCCACCCAGGTTACGCGGAACGAGATCGCCCGCTCCGGCTCTGCCATACGTTCCAACAGCCCCAGCTTCTCATATTCCGGGTGCTTGTTCACCACCGCTTCCAGCGAAGAATAGACTTCTTCCACCGTCTGC
>PNNR01000013.1 GCA_013824375.1 Clostridiales bacterium
TTGCCCAAATCCACTTGCCTTTGGCTTGTTTTTTCGGGTCTCGCTGTCCGCTTTGGTCTTGCGCGACAGCTTGTTTAGTATAGCAATTCGAGTTCGTTTTGTCAACCGCTTTTTTTCTTTTTTTCGTAGCCCTGACAGTTTTTGTTCTCGTTTCGCCGTGCACTTTTTGAGTGCTTGATTATTCTACAGCTTTCGTTCTTGAAAAGCAAGCGTTTTTTAAGATTTTTAAAAGAAATATTTCGTCTTGTATAGCCATCCGTCTCGCCCCTACTATCGCTAGAGTTCACACCGCTGTGGCTTCCATATATATGTAATCCATTCCCTGTCGCGTTGACAAGCGTTTGAGCTTTGCTGTATTCTATATAGGAAATTTGAACCGTTAGGAGTAGCTTTATCATATGAGATCCATGACCAGCAAAGAGCTCCGGCAGCTGTACCTCGACTTCTTCGTGTCGAAGGGGCATGTCATCATCCCGTCCGCTTCCCTGATCCCGGAAAACGATCCCACCGTGCTCTTCACCACCGCAGGAATGCACCCGCTGGTGCCCTATCTGATGGGCGCAAAGCATCCGGAAGGCACGCGTCTCGTGGACGTACAGAAGTGCGTCCGTACCGGAGATATTGACGAGGTCGGCGACTCCTCCCATTGCACGTTCTTTGAAATGCTCGGCAACTGGTCCCTCGGCGATTACTTTAAGAAAGAGTCTATCGCCTATTCCTGGGAATTCCTCACGAGCGAGAAGTGGCTCGGCATCGATCCTTCGCTTCTGTTCTTCACCTGCTTTGAAGGTGACGAAAACGCCCCGCGCGACACCGTTGCGCACGACTGCTGGGTGAGCGAAGGCGTAAAGCCCAGCCACATCGTGTTCCTGCCGAAAAAGAATAACTGGTGGGGCCCCGCCGGATTGACTGGCCCTTGCGGCCCGGACACCGAGATCTTCTATGATACAGGCAAAGCGCCCTGCGGACCGGATTGCAAAGCCGGCTGCGATTGCGGCAAATACCTCGAAATCTGGAATAACGTGTTCATGGAATACAACAAAACCGCGAACGGCACATTTGAACCGCTCGCGCAGAAGAACGTCGATACCGGCATGGGTCTCGACCGCACGGTCGCAACCCTTCAGGGAGTCAAGAGTGTGTATGATACCGACGCGTTCGCGGGCATCATCGCCAGCATCGCCACCCTCTCCGGCAAGCGATATGACGAGAGCGCAGAAGTCACGCGCATGTTCCGCATCATCGCAGATCACATGCGCTGCTCCACGTTCATGCTGGGCGACCAGCGCGGCATCGCGCCGAGCAACGTTGACCAGGGCTATATTCTCCGCCGTCTGATCCGCCGCGCGATTCGCTTTGCGACGCAGCTCGGCATCCCCGAAGGCAGCCTGACCAAGATAGCCGAGGCGGTCATCGCGCAGTATGGCGAGTTCTATCAGGAGCTCAGCGTCAACCGCTCGAAGATTCTCGACGAGCTGACCAAAGAGGAACAGCGCTTTGAACACGCGCTCAAAAAGGGCATCCGCGAATTCGAGCGTCTGGTCGGCGGCCTCAACGGCATCATGATCGACGGCGTCAGCGCGTTCCATCTCTATGATACGTTCGGCTTCCCGATCGAACTGACGCAGGAACTCGCAGCCGAGCGCGGACTCACGGTCGACATCGACGGCTTCAACGAGGCGTTCAAGGCGCATCAGGAGCTTTCGCATGCGGGCGCGGAGCAGCGCTTCCAGGGCGGACTTGCCGATCATACGGAAGAGACAGCGCAGCTGCACACCGCGACACACCTGTTGCAGGCAGGACTTCGCAAGATTCTGGGCAGCGATGAGGTCGCGCAGAAGGGCAGCAACATCACCGCAGAGCGTCTGCGCTTTGATTTCAGCTTCCCGCGCAAACTTACGCCGGAAGAGATTTCCGCCGTGCAGGACTACGTCAACGACGCCATCGCGGCGGATGTTGAGATCGCCTGCGAGGAGATGACCGTGGACGAAGCGAAAGAGAGCGGCGCCATCGGCCTGTTTGAGAGCAAATACGGTTCCAAGGTCAAGGTCTATACCGTACCGGGATTCAGCCGCGAGATCTGCGGCGGCCCGCATGCGGAGCGCACCGGCGACCTCGGACGTTTTGAGATTAAGAAGGAGGAAGCGTCGAGCGCTGGCGTTCGTCGCATCAAAGCGGTATTAATCCATGGCTGATTGGTACGTTTACGATTGGGATTTACAGGGTCTGCCCGCCCAGTTCCACGTTGACCTTGGTTACGTGGAAGAGTTTGACACGCTCGGAGATTTTACCACGTTGCTGTACATCTCCTGTTATCCGAAAAAACCGGAGGCGCAGGCATTTTCCGCACGGGAAAAACGGCTTCTGGAAAACGTCAGCAAGGATTGCGCGCGCATCTTAGGCGATCACTCCGCGTATGTCGGGTATATCGATATCCTCGCGCAGCGCCGGTATTACTTCTATACATCGGACGCGCGGCTTCTCGTTCCGCTGATGGCGTACTGTTCAGAAGAGGACGGCCTGCGGCTCGAGTGCTTCAAAGCGGAAGAACCCAATCGTCAAACCTATTACCGACTGCTCGTGCCGGACAATGCCAAGCGGCAGTCCGTCGACAACGCGGCGTACATCGCGTCTCTCCGCCAGCGCGGGGATGACAACGCGGCCTTCCGCCGAGTGAACCTGCATTTCTACTTCCCGAGCGCGAGCGGACGTACGCTGTTCGGCGAGAACGCGAAATCGCTAGGGTTCGCCATCGGAAAGACGGACTACATTCCAGAGCGCGAGCCTTCGTACTACATCGTGCTGCACGCGATCAGCCCATTGGAGCAGGAAGCGATCACGGAGCTGACCACCAAGGCAATTTACGCCGCGGAAATCTACGGCGGCGTGATGGAACACTTCGACTCTGCGTTCATCCAAAAGCGTGGCATCTTCGGCTAAACAACGCCAAAACACATAAGAACCGGAACAATCCCGGTTCTTTTTGTTGTTTTGATTCGTAGTTCGACGTATACTATTTCCCCACGCAAAACCGCTCAAAGATGCGGTCGATCACGCTTGCGTCTACATCGGTTCCCGTGATGGAGCCGAGGTGGTGCAGAGCGTTTTTCACATCCGTAGCGGCGCAGTCGAGTTCGTCGGCGGTCTCTGCGTCTCGCAGCGCGGTGAGCGCGAGCTCCAGCGCGCGGATGTGCCGCTCGTTTGTGATCGTCGAGCCATCCGCCCGTTCGGGGGCTGCCAAATCGAGAATCTTCTCCTGCAGCGCGGTTAACCCTTCCCCGGTCTTCGCGCTGACATAAATCGCATCGCCAGTGTACGCGCACTTCTGCGGCAGATCGCTCTTGTTCAGCAGAACAATGCGCGTGCTGTCCCGCGTCTCCAAAAGAAGCGCTTCGTCCTGTTCAGTCAACGGCGCAGAGGTGTCCAGCACAAGGCAGACAACATCCGCCCGGCTGAGCGCGTCGCGCGCGCGGTCTACGCCGATCTTTTCCGCCTCGTCGCTCGCCTCTCGAATGCCTGCCGTGTCGATGAGTCGCACGGGCACGCCGTCCATGCTCACCTTTTCGTCGATGATGTCGCGTGTGGTTCCCGCAACGGCGGTGACGATTGCGCGATCAATACCCAGCATCGCATTCATGAGAGACGATTTGCCGACATTCGGCCTGCCGACAATCGCAACCTGCAACCCGTCTCTTAGAACTCGCCCGCGCCGCGCTTTTGCGATCATCGCGTCCACTCGCGCTATCGCAGCCGATAGAGACTCCGGCAGCGCTTCGATCGCGTCCGCCTCCGCCTCGTCGGGATAATCGATCGCTGCATCAATGCCGGAAAGCGCGTCGGTCAGAAGATCCTCAACAGAAACGATCTCACGCTTAACGCTGCCCTGCAGCTGTGCAAGCGCGGATTTGAGGCTTTGCTCCGCGTCCGCGTTGATGACATCCATAACCGCTTCTGCGGCGGAAAGGTCCATCTTGCCGTTGAGGAATGCTCGCTTGGTGAACTCGCCGCAATCCGCAGGGCGAAATCCCAGCGTCGCCAGCGCGCCCAGCACGCGCTGCACCGTCTGCATGCCGCCGTGCACATTCAGCTCCATCATGTCTTCGCCCGTATAACTGCGCGGTGCGGAAAAAAAGACGGCAATGCAGTCGTCGATCAGTTCACCGCGCAACGAAAGTAGCGCGTGAACCATTTCTCTCGGGTGCTGTGTTGGGTCGTGGTCGAGCAGTTCCTTGACCCGCCCAGCCTGTTCGCCGGAAATGCGGATAATCGCAATCGCCCCGCCGATGGCGGAGGACGGCGCGTAGATGGTGTCTTCCATGCATGTCTCCAATTGTCGATTCTGAGATAATCGGCGTGAAGGGAATATTGCGCCAAAATAGAACACGAGCCGCCGCGAAAACTGCGGCGGCTCAAGTGGTCTTGTTACTTTGCCGGGGTGATGACGACGTGGCGGTTGGGTTCTTCGCCCTCGCTGTGCGTGGTCACGCCGGTGAATCCCTGCAGCGCGCTATGGAGTATACGCCGCTCATACGGATTCATGGGCTCCATGGAGACAGGGCGTCCCGACTGGCGCACATGCATCGCATTCTTCCGCGCAAGGCGCTTGAGCGTCTCTTCTCTGCGGGAGCGGTACCCTTCGGTATCCAGCGTCACGCGGATATAGCCTTCCTCTTTGCGGTTCTTGTTGGCAACCAGCGATACGAGATACTGCATGGCGTCGAGCGTTTCACCGCGGCGGCCGATGAGAAGCCCCATCGTCTCTGCGTCGATGCAGAGCCGAAGCCCGTTTTCTGTGTCTGCGGCCAGCACCGGCGCGGGGTTGTTCATCTTTGCCAATAAATCGCTTAAGAACATTGCGCAAGGCGTATTCTTCGCGAGTTCTTCACTATAGTCAAAGTGTTCTTCCGGTGCTTCCGGCATACGTTCGCGATTCTGGGAGCTGTAAGGCGCGCTGTCCTGCGAAGGACGCGGTGCGCCATAGCTCGAAGGCCCGCGCTGTCCGCGGTCGCTTCTGCCGCGTTCGCCGTTGTCACGGTGATCGGGACGGATGCCGCCGTTGCGCTGCGGCTGTTCGCGCCGCTGGTTGAAACTCGCTTCTTTTTCTTTGCGGTAGACCTGCTCCATCTCCATGACGAGCGGCACTTCGCGCTGCGTCAGGCGGATGACCGCCTGTTTTGCGCCGATGCCGAACAGGCCTTTGCTCTCGGACTGGATTGTTTCGATTTCGACTTCGTCGATGGTAACGCCCATTTCGTTCAGGCCAATAAAGATGGCCTCATCGACGCTATGGCCCGAAAACTCCATGCTCCTCATTTCGCGCTAACCTCCGTGATGGTAACCTGCTGTTTTGCAAACGTGCGGTTGATCAGGAAAGAGGTGGCCAGCGAGAAGATGTTGCTGAATGTCCAGTACACAGCAAAACTCGCATTGTACTGCAAACAGAACACAAATGACATCACCGGCATTAGCCAGTTCATGATTTTATTGGTACTCGCCGTCGCGTCGCTCTTGGGTTGGTTCTTCTGCATGATCCAGGTGGAGAGATAAGTCGATCCGCCCGCAAGTACAGGGAAGATGAACCAACCGTTGTTGAATCCCTTGTAGAGTTCCGCGCAGGGGGCCATGAGTGCAGTATAGCTCGCAGAGAGCTGATCCGTCATTGTGGCCAGTGTGTATTCGCTGCCGTTCTTGATAAAGAAACCAAGGTCAACAAATCGCTGTAACGCTTCCGGGTGCTCCTGGAAATAGAGCAGTTTGGGAAGCTCCTTGTTCGCCGCACCAAAGAATTCCTTCGCGGTCGCAATGACCGGCGAAAAACCGTTGTCCGGCATCCAAAGGTTGTTGATCCAGAAAAACTTGAACGTTTGGAAGAGCTCGATACCTTTGTCCTTATTGTCGTCAAGCGTGAGAATCAAGCGAACCATCATCTCGTTGCCCCATTGACGGAACGCCGCGATAAAGATAAAGAACAACGGCATTGTGATCAACATCGGCAAACAGCCGCCAAGCATGCTCACGCCGTTTTCGCGCATGAACTTCTGTTGCTCAGTGTTGAGTCTCTGCGGATCTTTCTCGTACTTTTTTTTGAGCTTATCGAGCTGTGGTTGAACAGCAGCCATTTTCATGGAAGACTTTCTCGAGCGAATATCGCCAAAGACCGTCAGCGCACGGATGAACAGCGTTGCGATAATGATCGTGAGCACGATGTTCTGATTGGTCAATGTTTCATAGAGCCAGCGCATTCCGAGGAATGCCCATTGTGTTACAGGAAAATCGCCTACCAAGGGGGGTGCCCTCCTCTCAATATGTACAGGTGATGGATTTTATTATTGCTTGATAGAAATGTGTATCGATCTACGGAACCGGATCATAACCGCCCTTGCAGAAAGGGTTGCAGCGCAAAATACGCCAAAGCGCGAGCAGACTGCCTTTCCAGGCGCCGTGCTTGTTGAGCGCTTCCACGGCATACTCCGAGCAGGTCGGCGTGAAGCGACAGCTTGGGGGTAATAGCGGTGAGATGTATTTCTTATACCCGCGGACGATCGCGATCAAAAACCGCTTCATCCTTTTTCCTCCGCCTTGATCAGGCCTGCGCGCTGTAACTGATTCAGCATTCCATCACGAATGCTGTGAAACGGAGCGTCGATAATGGAATCCCGCGCGATGAAGATCAGATTTGTACCGCCTTTGATAGAAGGGATCAGCGGGGTCACGGCTTCGCGCATACGCCGCTTGACGCGGTTTCGTACAACGGCGTTGCCGATCTTTTTGCTGACCGAAAAACCTATCTTTGCGCTTGTGTTACGGCTTTTCGCATACACCAACGCTAGCAGCTTTCCTCCGCAGGATTTCCCGACACGATAGGTATAGCGGAACTCTTTCTTCCGCCGCAGGGAATCACTGTGCTTCACTCTACCGCATCCTTTAATAATGCATCCGTTCGACTTTGGCATCCGCGTACTCTGGTTTTAAAAATTAAAAACAAAATTCGCGCCATTCAATGCCAGCCTTCGCATTTGTTTGAAATACAAACATGCGGCAAGCAAATGCCCGCCGCAAGCGCTTGTGCGTTTTTACGGTTCTGATCAAAGAAATCCCGTTACGCGCTGAGAACTTTGCGGCCTTTCGCGCGTCTACGCTTGATGACATTGCGGCCATCTGCAGATTTCATGCGTTTGCGGAATCCGTGAACTTTGCTGCGCTGACGTTTCTTGGGCTGATAGGTTCGAAACATTCGACTACACCTCGCTTCATTGTTGAGTCCTGCAGGCGCTTGCCTGCGAAAATCGCACATACGGGTATTTGCCCGCATGATATGAACCTTATGTATTATAGAGGACGGCATAAACCCGTGTCAAGGAGTTTCTCGCCGCATCATGCACTTCTCTTTGCTGATCCAGGCCGAAAATTAACCGCGCAGCTTGGCGAATACCAACCTTCCGGCGGAAGTCTGTAATGCGCTGGTGACCACAATATCGAGTGTTTCGCCAATGTGCTTTCTTGCGTTCTCAACGATAACCATCGTACCGTCCGGCAAATAGCCTACCCCTTGTCCGGCTTCCTTACCCTCGCGCACGATAACAAGCGGCAGCTCTTCGCCCGGTAAAAGCACCGACCGCACTGCATTGGCAAGATCGTTGATGTTCAGGACAGGCATGTTCTGAACTGCGGCTACCTTGTTTAGATTGTAGTCGTTGGTCACCAGAATGCCGCCGAGATCGACGGCAAGCCGAAGCAGCTTGAGGTCGACCTCGTCGATCTCGTCATAGTCCTTCTCTTCAACAACAACGCGGGATTCCAGTTCGCGCTGCATCGAGTGCAGAATATCCAGTCCTCTGCGTCCGCGTGACCTCTTCATGGAATCCGAACTATCGGCGATATGCCGAAGCTCTTTGAGCACGAACGCAGGCACGATAATCTTACCTTCTAAAAAACCTGTCTTGCAGACATCATAAATGCGTCCGTCTATGATCACACTGGTATCCAGAACCTTTGGCCTTGCGCTAGCCGCCGCGATTCCCTTTGTCAGGTGTCCGCGGCGCGAATAGCCGTCCATTAACTCCGTGCGGCGCGTAATGCCGATATGGCCGCCGTAGTAGCCGCAGAGAACAAACAAAAGGAATGTAATGACTTCTGGTAGAACCGGAACGTTTATGGAACGAAGAATTAAACTAAGCAGAAACGCGAAAATCATACCGATCATGATGCCGATAACGCCGAACAGAATATCCAGCGCAGGCATCTCGGTCAGTTTGTGTTCCAGCTCCTGAAAAAAGCCGTTAATGCCGTCTATGATCTTTGGAGATAAAATATAAAAGATGATTCCGGATAAAATTCCAACGATCACATAGAGTGCGGTCATCACGACAGGGATGGTGGTATAGCGCAGCACGTAGTCGTAACCGGGGCATTTGAACGAATAGAGCACCCATGCAACGATCCCGCAGCCGATGCCAATACCAACCAGTGCAACAAGAATCCTAAGTACCTTCCGCATGCAGTGATTGGCGTTTTCCCGTTAATTTAGCCCCCAACCAGGGGAAGGAATTCGCTTTCCTCCTTTCCGCACGACGCGGCGAGTTCTGCGATAAGAACCTGCCTGGCCGTGAGATACATTTTTCGCTCGCCGGCGGATAAGCCTTTTTCGCGATCACGGTGGATAAGGCATTTCACAACATCTGCTACACCGAATATATCTCCGGTGCGGAGCTTGCTGAGATTGTCGCGATAACGTTGATTCCAGTTTTCGCTTTCGTCCGCGCAACCATCCTCCGCGAGAAATTCGATGATTTTTCGGCAATCCTCCGGGCAGACGAGCCTGCGCAGACCGACCGTTTCCGCCGTTGCGACAGGAACCATCGCCGTCATTTTGCCCATCACAAACCGCAATACATAATACCGTGCGGACTCGCCAAGCACGGTTTGCTCCTGCACGGATTCGATCTCTCCAACGCCATGCATGGGATAACAGACCATATCGCCTATTTCAAACATCGGCAACACTCCTTTCGCTCACGATTTTGTTTTCATACGTTATATACTATATCATTACTTGTTCAGAAATGTCAACAAAATATCGTATAATATCACACCATAGCGGATGTGTCAATAAAAATTTGAAAGATTTATTTTAGTCTGATTCCCGCCGCAAAGTCAGCACCAAAACTGCGGCTTCATCTTGTCAGTTCATCGTGCTGGAAACCGAATCATAGCAACAGACGAAGGCTAATGATCAGCCTTCGTCCTGTCGTTCTTGTTGCTGCAATAGAATCAGATCAACGTCTGCTGTTCTGCAAAACTCATGTCGAGCAGTCGTTTGCTAACGCGCTGCTCAAACATCGTGCTCATCGGCGCGCGATCGTGGATAATCTTCACTGCCTGCGCGAACATGGGCGCAGCAGAGATGAAGCGGATCTTCTTGGAGAGGCTTGCCGCTGGGCACTCGAGCGTGTCCGTGGAGACGAGAAACTCGATGGGGCTTGCGTCGATCTTGCGAATGCCCTCTTCGGAAAGCACATTGTGGGAAAGCGCAGCGTAGATCTTCTTCGCACCCTTATCCGCCAGCGCGTAACTAACGTCCACCAGCGTACCGCCGGAGATGGAGAAATCGTCGATGACAAGGCAGTTTTTGTCCTTCACGTCGCCGATGATTTCGAGCACTTTCGCGTTTTCGTCGTGACCTATACGCATCTTATCGCCGATGGCGACGGGGCAATTGAGTTCGGTTGCGTACTCTCTGGCGCGCTTGGCGGAACCTGCGTCCGGCGACACAACAACGAGGTCTTCATCAACAATGCCCTGTCTGCGAATGTACTCGCAAAGCAGTTCTTTTGCATAAAGGTGGTCGACAGGCTTTTTAAAGAACCCTTGCACCTGCGGCGCGTGCAGATCCATCGTAATGATGCGGTCTACACCGGCTACTTCAATACAGTCTGCGCAAACACGAGCGCGGATGGAAACGCGCGGTTCATCTTTTTTATCGCCTTTCGCGTAGGAAAAATACGGTATGATTGCGGTGACGGAGTTTGCGCTTGCGCGTTTGAATGCGTCGATCCAGAATAGCAGCTCTACGAACTCGTCGTTTGGCTGTCGTCCGATGGGTTGTACAATATAGACGTCCTTGTCGCGGATGGATTCGTTGACGCGTACGAAGATATTCCCCTCGCTGAATTTGATAGTCGTCGCGTCGCCAAGCTGCGTCCCAAGGTATGCGCACATTCTCTTGGCGAAAGGATAGCCCGTGCTTCCGGCAAATATCTTGATGATTCCCGAACCCGTGTACATGTGTTTCTCCTCTTTCCCTAAAGCGTATTTTTCCTTCACCCGTCGTACCCTTTAACCACATTATAGCAGAGGGAACGCAGGTTCTCAACACAATATAGCCGACGTGGCATATTAAATAGAATATACCCGCCAAATTACCACTGACCGGTGAATTTCACCGAAACAGACCGTTGAATAAAAAGAATTTACCGAAGCGTTCTTTGTATCCTCGCTTCAAAGAAAGCGCGTGTCTCACGCAGCAGTGCGGTGTTGCGCCATGTCTGTCCCGGCACGGCCTGTGGCCGGTGATCGCCGTGATAGTCGCTCCCGCAGGTAACAATCAGCCCCAGCTGTCTTGCAATGCTGGCGATGACCACGCTGTCGCCTTCACTGAGCGAGGGATGGTACCCTTCCATACCCATCAGCCCGTATTCCTTGAGCATCGGCGTGATTTTATGCGGGTCTGCGTGCCCGTTCATAGGGTGCGCCCACACAGGTACGCCGCCCGCGCCGAGAATAAGCTTTATGATGATTTCCGGCGCAAAGCGTTCCACCGTATAAAATCCAGGGCAGCCGCGGCGCAGGTATTTCGCAAATGCTTCCCTCGTATCCGCTGCGTACCCGCCTTTGACAAGCGCAAGCGCGATGTTGAGCCGTGTCGCCGCGCTTATTTCTCCCTGCAGATGCTCCCGGATGTCGCAGCCGATGTTGCACAGTCGTGATACTATTTCCTTATTCCGCTCTCCGCGGCGGCGTAGCGCTACGTCAAGCGCTTCCTGCATACGCGGTTCGTGCATATCGATATCGAGGCCTAGGATGTGCATCTCATGCGGCCATTCCGCATCCATCTCGATCGAAGGAAGAAAACGCACGCCGATAGACGCCGCTTCCGTCATCGCCTCCGGCACGCCAAGCACATTATCGTGATCCGTCAGCGCAAGCAGCGTGACACCGCGTTCCGCCGCCGCTCGCACTACCTGTGCGGGCGTGTCAGATCCGTCCGAACAACGGCTGTGCAGATGCAGATCAAAAGGTTCGTGTGCAGTTAAAGATGCCGGAACATGGTTCATTTTGCTTTTCGTTTCTCCTGCTCATAAAGATAGGGCGGACATACCGCCCCATCCAGGGTATTCATAGCCGTTTGTGTACAGATTCTCAATTGGAAGTCCGATTGGTTTACACGGGGACTCCCTGCGGTTCGGCATTGATCGCTTCCTCCGCTTTTGCTGCCGGCTTCTTGCGTTTGGTCTTGGGTATTGGTTTTTTCAGAACATCTGCTGGGTTTGTGCCGTTATATACGGCCGCAAATTCCTCGCCCGTAACACGTTCGTATTCGATAAGCATCTCGGAGACACGATCCAGCGCTTCCATGTTTTCACCGATAATGTGGCTGGCGCGTGTGAACTGTGTATCGAGGATGGAACGCACCTCGGTATCCACCATAGCTGCGAGGGACTCGGAGTAGTTGCGTTGGTGTCCCCAGTCCTTAGCGATAAACACTTCTTCCTGACCGCCGAGGAATATCGGCCCCACGGAATCGCTCATGCCATACTCGGTAACCATCTTCTTCGCAATCTCGCTGGAGCGCTGCAAATCGTTGTACGCGCCTGTTGAAACATCACTAAACTTGAGTTTCTCGGCCACGCGGCCGCCCATCATCATTGCGATGTTGTCCAACAGTTTGTCCTTGGTAACGTGCATCAAATCCTCTTTGGGGAGCGACATGGTATAACCTGCCGCCATACCGCGCGGAATGATGGAAACCTCATGCACCGGGTCGCACCCTGCGAGTTTCATCGCGACGATTGCGTGACCCGCTTCATGATATGCGGTGATGCGCTTGTCCGCTTCCGTGATCACACGGCTGCGCTTTTCCGGGCCCATCTGCACACGGGTAATTGCTTCTTCCATCTCCGTCATGCCGATGGCCTTCAGGTTTGCGCGCGCGGCGAGAATCGCTGCTTCGTTAAGTACGTTCTCAAGGTCTGCGCCGGTGAAACCAGGCGTACGCTTTGCAAGCGTTGCAAGCGATACGTCCTTTGCGATGGGCTTATTACGCGCATGCACTTTCAGAATTTCTTCGCGGCCTTTAATGTCGGGATAGTTGACCGTAATGCGGCGATCAAACCGGCCGGGACGCAGCAGCGCCGGGTCGAGAATGTCCGGGCGGTTGGTAGCTGCGATAACAATGATCCCTTCGTTCGGCGAGAATCCGTCCATTTCGACGAGCAGCTGGTTGAGCGTCTGTTCGCGCTCATCGTGTCCGCCCCCCATTCCGGCGCCGCGATGGCGGCCGACCGCGTCGATCTCATCGATGAAGACCACGGCAGGCGTCGCGCGTTTTGCGGTCTGGAACAGATCGCGCACACGGGATGCGCCGACACCAACAAACATCTCCACGAAATCGGAACCGGATATCGAGAAGAACGGGACTTTTGCTTCGCCTGCAACCGCTTTTGCAAGCAGTGTTTTACCCGTGCCCGGAGGGCCGACGAGCAGCACGCCCTTGGGAATACGCGCGCCGATGGCGTTGAAGCGCTGCGGAGCACGCATGAAATCGACGATCTCTTTGAGCTCCTCTTTCTCCTCATCCGCACCCGCGACGTCCGCAAATGTGACGTTCATCTTGTCGCCAATGGTCATCCGCGCGCGGGATTTGCCGAAGTTCTGCATCTGCTTTCCGCCGCCCTGCGCGCGCATCATCAGGAAGTAAAACGCGGCAATCGCGCCGATCAACAGCAGCGTCGGCAGCAGCAGCGTCCAGATCGATTCTTCAATTACGATGGATTCATAGGCAAAGCCGTAGTCCGCGCTGGAGATTTCGTCCACACTCCCGAATTTATCAGGCTGAGCGGCATAGACGATCGCAGCCATGTCAGCACGAAAAGTCTCCTCGCTCGGTAACACGGTTAAAAATTCCGCCTTTTTGGGCAGGTCATCCATCTCCGATTTGCTGCCCGCATAGAGACCGTACACTTTACGGTCTTCAACCTTTATGGCTTTGATTGTTTTCTGCGTTGTATCCGCATTTTCAGTGTTGCGCACAAGCTGCAGGAACTTTGAATTGTAATCAAGTTCGTCCGGCTTGCCTTGCCCCGGATTGAAATCGGATATCATATAGATTATTGCTGCAAACAGACCGATCCAGATCAACGCGGTAATGAGTTTTCTGTTCAACTAACTTTCCTCCATCTGCTGGCGGATCACTGTCCGCCACGCGTTACGCCCGGCATCACACCGGAGCGATCACTGCCTTTCGCACGAACAAAAGGCTTGTTGTTATTCTTCTCCGCTATATACGGAAGGTTTAAGTACGCCGACATACGGCAGATTGCGTAAGAAACCGTCGTAATCGAGACCATAGCCGACGACGAATTCGTTGGGGATCACAAAGCCGCAATAGTCGGGCGTGAGATCGCACTCCCTGCGGGATGGTTTATCGAGCAGACAACATATCTTCACGGATGCAGGGTTACGGCTCGCCAGCAACTGCAGCAGATGCGACAGCGTAAGGCCGCTGTCCATAATGTCCTCCGCAATGATGACGTGCTTCCCGGTAATCGACGTATCGATATCCTTGGTAATGCGCACAATGCCGCTCGTTCTGCGCTCGTTGCCGTAGCTGGAGATGCCCATGAACTCCATCTCCAGATTCAGGTCCATTGCGCGCGCAAGATCGGCAAAAAACATAACGGCGCCTTTCAGTATGCAGATCAGAACGATCTCGCCATCCACGTCCGCGTAGTCGTGGCGCAGTTCCGCGCCGAGTTCCGCAATGCGCTGCTTAATCTGCGTCTCTGAAACAAGCACCTTTGCAATGTCTTCGTGATTGATAAGCCCCTTCAATCCCTTGTCCCCCTGTTGCATATTATATGGAGAATCTCCCGCGTATCCGGCGTGACCTTCGCGCGTTCCGATATGGTCAGCCCGCAGGCGTAGTATACTTCTGTTCCCGCGCAGAGCAGCGGCAGATCCCGTTTTTCTTTTGCGATTTTCTTGTCCGTCAGCACGTCGCTGAGCTTCCGTTCGCCCGGCGCGCCTAGCGGGTAAAAGCGATCTCCCTCTCTGCGGGATCGAATGACGAGATCTTTCGGCAGCTTCTCCAGATCGAGAAAAGCTTCAAACCCGCTTTCCGGCAGTTGCCATGTGCTCACACGTTCGCTGAACCACGTGCCGCGCGGAGTGATCGTCTCGCCGCTCAATATAAACGGCACCTCATATTGGAGCACCTCCGGATAGATGCCTGCAAACAACACCTGCGCGTCTGTCCACGCGGAAAACCCGCCGGACAGTTCGATCACGGTTCCCGTTTTCGCGCCTGCGAGCTCCAGCACGCGGCGGATGTCCGCCTCGCTGACCTGACCCGCAAGAGAGATGAGTCTTTTTCGCACGATGCGAGTGGCAATTGGAACCGGCAATTCGAGAAGCGCATCGCGCTTCCAACCCTCGTCGAGAG
>PNNR01000041.1 GCA_013824375.1 Clostridiales bacterium
CAAAGCCGGTTTCGCCGGGAACTGTGATTGGTCAGGTGCGGAACGATATAGCGGATGCTCTCAGTCTGCCGCGAGGTGTTTTGCTTGTAGCGGGCGCACATGATCAGGTTTGCGCCGCGTTAGGCGCGGGGGTGCTGCAAAAGGGAGAGAGCGTCGACGGAATCGGCACTTCGGAATGCATCACGGCTGTTCTGGATGGGCTGGAGCAAAAAGCATTTATGCTGCGGAACAATTTCTGCATTGAGCCATACGCCATCGACGGGGAGTATGTAACGCTTGCGTTCAGCGCTTCCGGTATGTCGATCATGAGCTGGTTCAGCGACGAAATCGCGCGCGCTGCAACACAGGATTCGCCCGCGTTTGCGATCCTTGAACGAGAGTGTCCTGAGGAACCCACGGATGTTTTCGTGCTTCCGCATTTTTCAGGCAGCGGAACACCGCATATGGATCCGTTCTCCTGCGGCGCGACTTTGGGGCTGCGGCTCAGCACAACGCGCGGAGAATACTATAAAGCCTGTATGGAAGGGCTGTGCTTCGAGATGAAGCTGAACGCCGACCTGCTGGCGCAAATGGGAACCTCCATCAAGGCCATCGCTTGTGTCGGCGGCGGGTCACGCTCCGATGTGCTGCTGCAGATCAAGGCGGACATCATGGGTATCCCCGTCAAACGAATGAAAAACGAAGAATCCGGAACGGCGGCACTCGCCATGCTCTGCGCCAGCGCCTGCGGTGACTATCATAGCCTAAAGGACGCAGCTGCACAGATTGTTATACCCGATCGAATCTTCGAACCAAACTTGAAAACACACGAACGATACAAGCAAAAATTCGAACTATTTCAGACGATCTATCCGGCCATTCGGCAGTTGAACCATTCCATCAGTCACTTTTAGGAACGAAAACGACCAACTTTGATTCCCAAAAAAACAAGCAATTTCATTCGATTCTCCGCGTTGTAGTTCGGCATTTGATGTTTATCGGTTAAATTTATACGTATAAGCTTCGGTAAATCGAGGTTTCCGCAACCACTGAGCAACGCAGGAATCGCGTGCTGCAATTATATCAACCGGCTCGGCCACCGAAACCAGCCAATAGGAGGACACATGAGTATCAAGACAATGAAAGAACTCGTTTATGAAGAAATCGGGCAATCGAAAGGCATTCTTCGCCTTGCCCCCGCATGGGTCGGACGCACGATCCTGCTTCCGGGCAGACGGCTCAAACTGGATAAACGCGACATGTATCATCACGGTGCGGCATTCGGCGCGCTGACCGAGCGATGGATGTCCTCGACCGGCATGGCGGACAACGGGCCCACGACGACCGAGAACGAGGGACTGAGCTTTATAGTGATCCAGACGCCTGTCGGCATCAAGCAGGTGCTGTTTAAGGATGCGATCAGCGAACTGGGTGACGAGATTCTCGGCGCGCGCATCATGAGCAAATTTGGCGGATTGATGGCGTTTGCGAAGTTTTTCGATTTTCGCACACCGATTGCGCACCATGTGCACCTCAGCAGAAAGGAAGCCAACGCGGTCGGAGCGCAGCCGAAGCCGGAGGCATACTATTTTCCGGTCGAGTTGAACAGCATCGACTACAACGCCGACCACACCTACTTTGGACTGGAGCCCGGCACGACCAAAGCACAGCTGAAGGCCTGCCTTGAAAACTGGGGCGGCAAAGGAGACAACGGCATACTGGAGCTCTCCCGCGCATACAAGCTCAAGCTCGGCACCGGCTGGAATATCCCAGCGGGCATCCTGCACGCGCCCGGTTCGCTGGTTACCTATGAACCGCAGCACGTCAGCGACACTTCGCTTTTCTTCCAGCCGCTGGTGCAGGATAAATTCTTTGAGCGCGAGCTTCTGGTCAAGTTTGTGCCGGAAGATAAGAAGTTTGACCTTGATTATCTGGTGGACTGCCTCGATTGGGAAGCGAACCTCGATCCGGACTTCAAGAAGCACCACTACCATGAGCCCATCCCCGCGAAACCGTTCGAAGAAACGCGTGAACTGGGCTATGAAGAGGAGTGGATCGTCTATGGCTCGAGCGACTTCTCGGCGAAGAAACTGACCGTGTTCCCCGGCATGGAGGTTGTCATCAAGGACAGCGAAGCCTACGGGTTCATCATGATGCAGGGAGTCGGCTACATGGAAGGCCATCTGCTCGAAACCCCGACGGTCATCCGCTATGGCCAGCTGACACGCGACGAATACTTTGTGACCAAAGAACGTGCGGAGGAAGGTGTCCGGATCAAGAACATCAGCGACAATTCAAATATTGTGATGCTGAAGCACTTCGGCCCGGATAATCCTGAAGCAGCGAAATACCTGTAACAAGTGAAAGTGGCTACTGTTGAAAACTGATTGCACGAACATCGCTTGGACAGACGGAAAATGACAGGATTGATGTTGATAATGAAAAAAATGAAAAACAAACGAGCGAATATGCAAATAATGGAATAAACGTTGACATGTACTGCAAAGAATGATAGATTATGTTGTATAATTAACAAATCTAAAAAAACAACTTAATTAAATAACAAAAGATGACTTATTAATCTACAAGATGGCAAGAATCGAGAATTCGCTTTTAAGAAAATGAAATAGTATGTATTCGCAGATCCGCAGAGACAGGTCACTGATTTGTGTTTGCGGACGAGCGATGAAGGGGATCGGAGGTATTGATATGCCAGCAGAAGTAACTTCGGAAAAAGAAGGCGCGGAAAAGATGGCACCGGAGCAAGAACTCATTCTCGAAATGAAAGGGATTCGCAAATCCTTTCCCGGTGTAGATGTTTTTACAGGATTTGATTTCGATCTGCGCAAAGGTGAAGTACATTGCATCTGCGGCGAGAACGGCGCGGGGAAATCGACACTGATCAAGATTCTATCGGGAGCACATACACCCGACGGCGGCGAGATTAAGATCTATGGCAAAAAGGTCGATAACCTGACACCGCGAACCGCGATGAAGATGGGTATTCAGACGATCTATCAGGAGCATGCACTTTACCCGCTGTTGCCGGTGTTTGAAAACCTTTTCGCGGGTAACGAGCTGGGCCGCGGCCCGATCGTCAGTCGTTCGGCGATGGTGGAGAAATCAAGAGAAGTGCTCAAGTGCCTGAATTCCGACATCTCGCCGTATGAGATCGTAGGAAACCTTGGCAGCGGTGAGCAGAAGACGGTCGAGATCGCGCGCGCGTTTATCCAGGAATCTAAGATCATGATCCTGGACGAACCGACGGCTTCGTTTTCGCAGAAGGAAACGGATCACCTGCTCGGGTTGATCAAGGTGCTCTCACGGGAAGGCATCAGCATCATCTACATCTCGCATCATCTGGACGAAGTATTCAAGATCGCAGACCGTGTTACAGTCATCCGCGACGGTCAGAAGATCAACACGTATGAGATCGCGGACCTGACCGAACAGCAGCTGATCAAGGACATGGTCGGCCGCGACGTTTCGGCGTTTTATCAACGCGAGTGCTGCACGATCGGCGACGTGATGTATGAGGCGATCGACGTTTCCGGCAAAGGTGTCACGCACGCATCCCTGATGGTTCGCTCCGGCGAGATTCTCGGCATCGCGGGCATGGTGGGTTCGGGCAGAACGGAACTCGCGGAGCTGCTCTTTGGCGTACAGCCGATGGACACCGGAACAATCCGTATTCGGGGCAAGAAGGTAAACATTCGCACGCCGCTGGACGCGATCGTCAACAAGATGTGTTTTATCACGGAAGACCGCCAGTCCTCCGGATTGTTTCTGATCCACTCGATCGTGAAGAACGCTGTCATCGCGAGCTATGCAAAGTCGAAGATGCCATTTGCGCGTCCGTCGGACGACGTAAAGCTTGCGCAGAAGTATGTCAAAGCAATGAACGTGGTGACGCCCAGCGTGGAGCAGAAAGTTGTGTTCCTCTCCGGCGGAAACCAGCAGAAGGTCGTTCTGGCGAAGTGGTTCGCGACGATGGGCGATATATTCATCTTTGACGAACCGACGCGTGGCATTGATGTCGGTGCGAAAGAAGAGATTTACAAGATCATGACGGGGCTTCTAAAAGACGGCAAATGTATCATTATGATCTCTTCGGACATGCCGGAGTTAATTGCGATGAGCGATCGCATCATGGTGATGCGCGAAGGCAAAATGGTCGCAGAGGTTTCCCGTAAGGACGAAATCTGTGAGGAAAACATTCTGAATTACTCAATTGGAGGTGGCGTATGATGACGCTAGAGAACAAAGAGAATACAATGTCACGCTCCGGCTTTGCCCGCAGGATGAGGCAGCACGAAAACACACCGATTCTGCTGGTCTTAATCGTGATGATCGTGGTTGTTGTTATCGTCGAGTTCTTTCTGAAGGGCAGGGTCAATTTCCTAAGCGGTATGAATATCTCCAACGTGCTGTTGCAGGTATCGGTTACGGGTATCTTTGCGTTGGGAATGACGATGGTCATGATCTCTGGCGGCATCGATCTTTCCATCGGCAACATGCTGAGCTTTCTCGGCACCGGCATGGCATATCTGATGAAGACCGCGAAATGGGGAGAGACAGAAACGATCCTGATCGCGCTCGTGGTCGGAATCGGACTTCAGCTGCTGATGGGCTTGATCATCTCACGTACGAAAATTGAGCCGTTTATCATCTCTCTGGGCTTCATGAGCATCTATCGCGGATTCACTTACCTGATTACGAACGGACGCGAGATCACGATTATCGGCAAGCTCGAATTTCTGCAAGCGGTCGTATTCCGCATCAACAAGTTCGTGGTGACCGTGCCTATCGTGCTCTTCATTGTGCTGACGATCATCGTCGCGTTGGTGATCAAGTATACAAAGTTCGGCCGCAGGGTTTACGCGGTCGGCGGAAATGAAAACGCGGCATACCTCGCGGGTATTAACGTGAAAAACTTCAAGCTCCTGATCTACGGCATCAACGGCCTGTTCGTCACTATTGCATCGATGACGCTGCTGGCCCGGCTTGGAACCGGCGCGCCGGTCATGGGCTTTGGCAAGGAGATTGAAGTCATCGCAGCGGTCGTCGTAGGCGGAACGGCGATGTCAGGCGGCAAGGGAAATGTTTGGGGCGCCGTATTTGGGGTGCTGGTATTGGGCATCATATCCAACGCACTCAATATACTTGGTGTAAGCCCGCACTATCAGTTCATCATATCTGGTTTGCTGATTATATTTGCCGTCGTTGTTGGTTATTATAGCGGTTTAAGGACAGTGAAACGCAGCGTAAAAAAAGCGTGACACGAAACAAAACCGCATAATGAATAAGCATCAAGCAGTTTGATGCGGGCATCAAGTGCAAAATTAGAAGGAGGAAGACAATGAAAAAATTTCTAGCGATCTTTTTGGCTCTTGCGATGATCCTAGGTATGGCAGCATGCGCCAAGACTCCAGCCGAACCCGCAGCCCCGGCGGCAGAACCCGCTGTTGCGGAAGAAGCAGCCCCGGCGGAAGAACCTGCTGCCGCAGAAGCAGCGGTCGATAACGTAACCGGCAAAGTCGTTTACTTTATCAACGCTGGTCCCGACGATTACTATGCACAGTTTGGCAATGCGTTCAAGGCCATCGGTGAATCAGTTGGCCTGACAATCAAGGAACTGAACTCGGACTACAATCCCGAGCAGGAACTCGCAAACGTTCAGGATGCCATCTCTGCCGGTGCGGACGCAATCGCGGTCATCACCGCGGGTGCAGCGGGCAGCGCCGAATCCATTGCAGCGGCGAATGCCGCGGGCGTGCCGATCTTCTTCATCGCCGGCAAACCGGAGCTGAAGCCTGGCACAGATCTCACCGGCCATGTTACGGATAACTTCGTTATCATGGGCTATCTGCTCGGCAAGTGGGTTGCTGAGAACTATCCGGATGCAAAGGTCGTCAATATCCCCGGCTTCTTAGGGCAGGGCCCGGCGGAAGGCGAAATCGTTGGCTTTGATCTGGCGCTTACGGAAGCAGGCATGGAACCCGCCAAGTTGACCAAGTCCTCCGAGTGGCAGAGAACCCTCGCGATCCCGATCGCGCAGGACCTCATTGCTAGCGGCGAAGAATTCGATGTGGTGTTCTGCTGCAACGAAGAAACCTACTTCGGCGTGAAGCAGGTGTTTGATGAACTCGGCGTGACCGACAAAGTGCTTGTCTCCTGCAATGGCAAAGACGATGCCTGGCCGGCCCTCGTCTCGGGTGATCTTGCCGCAACTGTTCCCAACCCGCCGTCCCTGAACGCGGACATCTGCATCCAGCAGATCATCCGTTACTTCAACGGCGAAGAATTCGTGCAGTACCTGCAGATCATGCCTCCGTTCGTGCTGACCGGCGAAAACGTTGGTCAAGCGATTCCGTGGACGGTTGAAGATTACCTCGCAGGCCGTGCAGCCAACACGTTCCAGTGGAATCTGGCGGACTACGAAGCGGCGTACAAAGCGAACATGGACAATTTCGCAGCATTTGATGCGAAACTCGCAGAATACCTCGCAGCGAACTAAGTAACAATTCGCAGTGCATCCGCTTTTCGCGGATGCACTGCAGGACTGGTTGATACTCTCCACAGAAGGGGGCGCAGCAAAATTTACGAAGAGATGCCTGTGTTGAGATAATAACGCAATGGAGTTCTTTTCGTGTTTTGCTGCGCCCCTTCGTTTCATTCATAAAAAGAGCACTTCAAACGTACTAGAATTCGGATAAATATTCTCCGCCTAGCAAGTTAAACGAACCCATATGCATCTTACGAATGTGAAAAAATCCTAAAGAGGAGTTGAAAATATGTCTATCAAGGCCAGCAGCATTGACAGCGCGGCGCGTGTATTGAAATTTGGCATGGTCGGCGGAGGCCAGGGTGCGTTTATCGGAGACGTGCACCGCAAAGGCGCAACGCTGGACGCACTCGCCGTACTGGCGGCGGGATGTTTTTCCCGGAACTATGAGAACACACTTGCCACAGGCGCGCTCTGGAACCTTGCGCAGGACAGGCTCTATCGTACCTACGAAGAAATGGCGCAAAAAGAGGCGGCCCGTGAGGACGGAATCGATTTCGTCATCATCTGCACGCCCAATAACACACATTTCCCCGCAGCCAAGGCGTTTTTAGAACAGGGCATTCACGTTGTTTGCGACAAACCGCTTGCACTGTCCTCCAAACAGGGTGAAGAGCTGAAAGCTCTTGCGGAAAGCAAGGGGCTGTTGTTCTGCGTTACGTACACCTATGTAGGCTATCCGATGGTACACCAGATGCGTCAGATGATCCGAAACGGGGACATCGGCAAAGTGCGCGTGGTAACGGGCCAGTATATTCAGGGATGGCTCGCGACGGAACTTGAGAGCGACGGACAGAAGCAGGCCTCCTGGCGTTGCGATCCGGCTTTGTCCGGCATTTCCAACGCGACGGGAGATATCGGCACGCATTTGGAGAACCTCATCGCCTTTACTACGGGGCTCAAGATCGAATCCGTCTGCGCAAACCTGCGCCCTGTGGGTGAACATCGCAAACTGGATAACGAAGCAGAGATTCTCGTGCGCTACGAAGGCGGCGCGACCGGTATGATGTGGGCTTCCCAGGTCGCGATCGGACACGACAACGACTTGCGCATCACAATATGCGGCGACAAGGGAACGATCGAGTGGATTCAGGAAAACCCGAACTACCTGCGCGTCGACCTGCTGGGTGAGCCCTCACGCATCCTTTCGCGCGGCAACGGATATTTCTATCCAGAAGTCAACGCGATGAACCGCATTCCGGCGGGACATGTGGAAGGCCACTTCACTGCGTTTGCCAACACGTATAAAGCGTTTTGCACGACGCTCTCCGCTAAACTTGACGGAAAACCCGCGCCGGATCTCTTTTTCCCGGGCGTAGACGCGGGCATCGAGGGTAACCGGTTTGTTGAAAAATGCGTGGAAAGTTCCGCGCTCGGCGCAGTTTGGGTGAAGTTTTAATATTCAGCGAAGGAGGAATTGTTGTGAGACCGATTACACTATTCACCGGCCAGTGGGCGGACATCCCGTTTGACGAAATGTGCGCAACCGCGGCAAAGATGGGTTACGAAGGGCTGGAACTCGCGACGTGGGGCAATCACGTCAACGCGAAACGCGCCGCCGAGGACATGAACTACGCGCGTGAGATCAAGGCATCTCTCGAGAAGTACAACCTCAAGGCGTGGGCGATCAGCGCGCACCTCTGCGGACAGCTGGTGGGCGACGTGCTGGACGCGCGGCACAACGGATTTGCGCCGTCTTCGGTTGCCAATCAACCCGACAAGATGCGGGAATGGGCGGTTCAGGAGGTCATAAACACGATCCATGCCGCAAAAAACCTCGGCATCAAGATCATCACGGGCTTTATGGGCTCGCCGATCTGGCCGTACTGGTATTCCTTCCCGCAGACCTCGCAGCAGATGGTAGACGAAGGGTTTGAAAAGATCGTCAAGCTCTGGACGCCGCTGTTTGACGAGATGGACAAATACGGCATCGTATTCGCGCTGGAAGTGCATCCCACGGAGATTGCGTTTGACTATTATTCGTTCGTGAAGCTGTTAAAGGCGTTCAACGGACGCAAGACGCTGGGTATGAACTTCGACCCGAGCCACCTGCTCTGGCAGGGCATGAAGCCGCACCTGATGATCCGCGAGCTGCCGGATCGCGTCTACCATGTGCATCTCAAGGATGCCGCCGTGACGCTCGACGGGCTCAACGGCATTCTGGGTTCGCATCTTGAGTTTGGCGACCCCAAGCGTGGCTGGAACTTCCGTTCGCTCGGTAGAGGCCACGTGGACTTCGAGGCGATCATTCGCGAGCTCAACGCAATCGGCTACGAAGGCCCGCTCTCCGTGGAATGGGAAGACTCCGGCATGGAGCGCATCCGCGGCGGCACCGAAGCCTGCGCATTTGCTAAGAGCGTGAACATCAACGCCAACCAGGGCGCGTTTGACGCGGCTATGAAAAACGGTTGACTAACTGGGCTAAACAACCCCGCTGAGGAGCCGCCATCTGTATTACGAGAAAATCAGACGGGCGTTGCGGAACCATTCGTTTCTGAACAGGAACGAGTCAAAACGTGCAGAGATCGCTGCATGCACTGCGGTTCACACTGCATCTACTTGAATTCAGACGAGGAGGAACTCAAATGAACATCGGTGTATTTTTAGCTCTTGAACCCTATACTTCCATCGAACGGCAGCTCCAGCTTGCAAAAGAAGCCGGATTCACCTGCGCGGACATCACGGACGTGCATGAAGGCAGCAGCATGTTTGATTCGGCGGGTCTTGCCGCGACGGTCAGCCTCGACGGCGACCCGTTTGCGACCAAGCGCCTGTTTGAAAAGTACGGTCTCACGCCTTCGACCGTATGTGTGCACGGTTCGCTGCTGGAGCCCAGCAACCCTGCGACATTCCAGACAGCCGGCATCATGAAGGGTATCAAGTTTGCCGCGGCCATCGGCATTCGTGATTGCGTGACGACAGAGAACGAACCGCACTCCGCCTGGGCGAAGAAGCTGACCTATGAACAGCGAATCTTCACGATCGCGGAAAAACTGGTCGTCCCCTGCCAAATGGCGGAAGACTTCGGTGTTAACCTGCTGCTGGAGCCGCACGGCCCGATCACGGACACGATTCAGGGCATCCAGGACATCATGGATTGCCTCGGCAATCCGAAATCTCTCGGCGTCAACTTGGATACGGGCAACTCTTGGCTGGGCGGCACGGATCCGGTTGAGATGGCAAAGATATTCAAGGACAAGATCTTCCATGTGCACTGGAAAGACCTCGGTGCGGAATGGATTGAGCGCCGTGGCAAGCAGTTCGGCTGCGGATTCTCCACCATCGCGCTTGGCGACGGCGTCATCGACATCAAAGGCGTCGCTGAAGTGCTGGCGGATCGCAAAGAAATCCATGCCTCCACGCTGGAGATCGGCGGGACGGCTGACATGCTCAGAAAGAGCGTAGCCTACCTCAGATCCTGCGGACTGTAAGGCTAGGTAAACATTGTTGCCCAAACCGCCCTCTTATTGAGGGCGGTTTGGACATATGAACGGGCGGTAGATCCGCACTGCATGTTTCGTGAATGAGATGTTGAACCTATATAAAACACGGAGCACAACACACCGCCGCATCGACAACAGAACATGCAGGAGGCGAAGCGTGAAACAGAAGAAAACGGCAACCGCATATTTCTTTGCGGTTTTCCTTTTTTTGGGGTTATATTTCTCGATGCTCCAGCGTGTCGTGGGAGAGATCGGGTTGAAATACGGCCTCGGCAACACAGCCCTCGGTTTGATCATTACGATGACGTTTCTCGGCTTTACGATCAGCCCGATCCTCACTGGGGAAGCGACCGACCGCTTTGGCAGGCGCCTCGTGGTCATGTTCGCGTTTCTATGCATGCTCGGCGGATTTGCGCTCGCGTTCATTGTCCGGAGCGCATGGGGCATCGGCGCGGGCTTCTTCGTATCCGGCTTTGCGTTTGGCATGTTTGAAATGACATTGTCCTCCATTCTGGCGGATATCGACCCGGAAAACGCAAACAGGGTGCTGAATTACTCGCGTCTGTGCTACGCGCTCGGCACGATTGCGGGCCCGTTCGTTGCAATGGGTCTGCTCGAACGGTTCAAAGACTGGGCGGCGGTCATGGCGCTGGATATCGTGCTGCTCTTTGCGCTTTTTTTAATCTTCCTGCGCCTGAGCTATCCCGCACCGGTCTACTTGAACCGCATCGAGAAGCCAGAGGATCGTCAGCCGGTCACATTCCGTATGCTAAAAAGCTGGGGACTGATCGCGCTGTGCGGCTCGCTGATGATGTACTTTGCAGTTGAAGCCGGGCTGACGTTTTATGTTTCGCAATACATCGGCACCATCACGGAAAATACGCTATATATCACGCTCGCGCTCTCGGTGTTCTGGCTGTTTGCTGCAATCGGCAGGCTGATCGCGGCGCAGATACGGACAAACGCACATTTTTTGATTGGCGTGCTCACGCTGATGATCGGGACGGGGCTTGCGCTCTGCCTTTCGACGAACAATCTTGTTCTTTCCATTCTGTCCTTCGGCATCATGGGGCTTGGCTGCTCCGCGGTGTATCCGACGCTGCTCGCCGCCGCGAGCAAGAAGTTTCCTCATTTTACGGCGACGGTATTCGGCATATTGATCTCTATCGGCGGTCTGGGCGGCATATTGCAGCCGCTGGTGATGGGTACGGTTGCCGATGTTTCAACGGGCATGAAGCCGGTGCTCGCGGTCTGCATCGTTCCGCTTGTGATCATCTTCGTACTACAGATCGTCCTCTGGACGAACGACAGGCGCAAGGAAAAAATAACACAACACGAACAATAGCCCGTGCTTTCCGCAAACACCGAAAGAATTTCTTTGGAACGTCTCGGTACGGACGGAAAAACGGGAGTACAAAAAAACCTCGTAATAAACGGAGGGAAAACATGAAAAACACAAAGCAGATCATCGAAACCGCGCGCAGGCTGCACATTGCCGTACCGGGGCTGAACGTTCCGTATCCGCCGATGGTGCAGCCCGTGATCGCGGCTGTACGGGACGAGAACTCGTTTGCGCTGGTGGAGCTGGCGCGCGTGGAATGGGAAAAATTCGGCGCGATCAGCCTCGAAACCATCGCGGAGGAATACAAGCGTTGGAGCGACGAGCGGCATGTGCGCCTGCATCTGGATCACGTTCCCGTGATCGATGAAGATCATAAGCCCGTCGATTATATCGACATTGTCAAGCGCGCGATTGCAGCGGGATATCAGTCGGTCATGGTGGACGGCTCCCGGCTCTCGCTGGAAGAGAATATCCGCGCGACCGCAGACATCGCAAAGCTCGCGCACGCGGCGGGTATCCCTTGCGAGGCTGAACTCGGCGCGGTTTTGGGCCACGAAGACGGTCCCATGCCTCCATATGAAGAGATTTTGACGTCAGGCCTGGGGTTCACCAAGGTCGAGGAAGCGGGGCGCTTTGTCCGCGAGAGCGGCTGCGACTGGCTCTCTGTTGCGATCGGGAATATTCACGGCGCGATCTCGGAGGCCACCCGTGGACAGGTCAAACCGCAGGCAAGGCTCGATATTCCACACCTGAGCAAGCTGCGCGAGGCAACCGGGATTCCACTCGTGCTGCACGGAGGATCGGGCATTCAAAAAGAAAGCATTCTGGAAGCGGTGCAGAGCGGCATCGTGAAGATCAATGTCGGCACAGAGATCCGCCAGGCATATGAAGCCGGCCTGAAGCTGGGTGGCGTCGAGATGGGCCGGAAAATGCTATATGAATCCACCCGCGCCATACTCCGGGATTTCTTTGAGATCAGCGGCAGCGCGGATCGTATCGAGACATGGAGCGACTGACAGCACGGGTGGCATGCAAACAGAAGCGTGAGGGAAATTATGCTGGAAAAGTTGAAAGAAAGCGTATTGCAGGCAAATCTCGAATTGGTTCGCCTTGGCCTCGTGTTGTTCACATGGGGTAATGCCAGCGCAATTGACCGCGAGAACGGCCTTGTCGTAATCAAACCAAGCGGTGTTGCTTACATCAATCTGAAAGCAGAGGATATGGTGGTGGTCGATCTGGAAGGGCACGTGATGGAACGGGGGATGCAACCTTCCAGCGATCTGCCGACGCATTTGGAACTCTATCAGTCGTTTCGCCAGATCGGCGGCGTTGTACACACGCACAGTCAATACGCAACTTCGTTTGCGCAGGCGGGAAGAGGTATTCCCGCATACGGAACGACGCACGCGGATTATTTTTTCGGGGAAATTCCTTGCTCGCGCGCGATGACGGCAGAGGAGATTGCATCTTCGTATGAACGCAATACAGGCCGTGTGATCGCGGAACTGTTTCAACATTCGGATGCGCAAGCCGTTCCCGGCTGTGTCGTTAGAAACCACGGAGTATTTGCCTGGGGATTAACCGTCGATCAAGCGGGTTACCACGCTGCGGTGCTGGAATACTGCGCTAAGATGGCATTCCTGACGGAGCAGCTCAGTCCCGGAGTCAGGCCTGCGGATGCATGCCTGCTCGAGAAACATTTTCGCCGCAAACACGGTGTACATGCCTATTACGGACAAAAGGAGAAACAATGATGGCAACACTGTATTTCATCACCGGCAGCCAGGATTTATACGGCAGGGAAACGCTGGAAAAAGTTGCTTACGACAGCCAAAAAATCGCAAGGTATTTCAACGATACGCTTGGCGTTGCCGGTGTGGCATGGAAGCCGACCGTGTGCAATTCTGAGGACGCGATCCGCGTTTGCCGCGAGGCTTCAGCAGACGACGAATGTGTCGGAGTCATCACATGGATGCATACCTTCTCGCCCGCGAAGATGTGGATCAAGGGGCTGCAATTGCTGACCAAACCGCTGCTGCATCTGCATACGCAGGTCAATGAGCAGTTGCCGTTTCAGTCGATCGATATGGATTTTATGAATCTCAACCAGAGTGCGCATGGTGATCGCGAGTATGGCTTCATCTGTACGCGGTTGAATATTCCCCGGGAAGTGGCGGTGGGATACTATCAATGCGAAGCAGTGATTGCGAAACTTCGGCGGTTCGCGGAAGTTGCCAAAGCGGTATCATTCTCGAAAAACCTGAAGGTCGCGATGTTCGGCAGCAACATGCGCGAGGTATCCGTGACGGACGGGGATCGGGTTGAAAGCCAGATCCGGCTTGGATGGGAAGTCAACTACTACGGCATCGGCGACCTGGCGGCGATGATCGACAACGTTACGGAGCAGGAAACCGATTCTTTGCTGAAAATGTATTACAACACCTACGAGATCTGTACGGATGACATATCCACGGTGCGGGAACAGGCGCGCTATGAAATCGCGCTAGAACGGTTTCTCGCTTCCGGCGGGTTTGGCGCATATACCGATACATTCCAGGACTTGTATGGTGAAACAACTGCCAGGATTGGCGACGCAGCGCATGATGGCGAAAGGCTACGGGTTTGGTGCAGAGGGGGATTATAAAACAGCCGCGCTCGGTGCCGTGTTATGGAAAATGGCCGAATGCCGCGAAGGCGCGACCGGCTTTATGGAAGACTATACATACGACTTTGCGCAAGGGCTTGTGCTCGGCGCGCATATGCTGGAAGTATCGCCTGCGTTTGCGGCGGAAAAACCACGCGTGGAGGTGCACCCGCTCGGTATCGGCGGTAAGCAACCTCCAGCGAGGCTTGTATTCGACGGCGTGGAAGGCGAAGCGATCGCTGTGTGCATGATTGATCTCGGCGACCGATTCCGACTGGTCGCGGCGGAGATCGAACTCGTCAGACTGCCGAAAGAAATGCCAAATCTTCCTGTTGCAAGGCTGATGTGGAAGGTGAAACCGAGTTTAGAAGTCGGCGCGGCGGCATGGATATATGCGGGCGGCGGGCATCACACGGTTGTCAGCAATGCTTTGACGATGGATGACATCCGGCTGTTCGCAAAACTGACCCAAACGGAAATAATCACCATCGACGAATCGACCAATTTGGATACCTTTCAGCTTATGCTGAGGTGACCGAAAAACGCGGTTGATTTCGAAGTCCCCCGGATCTGCGAATGATGGAAAGGAGTTATCGCTATGAGTACATTTCGATTCACGGTAGGCCCCTGGAACGTACACGAAGGCAACGAGACATTCGGCCCGGGTATTCGCCCCAGCATCCCGTTGGAGGAGAAGATCAAAAAGTTCGCCGAGATCGGCATGCACGGT
>PNNR01000009.1 GCA_013824375.1 Clostridiales bacterium
TTGTCGGCAAGCGCCTTGACCCGCTCGTCGTCCGTGCAGGCGATGAATGTGCCGCCCTGCGGCAGGAGCGCAAGGAAACGCTCGAACGCCGCGACGATTGCGTCGATGTTTTCGTAATAGTCCAGATGGTCGTCGTCGATGTTGTTGATCAAGGCGACGGTGGGTTTCAACGTCAGGAAGCTCTCGACATATTCACATGCCTCGGTGACGAACAAATCACGGCTGCCGACATGCACGCCGCCCTCCAGAAACTCGACATAGCCGCCGACATGAATGGTAGCGTCCGTCTTTGCCTGCGCGTGGATGATGGCGAGCATGGAAGTGATGGTCGTCTTGCCGTGGCAGCCCGCGATGGCGACCACCTGTCGATACCGCTCGCTGATCTGCCCCAGCGCAACGCTGCGTTCCAGCTCCGGAATGCCCTTTTCGCGCGCAAGCACGCGCTCAGGGTTGTCCGGCTTGATCGCTGCGGAATAGATGACGAGATCCGCGCCGTCCACGTACTCGCCCGTGTGGCCGATGCTATAGCGAATGCCCTCGTGATCCAGCGCGTCGGTAAACTGTGTGCGCTCGCGGTCGGAGCCGGTGACCTCGAGCCCCTGGGACTTGAGGATCAGCGCAAGGCCGTTCATGCTGCAGCCGCCGATGCCGATGAGGTGGATTCGCTTCGCGTCGTCGATATGTGCCATCTGTTGATGTCTCCAGTGCTTCTCAGTATTTTTTTATTATACGCCTTTTCGAGTCGGTTGCGCAACGTCAGGCATAAGTCAAGCGGTGCTTGGCATGATTACGGCCAGAATCCATCAAAATTGATCTGCCTGAAAACCTCAAAAAGGCTTGCCATTTTCACCCCGATACGGTAAAATATCTTTTGCGCGGGGATGTAGCCCAGTTGGTCAGAGCGCTTCGTTCACATCGAAGAGGTCGTGGGTTCGAGCCCCTCCATCCCCACCAATCAAAGAGCCGATAAACTCTAATGTTTTCGGCTCTTTTCTTATTCCAAAAACCCACTTTGTAACCCACTTTACCAACAGCATGGATGAACTTAAGGTCTCCCTTGTTCGAGTCCAGCAGGGGGAGCCAGCTAAGTACTCACGAAATGATACAATTCGTGGGTGCTTTTTCTATGCAAGAAGCCCGCAGTTATGGCTTTTTTGATTTCACGCGTTTCAGATATAATGTTGAATTAGAATAAAGCACGGTTGATATTGTTGGTGTGAGTCGATTTTGCACTCACCTAAGAGTTACGCGCAAGAGTATGGAGGTTACGCGCGGGAGTATGTTTCGCTGCGTAAAAAAACATATGGCAGCTAAATTTCCCGCTTTCGGTATCATAGAAAACAAATCGTAAGGGCGAAATTTTCTATAATAAAAACTTTAGTCTATCCCATCTCCCTTCACCCGTAGGGTTATGATCTGTTCGGGCTTCTCCATTCTGTAATTACAAGAAAAAAGAATTACCGACGGAACTCGTTGAGCTCCGTCGGTAACTCTAGTATCAGGCAATGCACTATGAACGATCCAATTTTCATGCCGCCGGATCGCAGCAACGTGCCGCTGGTCACCCCAACCGCGTCGCCGCTGACTGCTGTCAGCGTACCCCCGCACGAGATCGGGATTTCAGCAGCCCAATGGCTGGTGGAGTCGGTGCGCGGCAACGGCGGCAGAATTGAATGATTTGGTTCGCCTCAGAGCTGATCGTTCGATCCTCGCTGAAGTATAAACGTTCCAAGTATCCACATGACGACCCCGAGTACCACTGTTTGTCGCCTCAGACGACATTTGGAGCAAGCCAAGCACGGGAGCGATAAGTACGGACTTCAGCCACGACGCATCGCGGCCTGCATACAGGTCTGAGTGCCGCTGGGCATCGAGCCCCGCAGAGAGAGCAAACAAACACACGAGTTGATCCTTCATCGTGTGCTTTGATTATTTCTCCCGTCTACTTCAGAGAAGCATACAAATCTAAACCAAAGGGGTGCTGCGGCGGAGCTGCTCATAGTTCCGTCCGCACATCGCAACTTAATGACTGACAAACGGCTACTCGAGGATGACTGTATGATTCACGTCTTCTTCATGCATTCCAACGGATTGCTGGCACCGATTCCGTTCGCTTGCATTCATAATTGAGAAATCATCCACCATCATCGTACCGATATCAACACGAAATCCCGCTCCCCCGCTACGGTAGCGCGCTGAGGCATCCGCTGCATGCAACACGGTTTCCCCAACACTGACTTTCAGGTTGTTGCCGCGCGCGGACAGCATCATCGTCAGCTGTTCAAAAGCAGTATACGCAAATGCGCAATGTGCTAAAACCGTATCCCCTGCTGCATCCCGCAAAACCAGTGAGAGCGTATTCCCGCCCGAAAGCAGTGCGGCATAATATTGCCTGTGCCCGCGCGCTCGAATGACGAGTCCGCACCTCTGGTTTGGCTGCGGTATGATGCGGGCGGAAATCGAATAGTCGGAAAAATCCCGCGTGCCGAGGGTGACCACGCCGTTTTCCGCCGGATGCGAAACGCAGAGCGTATGCATAAGGCTCAGGCTCGTGTGTCTTGCACTGGAGACAAACGCGCGGAAGGCAAACGGCATTGGGTCGGTAATGTTTTTTTGCAGCGCACCCGTTAGCTGATACTTCAGCGGTGCGCCGGTCCAGTCGAGCGAGAGAAGCGTGGCCGCGCATGGATCACCCATTGAACTACGCAAAGACACCCCGACGCGGAGCACCGGCATACCACCAAGCGGCGGAATGACCCAATCGATGCGTGTATTTCCCTGCCGCAAAAAATTCTCTTGTCCGTAAACCACTTCAATTTTATCCTGCAGCGTGGCATGGCAAACATACAACCGCGCAAGAATCGGTTTTTGCTGCGTAACGTCCAGCCGTGCCGTCACTGTCTGACCCTCATATAGAGACGGGGATGCGACGGCATCGTACCCCTGCCATTGTGCATTTGGATCAAAGAAAGTCGGTGTGCTGACGTAAGCCACAGCGCCAGCCGCTGTGATCATCAATCCGCGTCCATCCACATTGGTCAACAGAACATCGTCACCCGACGAAACATATGGACAAGGCTCAAATCCCTGCACACTCCCCGGGTATTCAAAGGCAAAGCGTTCCGGCGGAATATTCGCCGCCTCATGATAGACTGCTGACGCGGCGCGGAAAATCTTTCTGGTCTCACGCACTGCGTCTGTGATTCCTTCCCCGCCATCCGCGGTGATCACAAACAGTCGGTCGCGCACGGGAGAACGAACGTCCACAGTCTTTGTCAGCGCATCCAACCCCAGTCGGATTCCATTGAAGCACCCAACGTTACCGGCATTGCAGTCAGTGTCCCACCCCGCCGACACGGCAATCATGAGCGAACGGGCAAAGTCGTCCCCGCCAAGCAGAATGGACGCAAGCATGAGCGCGTGATTCGGTATGATATGACATACACCCTCGAAGCGGTCATATCCATAATTTCTGTTCAGATAATCGCGTACTTCCCGCCAGTGTCCTGCCTTTGCGCAGGTATTTCGAACATCTCCGATGAGCCTTCGCATTAATTCACTGTTCAGATACCGTTCGCCTTCGTCAAACAAACGGTCAAGCTTTCTCTCGGAAAATGCTGCGGCTTCCAGCGCACCGAGAAACACCGCGGCTTCAACGGCGATTCCGTCGTGAGACACGCTAGACGCGGCGCGAACGAAATGCGACGCTCGCTCCGGATCCCCCGGGCACATCATGGCAAAGGCATCCATGAAGATCTGCGCGCCGATCTGCTCGGAGAGCACCTTGCCGTTTCGCGCTGCCGAGCCGCTTTCCGGCGCGGGAATGCCGTTCTTTAGATTTAGATACGCCGTATGCTCGGTACTGTTGCCAAGGCCGCCCCACCAGAGGATAGTCTTGTCCTCGATAATGTAGTTAAGCCACGCATCGCCGACCGCTTTTGCAGTCAGTTCAGGCGAGAAGTCGTTATCTTCCACCGCGCGAAAAAAGCCGAACGTACCGGATAGATCGTCGTCCGTCACGATCAGCGGCAGATTCAGCTCCTCGTGTACATAGTCCGTGATTTCCCCGAAACGGGACGAGATGGCTTCATACGTCCATCCCTCGACCGGGCGGCCGAGATAGACGCCGGTCATCTTTCCCAGAACGCCCGCATAGATGCGCTCCTGAACGTCGCGTGTCAGCCGCAAAGCGTTCCCCTCCTAAAATCTCCTTTTACTTCAGGTATCGATCCAGAAAATCGAGTATCAAGTGCTGCACCTCTGGCTGCGAAAACGCTTGGTCGCAGTGCCCCGCGCCTTCGAGCAAACACAGCTCGGCGGGAACACCCGCTTGATTCAGCGCGTCATAATACCGCTCGCTCTCGAATACGCTCACCATCTCATCCGCGGTACCGTGCAGCAAGAGATGCGGTGGAGTTTTCTCCGAAATATAGCACTCCGGGCTCATGCGCTCCAAAAATGCGCGGTTCTCTTGAGAGATCGGACGACCCGCAAAGAGCCGGAAGATCATCTCGTCCTCCGCGCTTGCGTCCTGGTTGCTTTTTAGTGAGTCCGCGCGCATACGCAGCAGATCAATCGGGCCGTACCAGTCCACAACGGCTTTCACGCTGCTGGAAAATCCCGCCCAATCGTCCGTCTCAAACGCTTTGCTTTCGCCCGTTACGCCGACCATAGCGGCAAGATAGCCGCCCGCGGAATCCCCCATGACGGCGATTCGATCTGCGTCCACACCATAGCGTTTTGCGTTGGCGCGCAGGAATCGCACGGCTGTCTTTGCGTCCTCCACCTGTGCAGGGAACGCGTCTTCGTTGACTGTTCGATAGTCGATTGCAGCAACCTGATAGCCCGCGTAAGCCAAATAGGAGAACTCCGCCATCCGCCAGGAAGGAAACGTCTGCTGCCAGGCGCCGCCCACAATCCAAATAATCGTCGGAAGCGGCGGCAACTCGGTCTGCCCCCACCATTCGATCGGGCGAAGGAGCATCATCTTCAGCGGCCTCGGTTTTCTACCGAAATATGCCAACGGCTGCGAATAGACGATGTCGTCCATCAAAACGATATCGCTTCGTTCCAGCTTTGGTTTGATTGTTGTCTTCATGCGTTCTGCCTCCGTGTATAACTGTTTTAAAGATAGTGTAACACGTTACAGCAACGCGAAAAACTCCGCAATTTCAGCCGTAAAGTCTCCCGTGCAGACCAGATGGTGGTTCTGAATCGGGTCGGTCAGAAAATACGTCATATCGTCCAACGCAACCTGAATCTGCGTGCGGCAGAGCGCCGCTTCCCGCAGGTTCTTTTCAATTTTCCCAGCCTTGGCGAAATGCCGCGCGAGGTCTGCCCCTGCCTTAAACACGGTGCAAGTTCCCAACGTGATGGTTCCGGCGATGGCAACGCCAATACCGGACTCAAAATGCGTCGTCAGTGTCATCTCGCTCGGCATATTAACAGGCAACGTGCAGTGTGCAAGGACCATGTGCCCAGCTCGCGTGTCGATGCGGCTGGGGTTACACATGAACACGGGCTGTCCGCTGAGTTCTCCGAGAATCGCCATAGAGAGCGTGGATGGTACATCTCCCTCGCAACCAGCGTAAATCCCCTCCGCGTTGAGTATCGCGAGCGCGAGGCAGCCGGTAGTGCAGACGCTACCCAGCAGATCAAAGCAGCGCACGGTGATTGCGCCGAGGTTGTGTATTGCAACGATAGACTTGAGCGCAGAATAGATCGCCAGCGCCTTGTCCATCTCCTTTGCGTCATAACCGAGCGCGCGCAAACGCGTCGTCCATTCGTTTTTTATGGCAGGCGTAGCTTGATAGGCCTCCAACAGTTCCCCCATCGGGATGTCAACAACCTCCACGCCCAGCTTCTTCTTACAGGCTACGCGGTCAAGTTCGCTTGCAATCAGCCAATCCGATGGTTTCCCGACTACGCCGATGCGAATGCCTGTCAGTTGCTTTTTTGCGCGAGCCGCGCGCGAAAGTGTGCGGATGCGTCCGGCGATCAGCTCCACATCCCCATGCATAATCTCACCTTTGCGCCCATTTTGACGAAGATACGCCAGGATTTCCATCGAGGCGGCAAGCGAGTTGCTGTCCCCGCTGGTGAGCAGGTAACAGGGTTTATCGTAGGAGGAAAACTGCTGTAAAAACAGCCCCTCGCTGCCGCCCGAGGAAACATAGATGATCCCAAAGGGTTCGTCCAAAAAATGATTCAACGAGATTTGCGCCAGAGAATCGCCCAAAGCCGCCTCTACTGCACAAAGAAACGCAGTCGAATGCTCGCGCGGGATCTGCGAAAGACCGCTTCTAATCTCATAAACAGAAATCGCCATTGAGTGCCTCCTGAAGAAAAATCATCGTTGCCGATCAGTCATGTTGTTTTTGATCCAGAATCCGCAGCGCGTCGAGCATGAGCGCGGAAAACCGTACGCCGTCCGCATGTTCCAACACGGTCACGCAGGGCTCCGTCGGCTCACCCGCGCATGGCAGCGCAACGGTCATCCCACGGCAGAGTTCGCCCTCCGTCTCGATTGCAACGCGATACTTCGTGCCGACGAACAGCTCCGGCGAAAGAATCTGCGCAACGGGAACCGCGTCAAACACGTTTGTATAATCCCAGTCTCGGTCGCGTGCATACCCGCTGTAATAGTCCATCAATTCATATGCCAACCGCGATACGCGCCCGCCGTGCTTGAGCGGTTCAAAGTCTTTGAGCATGGTCTTTGCCTCTGCGCAAACCTCTAGCCCGCTCATTGTGATAGGGATGCCGCTGCCAAATACGATCTTTGCAGCCTCTGGGTCGTGATAGATGTTGAATTCCGAGCGCGGCAGGATGTTTCCGCCGTGCAGGCTACCGCCCATCAGGCAGATCCGTTCCACGCGATTCCTGACCTTGGGATACGTTTCAAACAGGATCGCGAGGTTGGTCATCGGCGCGAGCGAAATGATTGTGACCGGTTCATCTTGCCGCAGTATCTCCTCGAACAGAAACGTTACCGCGTGCCGCGCGTCCACTCTCGACTTTGGCGCGGGAAGGTCGGGGCCATCCATGCCGCTCACCCCGTGTGCCGCCGGCTGCGGCTCCGGCTCACGCCGGATGGGTCGCGCGCAACCCATCGCCACCGGAATAGAAACACCGATATAGTCGAGCACTTTGAGTATGTTTTCAGTTACGTTTTGAACGGTGCTGTTTCCCGCAACCGTTGTAATTCCTTTTATGTTTATCTGTTCCGGGTGCGCGAGCGCAAGCAGTATCGCGAGCACATCGTCATGCCCCGGATCGCAATCAATGAAAAATGACACGTTTGAGCGTTATCCTTTCTTGCTGTTTCGATACGTTGAGACCGAGAAGATGATGATGCCGAGCAAAACGCCGACGTACGGGATAATATTGATCAGTTCGCTCGGCAGGTCATAGAGCGAAAATACGTTGGTGACCGCCTGAAACAGCGAGAAAACGAAAGTGGTAATCGCGACGCCGAGCATGTTGGTGCCCCCCATCGCCTGCGCCGCAATGCCGATCCAGCCGCGCCCCGCAATCATGTTTTTTGTAAAGATCGAAAGATACCCGGTCGTCATATAGGCGCCACCCAGCGCAGCGAGTAAGCCGGAAATCAGCACCGCAATGATGCGCACCTTGTTTACGTCAATCCCCGCGGTCTTTGCCGCACGTTCATCAAGCCCTGCCGCTTTCATGCGCATGCCAAGCGGCGTTTGATACACCAGTACCGCGAGCAGAATCATGCTCAGGATGCAGACGTAAGTGATGGTATACTGCCCCGAGAAGATCGCGCGCAACACAGGTATTTTCTCAATGATCGGAACGTTGACAATCGGCAGCACGATCGAGGCCAAAGAAGCGCTCGTCCCCTTGTTCTGCGTGAACAGATAAAGCAGAAAAACCGTAAACGAAGCGGAGAACGTGTTCAGTGCGATGCCAACGAGTATGGGGTTTGTCCCCATTTTGATCGTGCAGAGGATCAGGATCAGCGCCATGACAAGACCCGCGCCGATCGAGATCAGCAAACCCAGCCACGAGGACTGCGTCCAGTAACTGCCGAGCACGGCAAAGAGCGCACTCATGAGCATAATGCCTTCGACGGCGATATTGGGAATGCCCGCCAGCGACGCGATGTACGCGCTCATGCTCGCAAACAACAGCGGCACGAGCACGCGAATAACGGTTGAAAGAAACTCTTCGCTGAAGATGACGCTAAGAAACTCAGACATGCAGCATTCCCTCCTTCAGCAGTTTTTTCTCGCGCCAGCCGCGCAGGAAATACTGCGCCGAGATGAGCAGCACCAGTGTCGCCGTGACGATGGAGATGACCTCTACCGGCACGGTCGTGCTGCGGCTCATGATCTCCGCGCCGATCTGCAGATAGCTGATGCCGAATGCGACGACGAGTACGCCGATGGGGTTATTCTTGCCCATCATCGCCATCAGTGCGCCGTTGAATCCCAGCCCCGGCAGAGTCACCCAACTAAAGCGAGAGTAGATGCTGAGAAGTTCGACCGATGTTCCGACGCCGCCGAGGAAGCCGGAGATAAAGTGCACAAGTAAAAACAGGCTCATGGCATTCATGCCGGAGTAACGCGCAAAGTTTGGATTGAGCCCCGTCATGCGGATCTGATATCCCAGCCGCGTTTTGAAGAGCAGGACGTAGATCAAAAGTGCCGCCGCTACCGCCAGAATAATCCCGATCGTCACACGTGTGCCGGGAATGATATACGGCAGCACCGCCGTCTCGGTGAAGAGTGGGGACGCAGTGGAGGAATAGTCCGTTGCGCGCAGATACGTCTTGATAAACCAAAGCCCTACGCCAAGATAGATGGAGTTGAGCATGAGTGAAGTGACCAGCTCGTTAGCATTGTACTTCGCTTTCAGATAGCCGGGGATCAGCATGAGCAGGCCGCCGATCAGCGCCGGAACGAGAATTGCCACGAGTGGATGGGTAAACGAGTTGCCAAACACCTGGCAGGCGATATAGGAGCAGATGACGCCGCCGATATAGTAGATGCCTTCAATACCGAGGTTGAAAAGCCCTGTTCGAAACAGCAGCGAGCAGGCAAGCCCGGAGAAAACCAGCGGCACCATCGACTCCAACACATTGCCGAAGTAGCGCAGTTTGGTCATTGGCCCGGTCAGCATGGTGACAAACGATGCAACGGGGTTCTCGCAGGTAAGCGCAAGCACGCAAAACGTGATGGCTAGCGCGATAAAGACTGCGATGATCGTTTTAATTGTTTCAAACGCGGTGTCACCCGTAAGAGAAAGTTTTCGTTTAGTCATGGAGCGCACCTCCGATCTCTTCGGGTGTTTGTTGTTTCACGCCGAGCATGTAATACCCCAGTTCATTTCGCGTCAAGCCCTTGATATCCGAAAAATAGGCGGCAATCTTGCCGTCATACATCACGATCAGCCGATCTGATAACCCCATAACCTCGTCGAGATCTGCACTTACGAGCAAAAGCCCCGCGCCGGCGTTTCGCATTTCGATCAACCGCAGATGAATGAACTCCGCACTGCCGATGTCGATGCCGTGCGTCGGCTGCTCGGCTAGCATGCATTTTGGGTTCGTGTTGTGCTCTCTGGCAACAACGACTTTTTGAATGTTGCCGCCGGACAGGCTCTGAATCTTCTGAGATGGCGATTCCGCCTTAATCGAATACTCCTTTATCAATCGGCGCGCTTCTGTGTTGATGCGTCTGCCGCGCATAAAGAACGGGCCGTTGAGCGACGGGCGGTCGAAATAGGTGGAGATGATGTTATCCCCAAGCGAGGCTTCCCCCGCAGTGCCGTCGCTCATTCGATCCTCCGGTACATACGCAATGCCCGTCTCACGCCGTTTTTTGATCGAAAGCTTTGAGATATCCGTTCCGTCGAGCGTGATCGTTCCGCCAACGTGGCCAGTCAACCCCGCGATTGCGCGAATCAACTCGTCCTGTCCGTTTCCCTGCACGCCGGCGATGCCGAAGATTTCGCCGCGCTTGACCGTAAAGGAGATGTTTTCCAGGCGCTTCTGCCCTTTTTGTATCAGGCATAGTTTCTCTACCTTCAATACGGGCGTCATCTCCGGCCAGTCGTGTTTCTTTTCGTCGTAGGAGCTGATCAGATCGCGCCCGATGATGCGCGCAGTGAGCTCCTCCATGGTGATCTCTGCATTGTTAAAGGTGCCACGGCTCTCGCCGTTTCGCATGATGGTGATGCGATCGGATATCTGCTTGACCTCGCCGAGCTTATGGGAGATGAACAATATCGTGTGTCCGAGCTTTTTAAATTTGTCCAGCTCATCAAACAAGATTTCCGTTTCCTGCGGTGTGAGCACGGACGTCGGCTCGTCAAGAATGATGATCTCGGCATTCCGATAGAGCGTCTTGAGGATTTCAACCTTTTGCTTGGCGCCTACGGAGAGTTCGGAGATCTTCTTGGTCACATCGACATCAAAGTTGTACTGTTCGGCGATTGTGCGCGTCTTTGCAACAGCCGCTTTCTTATTCAGAAAGAGCATACTCTTGCGCGGTTCCATGCCGAGCACGATGCTCTCGGCTACGGTAAACGTCGGAATCAGCATAAAGTGCTGATGTACCATACCGATGCCTGCGTCGATGGCCTCCAGCGAATTGTGAAACTGCCGCTCTTCGCCACGCAGATAGAGCTTGCCCGCCGAGGGCTGCTCAATGCCAAAGAGTATTTTCATGAGTGTGGATTTACCCGCACCGTTTTCACCAACGATGGAGTGAATTTCACCTTTGCGAAAATCGACGGAGATGTCTTTGTTGGCTACTACGCCGTTGGAATACACTTTTGTGATGTTCTCCAGACGTAAAATCGAGTCCTCCAGAGGAATCCCTCCCTTTGCTGACAAAATGTGTTATTTATAGCATATTCTGAACGTGAATTTTTTTGAAAAAGACAGATCTGCGCGTGTCACTCTGCCCTTTTCAAAAAGCAGGAGATTTGCTCTATTGAGCATAGAGCACCTCTCCTGCAATTTCCAGTGTTACTTTTTTAATTCAACGGAGCGGTGGCTTTGGCTTTGATATCCTGCCAAGCGGCGTCATCGGCAAGCGCGCTGATGACTGTCACTTCGCCCGCGGCAACCTTGGCAACCTGTGCGTCGATTTGGTCGCGAATTTCCTGCGGAACCATGTCGATGTACTGCTGGTTCTGAATGAGGCCAACGGCGCCTTCCTTGATGCCGAGGGTCTTCGCGCCGGTGGGATACGTGCCGGCGATCAGCATATCAACCGCGTACTTGACGGATGCGCCGCAATCCTTATAGAAGGAGGTGACGATCGTCGCGGCGAGGTTCGGCTGGCCGCTAAGCGCGATGGTCTGGTCGCTGTCCACACCGAAGGCATACTTGTCCGCTTCCGCAGCTGCTTCAAACACACCAAGGCCTGCGCCGCCGGCAACCTGCCAGACGACATCCGCGCCCTGGGCGTACATGTTGAGTGCGATTTCCTTAGCTTTTGCGGAGTCGGTGAAGCTTTCCGGATAACCAATGAGCACTTGCACACCGTTCTCATAGCAAATCTGGCAGAAACCGCTGACGAAGTCGTTCATCGCCGGGAAATCCATGCCGACCACGATGCCGACGATCTTCTCGGCGTTCGCTTTGGGCATGCTGCTCTGCGTGATCAGTGACGCAGCGGTACCGGCCACGTAGCCAAGCTCCGGCGTGTTGTATGTGACCGCGAAGACATTGGGCAGTTCGACATGGTTCACATAGTCAAAGTTGAAGAATTTCTGATCGGGATACTGCTTTGCCGCAGCGTAGAAGTATTCTTCTGCATCGTTGTTGCCGCCTACGATGAGATCGTAGCCGCCTTCGCAGGCATCCAGATAATAGCTTTCCCACTTGCTCTTGTCCTCACCCATCTCGATGAGCGTGGTCTCCACATTCGGGTAGTCCTCAACGGCGAGGCGTCCCGCGTTGACAGAGTCAAAGTAGGACTGATCGCCGATGAACGGAACCAGTACGGCAACCTTGTAGATCTTCTCTGCGGCGGGCGCTTCCGTCGCTTCGGTCTGCTCCGCGGCTGCGGTTGCTTCAGCGGGGGGTTCTTCCGTTGCAGGAGCGGTCGTTGCGACGCAGGCAAACATGCCAAGCGCCATCATGAGCACGAGGATCACAGTAATAATCTTTTTCATTGTTCCTTTTTCCTCTCCTTAATTCTGATATTTTCGGGTAACCGTCATTTTGGCAGCATAGAAATGCGTCTTTTTGTGAGATATGCTTGCCATTGGAATAATTTGATTATATATTGATCATACGGAGCTAAAAAGGACATCTGTCCACATTTTCTCGTTTTTTGGTCTCTTTGTGTGATTTTCTCGGGACTTCATCAGGAGGAGCACCGCTATGCCTAAGAAGATAGAAAGTGTTTGGAGACAATTTGATATATCCTATGGTAACGCACTAGATTTGCTGCCGCAATCACTTGCTACATGTTGCACGCGAAGAGACTATATTCCTGACGAGATAATCGTCAGTGAAGGGGACTCGCTCGAATATGTCTACTTCATCGAATCTGGTATCGTAGACGGCATGAAGCGTTTTGAAAGCGGGAAAGACTATCAGTACTTCAAACTGGATCGCTCCAACGGAGCGATCGGACTACTTGAACTCTTCTCGCGCAAAAGTGAGATTATCGCGACCATCCTTGCAAAAACCAATGTCTCCATATTACGTCTACCTGCTGACGAACTCTATGCGTTCGCCATGAACGATCTGCCGCTGCTAAGAAAAATCAGCTATCATATCGCGAATGATCTCTATGTTGACTCCAGTTTGAACGGCAAACTCTTCTATCTCGATGGGCTTGAGCGAGTATGCTTCTACCTGACGGATTACTTCCAGAAAACCATCGGCTCTCAATCGTTCGTCATCGTCAGGCAAAATTACCAGACCATTGCGAATCATATCGGGGTAAGCCAGCGCACGGTAGTCCGCGCAATACGCGACCTGCGGGAGCAAGAATTGTGCACAATGGCAGGTAAACATATCCGCATCTCACAGAAACAGTTTGAACGGATCAGTATTTGGGCTCCCACCACTAGACAAAATTAGTATTCTCGAATCAAGGTCGGTATGTACACAAAGGCTGCCTTTATCACGTACTTCCGAAATTATTTAATGCATCGCTCGTTTTGCTCTCTCATGGCAGAATGACTCATGAGGAATTCTCCTCTGCCGAGGCTGTTTGCACCCACCCCAACGTTTCGCGGGATTGTATCACTTCGTGAGGGTTTAGCCACAAAAAGAGCCGATAAACTCTAGAGTTTTCGGCTCTTTTCTTTATCCCAAAACCCACTTTGTAACCCACTTTGAAGTGTTCCTTTATGGTTTAGCCTTACATGCACAGCTATTTTTGAAGAATGTGCAACCACTGAATTGATGTTGTATAATAATCTTAGCCTATATTTACGAGAAAGCTATTTGATAGCACACCTAGGGAACCACTGATTTAATCGAACCATAAACCGCCGCATGATATAATAGAAGCATCAAATAAAACGGAGTGACGTATGCGGCAGCAAACATTTACGGACATCGAATACAGTGGTCGGAAACGCAAAACGAAGCGAGAAGAGTTTCTTCAAGTCATGAACGAAATCATCCCGTGGGAAGAGTGGATAACCTTAATCCGTCCATTTTATCCGAGCGGGAAGCGAGGTCGTCCACCGAAGGGGATCGAGAAAATGCTGCGGATGTATTTGCTGCAATCGTGGTTCAACCTCTCGGACGAAGGTGTCGAAGATGCAATCTACGACAGCTATGCCATGCGGACGTTCATGGGCGTCAACTTTTGCGAAGAGCAAGCGCCGGATGCAACTACGCTCCTGCATTTTCGGCATTTGATCGAAAAAAACCATCTCGGTGAAGCCATGTTTGCGGCGATCAACGCCGTACTGGAAGCAAACGGTTGCATCATGCACGGCGGAACGATTCTCGATGCGACAATCATCAACGCCCCCAGTTCGACGAAAAACAAAGACAAAGCCAGAGATCCCGAAATGCACCAAACCAAAAAGGGGAATGAATGGCGGTTCGGCATGAAAGCGCATGTTGGAGTAGACGCTGGGACAGGGTATGTGACGGCTGTGACAGCCACAGCGGCGAACGAGCACGATATAACCCAGGCGGCAGCATTGATTCGCGAGGATGATACGGTGGTGTACGGCGATTCCGGCTACCTCGGCATTGAGAAACGCTCGGAAATTCTGGCAAATGAAACTCTTTCCAGCATCGACTATCGAATCAACCATCGGCCGGGTAAACTGCGCAGCCAGAGCGATCATGGCGGGCAAGACTGGGAACGCGCGATCGAACATCAAAAATCATCGGTTCGTAGCAAGGTTGAACACCCATTCCGATTTGTAAAAGTGCAATGCGGTTTCCACAAGACAGTCTATCGCGGCCTTGCAAAGAATCTGAACCGGCTGCAAGTATTGTTTGCCAGCTCAAATCTGTGGATGTGTGCCGGAGCCGGGCGAACTCTATCTTATTCCATGGGG
>PNNR01000032.1 GCA_013824375.1 Clostridiales bacterium
CCCGCGCGCTCAAAGTATTCAACGTGCGCGTCTTCCGCCACTACACCGAACGCCTGCCGCAGCAGCGCGAGTCCGGCTTTTTTCGCTTGCTCCTCGCCGACGAACTTCGTTCCGCAGGCACAGGCCGTCAAAAGCGCGAACACGCAGAGCAGCAGCGCGAGCGCACGCAGATATTTTTTCGCCATGCAAGTCCATCCTTTCGTCGTATGAATACTAAACTATATGATAAAGAATGGGACCTTTCACACATATTACCATGTATTACATGATTTGGTTGTGAACCAGCTGTGAATCTCCCGCGAACGTCGCGTTAAGAAATTGAGAATAAACGAAGCCTGTTGAACGCAACGTAATAAAACTTCTCTCTGTCGAGCAAGCATATTTTTTGTTTTTTAATGATGCGGAACGAATGTTGTTTCACGCTCATTTGCCTTTTTCTACAGAAATGATGTAAAATGTTGATTAAAGCGTTAAGCCGCTTATTTCACTTTGTCTGGAAAACGATCGGCAACGATTTACCGAGAGAGAGAGGATGCTTCCAGCATGTATGAACTTCCTGTTTCCTTATTGCTTGGATATCTGATTGGGTGCATCAATCCCGCGTGGATTCTTGCCAAACACAAAAAAATGGAATTACGCCGGGAAGGCACGAAGAACCTCGGCGCAACCAATGTCTATTTAACGATAGGAAAACTCGTTGGCGTGTTCGTTTTGTTGCTGGATATTGGAAAGGCCTTTATTGCCGTTATCCTTGCAAAAGCGCTTTTCCCGCAGTTTGCGTTCGCGGGCGTGCTCGCCGGCGCCGCGGTCATGCTGGGGCATATGTTCCCGTTTTCGCTTGGCTTTCATGGCGGAAAGGGGTCGTCGTGCCTTGCCGGCGTTGTCATTGCGTTGGACATCAAGATTTTTCTCGTTTTGTTGCTGCTCGGTATTGCCATATCATTTTTGGTCAATTATCCTTGGGCTTTGCCCGTTTCTGCCGCAGCCATATTCCCCTTTGCATACGGGTTTACGACGCAAAGCAGCATGAACCTTGCGATTCTGTTGTTTCCGTGCGTGTGCCTGATTTTAAAGCATATGGAAAATTACCGCCGTGTCCGCGAAGGCACGGAACCGACGATACACGGTTTTTTGAAGCGATCAAAGCATGAAAAATGATAGCGGGCCGACGGCACTATCCTGTTTCGCACGGAATCAAAAAATCGAAACACAATCTCTTCCGTCGCTTCGCTGCGCAGGATCGTCCGTTCCTTCTGCCAATCATACACGGGTTGCCTTTATCCACAAAAGTGAAGTAAAATGTGGATAACGAAGCGAATAACCGGAGGAATCCACATGATACACATCTATTGCGGAGACGGAAAAGGCAAAACCACCGCGTCGCTGGGACTGATCTGCCGCCATGTCGGCACTGGCGGCAAAGCTGTGCTCGCGCAGTTTCTGAAAAGCTCGTCGACGGGCGAACTTGCGACGCTGAAAACCCTCGGCGTGCCCGTTTACCGAAACGATCTGCCGCATGGGTTCTTCCCAAATATGAGCGAGGAAATGAAGAAGGCCGTCCGTGTGATGCACGATAAAACCCTCGCGGAGGTGACGCAGCTCGCGAGAGCGAACGCGTGTTCGCTTCTCGTGCTGGACGAGCTTTGCGCCGCGCTGTCGCAGGGGTTGATCGACCGGGAGGCGGTGCTATCGCTGCTGGACGAGCACGGCAAAGCAGAGCTGGTCATCACGGGGCGCAATCCGGAGGAGGCTCTGGTGGAGCGGGCGGACTACGTCACGGAGATGAAGCTCGTCAAGCATCCGTTTAAAAAGGGTGTGAAGGCGAGGAAGGGAATTGAATTCTAATACATTCATAGCAGGGACGGCTATCATCCGTCCGCAGGATAAGGCGAATGTTTCACGGGAAACAAAGAGGGAATTCGGCATGGATTCCCTTTGTTATTCTACAAATCGATCATATACGTGATCCCACGAAAATGATCTACACCTTCAAACTATACGTCACAATATCCTGATATTTCCCGAACTTCATGCCGACCTCCGGCACGGTTCCGCAGAAATCGAACCCGAACTTCTCGTGCAGCCTGCAGCTGGCCTCGTTTCCGGCGGTGATGACGGAGACGACAGTGTGCGTGCGCGGGTCGGCTTTCGCAAGGTCGAGGATATACGCCATGAGCGCGGTTGCAATGCCGCGCTTGCGGTAGTCGGGCGAGATATAGATCGAAAGCTCGACGGTAGACTTGTACGCTTCCTTCTCGCGATAGGAGGAGAGGCTGCTGTAGCCTGCAACGCGTCCGTCGATCTGGGCTACATAGAGCGGATGGTTTTCCACATTGTGTTTGTCGAACCAAACCTGCCACTCGTCAAACGTGCGGGGGTTGAGGTCGAGCGTGGAGACGCCGTTGACGACCTCGTAATTATAGATCTCCAGCAGTTCCTGAAGGTCTTTCTGCTCCGCTTTCCGGATCAACATTGGCTTCGCCTCTTTTTTGCTTTAATTTGTTCCATTATATAGAAAATCGAATCTTTTGCAATAAAAAAGCCTTTCTCTTTTGAAAAGCTTTGCTGTTATCTATCTTTTTCTAATAGGAGAACCTTAACAATGATCCGTGAAGTTCTTTTGCCTACTTTTCTTTCAAGAAAAGCAGGTCAAGAAAAGTAAGTGATGCGGCTGAAGGGAGAAACCCGCAGGCGAAGCACCGCCTGGATTTGGTCGAAGGGAATGCTGCCGACGGACTCCAGGCGGCTGTCGTACATCTCGGCGCGGTTGTCGCCGAGCACGAAGACGCTACCCGCGGGCACTTCCACGGGCGGCATGTCCCCGACATAGTTGACCACATAACTGCTCTCGTCGAGCGGGATGCTGTTGATGAAGACATGCCCTTCCACAAGTTCCACGGTCTCGCCGGGCATGCCGACGATGCGCTTGATGAAAAGCCCGTCCCGCGTTGAAAAGAGCACGATATCCCCGCGCTCCGGCATGCGGACAAACTTACCGATCCGGTCGCAGAGGACGACCTCGCCGCTATTGAGGGCGGGCGCCATGCTCTCGTCGACAATCTTTAATGGATAGAGCCAAATAAAAAACACAAGGCACAGAATGGCGACCGTAACCAATACGGAAAACAGCCATCCGAGGCGTCTTGCGTTTCGATAAGTTCGCGCGCGCCCTTCGCTGCGGCGGCGCCTGCGCGCCTCACTCACGGGTAGGTCACCCGCGAGAATGTTTCATACTCGTTGAAAGGATACACGACGGCGACCACGCGGCCGACGATCTTTGCGTAGGGAATACATCCAACATCTGGGTTTCTGCTGTCCTTGCTGCCGTTTCGATTGTCGCCGACGACAAACACCTGTCTTTTTCCAACGGTCACGGGGTCTATGTCCCCGATGATCTCTCCGTTCCAGTACGGGCTTTCATCGAGCACTGTGCCGTTGATCAAAAACTTGCCGTCTTTGACCGCGACGGTCTCGCCGGGCAGACCGATCACGCGCTTGACGCAGCTCTCGGTATAACCTGGATAAAACACGATCGCAATATCTCCGCGCTGCGGGTCTTCTAACCAGTAGCTCATCTTCTCTACGAGCATGTCCTCGTTGTGAATCAGCGTTGGGATCATCGAATCGCCGTCAACGCGGATGGGTTCGGCGATGAACGAGCGAATGGTGAGCGCGATCAGCACGACCAGCGCGATATACATCAAAAAGGACACGTTCCGAAACGAACGTGATCCCCGCATGTTTTCATATTGTTCTTCAGCGCGGTCGCGCAGATATCGAATCTGGCTCTGCGTAAAGTCTTTACGCTTCACTCGGTTGTTCCTTTTTCACCAGTATTTTTTTGCCCATGCGCACAAAGTCCGCGCGGTCGAGCATCACGATGCGGCCGCAGTGGTTGCACTTGATCTTGACATCCGCGCCGACTCGGATGATCGTCCACTCGTTTTCACCGCAGGCATGCGGCTTTTTCATGAGCACCACATCGCCCAGGTCAAACTCCGCGATCATTCCTGATCGTCCGCGAGGTTCTGGGTGTAGCGGTAGACGTCATAGCTCGGCACAGCCGGCGGAATGTAGCTGTATAGAATCTCCAACAGCTTCATCGGCGCTTCTTCCTGAAGAAGATGCCCTGCATTGCGCACAAGGTAATAGCGTCCGGCCCTCAGCACGCTCTGAAAATACACGCTGCCCGCGGGCGGGTGCCAGCGGTCGTTTTTGCCCCAGAGCACGAGCACCTCGTGTTCCACGGGCAAAAGCCCCTCCGCGATGGCTTCCTGATCGTAGTTGCGCAGTGCATACATCAGCGCCTCACGGCTGAGGCCGTCCGAAATCGGCTCGTAGTATTGTTTTACCACATAGTCGTCGATCAGCGCGGGATCGGTTACGCACTCTAAAAGCATCTTTCGCACGTCGTTCGCCGTATAGAGGTTTCGCGCGAAGGTCGCGATCAGCGGCTTTTGCATGTTGTGGATGAGCTTGGGCATGTGCTCCGTGACGCCGCCGGGCGAGATGGCGACGCAATTTGCGACCCGCTTGGGATAGAGCGAAAGAAAGCGCATCATATACATCGCCCCGATGGAAAACCCGACCATATGCGAGCTCTTGATGTTGAGCGCGTCTAAAAATCCGTTGAGGATGAAGGCAAAGTCGTCCGCCGTATATTGGAAGGTGTCCGGGCGGGATGAGTATCCGTGTCCCGGCAGGTCGATTGCGATCACGCGGTAGTTGTCCGAGAGTTCCGCGAAAACGTTTCTCCAGGTGTACAGCGACTGGCCAAGCGAATGAATCAGTAACAGCGGCTCGCCTACGCCGGCCTCCAAATAATGGATGCGCGCAATTTCGCCTTCCTCATCCTCCCCGGCTGCGGGTAGGGTGATTTCGACGAAGTCGCCCACCTTTTCGGAGTTAATGAATAACTGACTGCGCAGCGATTCTCCCACGGGCATATTTCCCCCGATTACTATATTCTTATCCTATTGTAAACCCTCAAAAGTGGCAATGCAATCAAACGGACGGTTTGTCACAGATTGTTAACCCCTTACAACCGAAAATACCCATTTTTTGCCAAAAAGTGGGGAAAATCCTGTTGTTTTACGCTTTCGGTGCGTTTTTGAGCATTCTTTTATTTTCTTTTTCTAAGAAAAGCCCTTTTTATAGGAGTTTTACTGATTTCGCACGTTTTCAATAAGGCTCCGAAATCTGCCTGTTTTCCAGTCGTTTTTTCTCGGAATTCGGTGTGAATACTGCGCTTATTTATACTTTTTTCGCAACGCTACCGCCGCGTTTCTCACGTGCGCGGAAGCCGCGGCGCTGCTGTTTGGAGCAACGGAAGCGGCTCAAGGGCGGCTTGTAAAACGGTTCGATTTTTGCTATGATGATCTGTAATATAGGGGGTATATCACTATGGATCAACTGCAATCGATTTGGGCGGCCGCGCGGGAGAATATCCGTCCTCAAATGACGGGGCTTTCTTTTCACGCGTGGATCGACGTGATCGTACCCCTGACCCTCCAGAAGGATGTCCTGATTCTCGAAGTACCCACGCCGGATATCCAGAAAACGCTGGAAGACTTCTATTTTGAAAACCTGCGCGATGCGGTCAAGGCAGCGAACGAAACCATCTCCGACATCCGCGTCATCCTGCCGGAGGATCGCGACATCTACATTAACCCTATCAGCTCCGAGCCGATCAACGTATTTGCGCTGAATCCAAAATATACGTTTGAAACATTCGTCGTGGGTGGTTCCAACCACTTTGCGCACGCTGCTGCGCTTGCCGTTGCGCAGAACCCGGCGGCAGCCTATAACCCGCTTTTCCTGTATGGCGGCGTGGGACTGGGCAAAACCCACCTAATGCACGCCATCGGGCACGCCGTCAAGGGAAACGACCATTCTGCGCGCGTTATGTACGTTACGAGCGAAACGTTCACCAATGAGCTCATCACCGCGATTCAGCTGGACAAGCGCCTCGAATTTCGCAAGCGCTACCGCAACGTCGACGTGCTGCTCATCGACGACGTGCAGTTCATCGCCAAGAAGCAGTCCGTGCAGGAGGAGTTTTTCAACACCTTCAACACGCTCCATAACGCTAATAAACAAATCATCATCAGTTCCGACCGACCGCCGAAGGAGATCAGCAGCCTTGAGGAACGCCTGCGCTCCCGTTTTGAGTGGGGTTTGATTGCGGATATCCAGCCGCCGGACGTGGAGACGCGCATCGCGATTCTCAGAAACCGCGCCAGGCTCGATAACCTCGACGTGGACGACGAGATCATACAGTTCATCGCAGAGCACGTGGTCAGCAACATTCGTGAGCTGGAGGGCTCCTTAACGCGCGTGGTGGCCTATTCACAGCTGCGCCGCCGTCCGCTGACGCTGGAACTCACCATCGAGGCGCTGCGGGACCTGCTGCCGGACGTCAAGAAGAAAGAAGTCACGCCGCAGATCATCAAAAGCACTGTTGCGGAATATTACTCGATTCCGGTCGAGAGCTTGCTTTCCGAGCGGCGCGACCGCGAGATCGTGCTTCCGCGCCAGCTTGCGATGTACCTCTGCCATGATATATTGGGTATTCCCTATAAACGCATCAGCACTCTTTTTGATAAGAACGACCACACGACCGCGATCAACGCCTGCAAACGCGTGGAAGAGATGATCGAGAGCGACAGTTCGTTCGGATCGGTGATCGAAGACATCAAGAAGAGAATGGCGTAAGTTCTTTTTAAATAAAAAGAACAAATACTCCCAATTAGAAGATACTTTTGAAGAGATCAACGATTACCTCTGTCCATTTTCTTTTTCCGAAAGTAATCCCTTAGTTGTCCACAATTTGTGGATGCTCTTTGTGGATGAGATGTGCATGATGTGGAGTGTATGGAGTGTGTGGAAAAGCCGGGATAACCGATAACGGTTGTCCACGAAACGCTCCACAGCCAAAACCGCGTACCTGCGCGGGAAACCCTCGTTCTCCACACTTCCCACAATACACTACTACTCCTGCTTCTGTATTACTAGTTATCATAAACACACTTTCACGCGATTTTGTGTGGATAACCGAAACGGAAGAGCACATATATGAAGCGCATTTTTATGTGAAGCCCATTTTTAAAAGGTAGTCCAAAAATACCGCTCGTAGTTATTTACTGGTTTTATAATAAAGACCAGAAGAAAAATAGATTGTTTAAAACCATTTAGTCGCTATACTCCAAAATAAATACACATGAAATCAGAAGATTGTCCGAGCGCTGAGAAAGGAAGTTGAACCATGCATTTTTACATTGACTCGAAAGAACTGACAGAAGGCGTTCTCTCTGTCATAAAAGCTCTTCCCGTGCGCACCACGATGCCGATTTTGGAAGGCATCTACGTGGAGGCTACGGCAGAGGGCGTCAAGCTCAAGTGTTCGGATCTGATGCTACAGAAGGAATGTTTATTGCCCGCGACCATCGAGGAAGAGGGTTTTACCATCGTACCCGGAAAACTGTTTTCCGAGATCGTAAGAAAGCTGCCGGAATCCATTGCGGAAGTAACGCTCTCCGGCAAGTCTCTCGATATATCCTGCGGCAGAGCCAAGAGTAGCCTGCAGTGCGTAGAAGCCACGGAAGAGTTTCCCGAGATGCGCTTCACGGGAGAAACCTTTACGGTAAAGATGGATCATTCCGATTGCCGCGATATGATCAACACCACTGTGTTTGCAACCGCGCAGGACGACAGCAAACCCATTCTCACCGGCGTGTTGATGGAACTCGGTGAAGAGATCACGATTGTCGCGACAGACGCGTTCCAGTTTGCCAAGCGTTCCATGCCGCTGAAAAATCCGGTGCCGGAACGCAACGTCGTCATCCCCGGAAAATCCATGGTGGAAATTTCACGTATGATGGACGAGACGGAAGCGGACGTCGAGTTGACATTTACCAAGACGCACGTCTGTGTGAATATTAAGCATTCCCGTCTGGTCGCGCGTTTACTCGACGGAGACTATATCAAATATAAGAATATTTTACCAAAAGAGCATACCACGCGCGTGATGATCGATAAAGGAGAACTCATGGAGAGCATTGATCGCGCGCAGTTGATGGCACGCGAAGGCAATAATAACATCGTCATGAAGTTTAACAATAATAAGCTGACGATTACCGCCAACAGCTTCGCAGGCAAAATCAACGAAGAGATGGATGTTCAGATCAACGGCGAGGACATCGACATCGCGTTTAACCCGCGTTTCTGCATCAATGTGCTGAAAAACGTGCCGGATGATAAAATCTATATGGATTTTACGACCAGCATCAGCCCATGCGTTATTAGACCAGCGAAAACAGAAGGATATTACTATCTGATCGTTCCGGTGAGAATTTATTCCAACTTCTAAACGTTTCTATGATAAAAGCTGCCTGAAAGGGCAGTTTTTTTATAGAGAAAGTATGTTAATCTTAAAGTTTCACGTGAAACATTTCTTTCAGATTCAAAACCAACCATTCTAGCTTTCAATCAAACCTATAGTAGATAAGATGTTATTCTAATACAACCCATTGTTTCACGTGAAACATTTTGGAACAAAGAGAAAAAATATAATAATAAAAAGATCACAAGAATAATCATCAATAAAGGCTCAATATTCTTTTAACGGATTTGTTTCACGTGAAACATTGAATCAACACCCTGTTTCTGCTAGAATGGCGATAGCGGTTTCTTTCCGCAAAGGAACCAAATGATCTCTTTTTGATAAAGACGTGAATATCGGAGGAAATATCTCTGTCATGAAAATCGTAGCGATAGCCAATCAAAAGGGCGGCGTGGGCAAAACCACCACCGCCGTGAACCTCAGCGCATGCCTCGCCGAGCAGGGCAAGCGCGTTCTTCTTGTTGATGCGGACCCGCAGGGCAACAGCACCAGCGGACTCGGCATTAAAAAAGAAGGCGACGGGAAATCCATCTACGACGTACTGATCAACGATGTAACCGTAGACGAAGCGACCAAGGATACGATGATCGATACCCTCAAGTTGCTGCCCGCACATATCTCCCTCGCCGGCGCGGAAGTCGAGCTGGTCAACATGCTTGCGCGCGAGCAGATTTTAAAGCGCGCCTTGAACGCGACCACAGGAGGATATGACTATGTGTTCATCGACTGTCCCCCGTCGCTGGGTCTTTTAACCCTCAATGCGCTGACCGCCGCGGATACGCTGCTGGTTCCGATCCAGTGCGAATTCTACGCGCTGGAAGGGCTGAGCCTCTTGATGAACACAGTCAAACTCGTGCGCAAGAGCCTCAATCCTGACCTCGACGTCGAGGGCGTCGTGCTGACGATGTTCGACTCCCGCACGAATCTTTCGATGCAGGTGGTTGAAGAAGTCAAAAAGTTCTTTAAAAACAAGGTTTATGACACGATCATTCCGCGCAGCGTCCGCCTCGGCGAAGCGCCGTCGTTCGGGCTGCCGATCTCGCGCTACGCGCCCAACAGCGCGGGTTCCACCGCGTATACCTCCCTCGCCAGCGAGATGATCGCAAAGGAGGGCAAATAATGGCCGCGCAAAAAACGGGACTCGGCCGTGGCCTCGACGCGCTGCTCGATCCGTATTCCGTATCTGTCGAAGAACAGGTGAAATCCGGTGCGGGCATTCTGACTGTCAATGTGCGGGATATCGACACCAACGCGCTCCAGCCGCGCAAACAGTTTGAAGAAACTTCACTCAACGAGCTTGCGGAGTCCATCCGCGTGCACGGCATCGTGCAGCCGCTGATCGTCAAACAAAAAGGCAGCCGCTTTATGATCATCGCGGGCGAACGCCGCTTTCGCGCGGCGCGGCTTGCGGGACTTTCCGAAGTGCCGGTGCTGGTTGCTGACTATGACGAGGCACAGATTCACGAAGTTTCGCTGATTGAGAATATCCAACGCGAAAACCTGAACCCGATTGAAGAAGCGGCCGCCATCCGTTTTCTGATGAAGCAGCACGATATGACGCAGGAGGAAGTCTCCGGCCGTCTCGGCAAGAGCCGTCCCGCGATCGCCAATGCGCTGCGGCTGCTGCAACTGCCGGAAAGGGTCATCGACCTGCTCAAGAGCGGCGCGCTCTCCGCGGGACACGGCAGAACCCTCGCGGGACTGACCGATAACGTGCAGATCGAACAGCTCGCCAAGGAATGCATCGAGCGGGAATATTCCGTCCGCACGCTGGAGGAGCGCATCAAAGCGCTCTCCGAGAAAAAGAAAGCAGTAATCTCCGCGAAAAAAGACAAGCCGCGCCTGCCCGCGGAACTTGCTTCGCTGGAAGAATCCTTCCGCGAGTCGCTGGGCACTAAGGTTTCCCTCGCCGGTACCAATACGCGCGGCAGGATTACGATCGAATATTTCTCCCGCGAGGATCTCGAGCGAGTGTTTGAAAAGATCTCTGGCAAAGAGTAAAGAATAACGCAAATAAAAAGGGCTTCTGCACAGAAGCTCTTTTTTAAGAAGTAATGTCCGGTTGCAGATTGCGCAGAAGGGGAACACAAAGAAATCATGCTGAAAGACAAGTGGAGCCGGCTGGAAAACAGAATCATCGCCTATTCTTTTCTAATGTTTGCTGTCTACCTAACGATATTCGTTTTCTTTGTCTATTTCTGGCGCGGAGAGCTGCGAAATTTATTTTCCCCATTCTGCGTAGATTTCGGACTTTTTTATGCTGCGGGTAAAATGACGCTCGCAGGAAATGTAGCGCAGATCTTCGATGTGCAGGCGCATCATGCGATGACAGAGCTTGTATTAAATTTAGTTCTCCCCTTCTATTTACCTTGGCTTTATCCGCCGTTCTTTCTGTTCGCGATCGTTCCTCTTACACTGCTTCCGTTTGATGTTGCCCTGATCGTATGGCTCGTGCTCACGCTTGCTTTGATGATGGTTGCGGCAAGGCGGATACTGCCTGATCATAGAAAACTTGCTTTTCTGATGCTCGGTTTTCCTGGCGTGTTTCTCAACCTGCGGTGGGGTCAAAACGGGTTTCTCAGTACGGCGTTGCTTGGATTTTCAATCGCGTGGATGGAGACAAGCCCCGTTCTCTCCGGTGTGATGATCGGTTTTCTTGCCTACAAGCCGCAGCTGGCGATCCTTCCGCTCTTCATTCTGCTGATCACCAAAAACTGGAAGGCGCTGATAGCTGCGGCGGGAACCGTGCTCTCTTCCTCGCTTCTGAGTCTTCTGATCTTCGGCAAGGAAGTATGGGTTGCGTTCGTTCGGTCGCTGTTCCATACGACTTCTTATTTGATGGAAACCGGTAAGGAAGTAACATCCTCCATTCAGCCGACGCTGCTTACGACGCTGATCGATCTCGGCGTCGATTCTCGAATCAGCCTGTTCGTTCAGACGATTATTGCGATCTGTGCTGTCGTCGCTGTCTGCTGGGCGTTTCTGCGCGCCGAACGCATGCCGCTCAAAGGAATCATGCTCGTGCTGGGCATGCCGCTGATCATTCCGTACTTCATGCAATATGATCTGGTGATTCTTGCACTTGCGTTGCTGCTGCTGGTGTATGATTTTAGCAAGCACGGTTATACCAAAACGGAAGCTGTGATGGCGGCGCTGCTGTGGCTCATGCCGCTGATCAACTCTCCCTTGGTCATCTTTACAAAGATTCAGATTTGCCCGATCGTGCTCGTTGCGGAGATGGCGATGGTGATCGTGCGGGGGAAGAGATCGAATTCAAATAAAACAATTCTTTCATAAGAGAAAATTCTGAAGTGAAAACAAAAAAAGAACCTGCATTCACTACAACAGGTTCTTTTTTGCTTCGTCCCTTGAAAGAGAAAGAAGGATGATGGTTATTTAACGATGACGGTCCCTGCGGCGCCGGTGAGCGCATCGACCGCTTTATCCAGCGAGGTAATGATGGCTCTGCGGCCTGCTTTGCTCTTGGCAAACATGACCGCCGCCTGAATCTTCGGCAGCATGGAACCGGGCGCAAAGTGCTTCTCGGCGATGTACTGCTCTGCTTCCGCGACCGTTATGGTCGAAAGCCGCTTTTCGTCGGGCTTGCCATAGTTCAGGCAAACCTGTTCGACGGCGGTGAGAATCAGCAGCGCGTCCGCGTCCAGATCCTCCGCGAGTTTCTCGCTGGCGAGATCCTTATCGATGACAGCAGCGGTGCCGACAAGATCGCCGTTGTCCTCGCGGATGACGGGAATGCCGCCGCCGCCGACAGTGATGACCACAAAGCCGCCCTCGATGAGGCACTTCACTTCAGGCAGTTCGACGATTTCAACGGGCACGGGTGAGGCGACGACTCTGCGCCAGCCGCGGCCCGCGTCTTCCTTAACGGAATAACCCTTCTCGGACTGGAGCTTCTTGGCCTCCTCCTCGCTATAGAAAGGGCCGATGGGCTTGGAGGGAGCAAGGAACGCCTTATCGTTTTTGTCGACCACGACCTGCGTGACCACGGTGGCGGCGCCTGTGTGGTTGCCGCGTGCGCGGAGGGCTTTTGTCAAACCCTGCTGCATGTGGTAGCCGATCATGCCCTGACTCATCGCGCCGCAGACGTCAAACGGCATCGCAGGGGTGATGTTGACAGAGTGCTCGTTCTGCAGCACGATGCGGCCGACCTGCGGTCCGTTGCCGTGCGCGAGGATGACCTGATAGCCTTTTTCGATGATGTCTGCAATGTAGGCGGACGTCTTCTCCACGACATCCAGCTGCGCTTCGGCGGTTGCCGGGCCATTGCCTTCCTGAAGCGCGTTGCCGCCCAGGGCGATTACCAATTTTTTCATGGAATTCCTCCAAAGTCTCAAAAAAATAGAGAAACACTAAAATTACTTTAGCATGCGTTTATACGCTTGTCAATTCATTCCTTATAATATTCTCGGTATTCTGAATAATATATTTGAAATGAAAGTTGCATGATTTTACGATGCAAAAAAGGCTGAATCACGAAATCATATATAGATATCCGCAAAGTGCAAGGATTTAACCCATATTTAAGTTTTTGCGGCATAAGTTCGCGGGCTTTTGTTGATTTCGAGGATTTGCTTTTGCAACAGAAACAATAATTGGCTGCAAAAACATTTTTAAAATCAAAACGGTTTTCGTTTTGGTATCAGGCTTTTACATGAATAAAAAGATTAATGTCGATTAGTAGATGCATTTTTCGTGATTTCGTCCCTGCAAACACATGTCGGGCATGCAACTTGACTTATTTTTATTCTTCCGATAAACTTATTTGGTATGCAAAAGGAATGGTACGAGATCAAAGGCGGTCAACGGCTCGAAGGAACCGTGACCATCAGCGGTGCGAAAAACGCCGCGGTCGCCATCATACCTGCCGCAGTTCTCGCGGGCGAAGCCTGTGTACTGGAGAATCTGCCGCATATTCAGGACGTCCAGAGCCTCAAGGAAATCTTGGAGGAGCTGGGCGTTACCGTCGATTATACCGAAGGGGACTGCATGCGCATCGACTCGCGCACGCTGACCAACACCAAAGCCCTCAGCGAGGCGGTCAGCAGCATGCGCGCCTCTTACTATCTGTTAGGCGCTCTGCTTGGACGCTTTCACGAGGTGGAGCTTGCGCTTCCCGGCGGTTGCGTCATCGGCGCGCGACCCATCGACCAGCACATCAAAGGCATGCGCGCACTCGGCGCGGAAGTCGAGATGGACTGTGAGCGCAACATCGTACGCGCAAAGGCGGAGCGGCTCATCGGCGCGGAGATCTATTTTGATGTGGTCAGCGTGGGCGCGACCATTAACGTCATGCTCGCCGCGTGCATGGCGGAAGGAAACACGGTGCTCAGCAACGTCGCAAAAGAACCGCACGTGGTTGACGTTGCAAACTTCCTCAATATGATGGGCGCTTCCGTCAAGGGCGCCGGTACCGACGTCATCCGCATCAGCGGCAGGCCGCACCTGCACGGCTGCGGCTACGCCATCATTCCGGATCAGATCGAAACAGGCACGTTTATGATCGCTGCCGCCGCCACCATGGGCGACGTGATCATCAAGAATATCATCCCCACGCATATGGAAGCCGTTTGCGCAAAACTCATGGAGAGCGGCGCGCGCGTTATCGGCGGCGACGACGGGCGGGATTTCTTCATCCGCGTCATCATGAATGAGCGTCCGCGCGCCATCAACGTAAAAACCCTGCCGTATCCCGGTTTCCCGACCGACCTGCAGCAGCCCATGATGGCATATCTCTGTGCGTCCAACGGCGTCTCGACCATCAACGAGACGATATTCGAAAACCGCTTCAACCATGTGCGCGAACTCCGCCGCATGGGCGCCTCTATCAGCATCAAGGACAACAACACCGCAAAGGTCAAAGGAATTTCCGCTCTGCGCGGCGCGGATATCTACGCGTCCGACTTGCGCGCCGGTGCGTCTCTGATCGTCGCGGGACTTGCCGCAAGCGGCACCACCAACGTGCACAACATCCAGTTCATCGA
>PNNR01000046.1 GCA_013824375.1 Clostridiales bacterium
GAGGCACTGCGTGCATTGCTTCTTTACCCAGACCGGCCTATCGTTTTTCATTTCGATTGCACCGATCGGGCAGATACGTGCGCAGAGTCCGCAGCCGTTGCAGTTCTGGTCGGCAATAAACTCCCTTGTTGACATCGCAAATGTGTTGAACAGCGGACGCACGATGACCGTTTTCACTCCGGCGGCTGGTCCTTCATGCACATCGTATACAGTTCCCCGCGCGTTGATCGAACTTGCGATCTGCGCAAGTTTCTCGTGCGCCGCACGAATTTTACTCGCTTCCAATTCCGGGCTGTCCAGATCAAAGCCGATGACGTAGTTGTTCGGCATGACGACAGACCACGCGCTCCTGTAGGCAAACATCTTCCTGAGTCTCTTGAGCGCAAGTCCCGCCTCGTCTCCGCATGTGCAGACCGCATAGGCGTACACGCCCTCGGCCATCTTCAGGCTCTTGCAAAACCGTTCGACCAGCATCGGCGCGCCCCAGGCGTAGATCGGAAAGACGATCCCGATTCTGGAGCCGCAGTTTGCGTAGACGGAAACAGTACCGTCCCTTTGCAGCGCAGCAATGCTCTGCACCTCGTCATTCGTTCGACGAGCCAGCTCCTCTGCGACCCACTTTGAGTTCCCCGTGCCGGAAAAATAATAGATCATGGCAATCGCCTTTCTATTTGGGTGTGTTCATGCGACATTGGAAGTGATATGATCTGTGCGGATTTTTTGCCCTTCGCACATGAGTATACCACAGTGGCCGGCCGCGCGTATCTCTTCCGATATTTATTTTTTGTTTGTTAAAATCCATTCTTGCTAAGGCAACGCCGCCGATTGAATCGGCGGCGCTGTCTTCGGGAATCGATGCGGGTGTATGCTTGCGCGAAGGTCACACGTCCTCGCGTTTGCGTTTTCTGCCATAGCAGTCGAGCCAGATGATCGCCACAATGACGACGCCCTGACACACCTGCTGGATATACGGTGCGATGCCGAGCATGTTCATACAGTTGCCAAGCAGCTGCAGCACCATTAAACCGATAAAGCTCTGCAGGATACCTCCGACGCCACCGGCAAAGCTTGTGCCGCCGACCACGACACCGCAGTTGACCATCAGCGCTGTGTCGTCGCCATAGATGCTTGATCCTGTGTTGAGCTTGCTGGAAAGCAACACGCCCGCTACCGCAGCCATCGTTCCGCTGAGAACGAACGCTGTCCACTTTGTCGCAACAACATTGATGCCGGAGTATTTGGCGACATCATAATCTCCGCCGAGCGCATAAAGGTTTCGGCCGTAACTCGTAAAGCGCAGCAGCGCGTACACAAGAAGGCCGATGACAATCATATAGAGCGCGAGGTTCGGAACCACTCCTCCGATCTTGCCGTTGGCGATCTTCATGTATTCCATGTTCGTACAGGAGACCGGGTGTGCGTCGGTCAGCTGCTGGTTGACGCCCTTGATGAGCATGCCTATGCCGAGCGTGATGATAAACGCCTCGGTTTTTTGCTGCACCACAAGGAAGCCGTTGATGAAGCCGACCAAAGCTCCACAGAGCACCGCGATAATCACCGCAAGCCAAATGTCCATGCCTCCGTTGATCAGCTTAATCGAGACGATGCCGCTTAAGCACATCACGCCGCCGACCGAGAGATCGCAGCCCGCCGCGATGACCGTAAGCGTCACGCCAAAGGCGATGATCTCGTTGACCGCTGCATCCTTAAGCACGTTTAAAAGGTTATAGCTCGTGTAGAAATTGGTCTTGAAGAACAGCATAAGGATCAGCATCGCGAGTATCGCTATGACCGCCTTCTGCTTGGTTACAGCACGCAACGAGCGTTTCCCGAATGCCGCGAAAGTTGTTTGCATACCGTTACCCTCCCTTATTGCTCTTTCCGGTTGTCAAGCCAGATAGCGACAACCAGAATCGAGCCTTTGAGCACTATCTGCATATACGGCGAGACACCGAGCAGGTTCATGCAGTTCGACATCAGCGTGATCAGAAGCACGCCGAGAACGGTTCTCAGAACGCTGCCCTTGCCACCTTTCAGCGTCGTACCGCCGACGACGACGGAGAGAATCGCGTTTGTTTCATATCCTTTGCCGATGATCGGCGCCGCCGTCGTAATGCGGGAAAACAGCACAACAGCGCCGATGGCAGCCATGAGACCACAGATTGTATAGATCAAAACCACACTGCGCTTAATCGGTATTCCGGATAACTCCGCCGCGACTTTGTTGCCGCCCGTATAGCTGATGGCTCTTCCGTTATAGGTTTTGTTGTGGAATATCCATAGCGCGCCCAGCGAGACGAGGAAGATCAGAAATGAAACCGATAGGATGCCAACCGTGCCGGAGCCGATGGCGTCAAAGATGCTCTGATTTCCGGTTAGCCAGCTCATATGCTGTGTCGCGCCGTCGGTATAGATCAGCGCAATCGCGCTGTAAACCGCGCTCATGCCGAATGTAATGAACAGCGCCTCCGCCTGCGTCAATGCGCCCGCCGAGATAAGAACCATGCTGTTGAGGAAGCCAAGAAACGCTCCAAGAGCTACTCCGATGATCAGCGCCTGCACCTGTCCCAACGGGTCAATCAGGGATACCGTCACCACCGCGACAAGCGAGATGATGCCCGCGACCGAAAGATCGATGAATCCGCCGATGATTACGAACGTCATTCCCAGCGAAACAAAGCTCAGCGGCCCGAACTGGCGCATAATATTGGTCAGGTTTTCGCCGGATAGGAACTTCGGTTCCACCATGATCGTGATGATGACCAGCAGCACAATCGCGACGAGAACCAAATAGTTCAGCAAGAAGTTCTTGAGACTGAATCGTTTTGTCATACTGTTCCCTCCCGTCAACCGATCGCGCTGTCCATGATCGTCTGCGCGGACACCGTCTCGGGGTTGAATTCTCCCGTGATGCGGCCTTCGCAGATGGTCAAGACGCGATTGGACATATTCAGCACTTCCGGCAGCTCCGAGGAGATCATGATGATCGATCCGCCGTTTTCCACAACCTGCTTCATGAGTACGTAGATTTCATACTTTGCGCCGACGTCTATGCCGCGCGTGGGTTCGTCCATGATCAGAATCTGCGGGTTGATCTCCAGCCAGCGGCCAACCACGCATTTCTGCTGGTTGCCGCCGGAAAGGCTCAATACCTGCGTCTGTGCGGACGGAGTTTTGATGCAGAGGTTGTTGATCTGCCGTTCCGCGATGCCCTTTTCTTTCGACGAATCGACAAATCCGAACTTTGTCATGTTGTCGAGGCTTGCCATGACGATATTACTCTGCACCGAGAAGCGCAGAACCAGACCCTGCAGCTTGCGGTCTTCCGGAAGAAGGCCGATGCCGAGTTTCTTCGCGTCCGCGGGCTTTTTGATCTTCACAGGTTTTCCATTGATGAGCACCTGATGCCCGTGCACCTTATCCGCGCCGCAGATGGCGCGCACGATCTCCGTACGACCGGCTCCGACGAGCCCGACAAGGCCGAGAATCTCGCCCTTCTTGAGTTCAAATGAGATGTCGTGCAGCTTATGGGTGTTGATCGAACGAACCTCCATCAGCGTCTCGCCGGCGCAGCGCGGGCGCTCGGGATACTCGTGCTCAATCGAACGGCCGACCATCTTGGTGATCATATCCGCGCGGGTCAACTCGCCGACCGGCTTTGTATCGATCACGTGGCCGTCGCGCATGACGGTGACGATATCGCAAAGCTCAAAAATTTCGTCCAGCTTATGGCTGATGTAGATGATGGACACGCCGCGCGCTTTTAGGTCGTGAATGATCAAAAACAGCTGCTTGAGTTCGTCGCTGGTGAGCGAACTGCTCGGCTCGTCCATGATGATCAGCTTGCTCTGAAACGATAACGCCTTGGTGATCTCCACCATCTGTTTCTCCGCGGCGGAGAGATCTCCAACCATTGTGCGTGTGTCGATCGTGCAGCCGATGCTGTCGAGGAGCTTCCTCGCCTCGGCGTGCGTGCCGCGCATGCCGTGCATCTCCGCGAATCGTCCGAGAAAGATATTCTCGCCGACGCTCATGGTGTTCACGAGGTTGAACTCCTGATAGATGATGCTTAACCCCCGGTTGAGCGACTCAATCGGTGTCGTATGTTCAATCGTTTCGCCGTCGAACACGACCGTGCCGGTATCTTTCGTGTAGACCCCGGAGAGGATCTTCATCAGCGTGGATTTTCCCGCGCCGTTCTCTCCTACGATTCCGTGGACGATGCCGCGCGCAATGTCGACCGAGACGTTATCCAGCGCCTTCACGCCGGGGAACGATTTACTCACGTCTTTAATGGAAAGGATGATTCCCGAATCCTTCTTTTCCACCCGTCTTTTCCCCTTTCAATCTTTCTCCGCGCACGTCAATTTGACCGTTTCAATTCGCAAAATGACACTATGCACGCGGTCTGCCAATACAAGCAAATAACAACGTTGAGCCGCCCGGCTCCGTTTTGAAGCCGGGCTGGCTCAATCATTTAATGGAGGTTCGAGCTTACCATTCCGGATACGGGAAGGTAGCCATGTTGTCCTTGGTGACGACGTCGAGCGGGATGAAGTTGACCGCTTCGAAAGGCTTGCCCTCAAGCATCGCTTTTGCGCACTCGAGGCTCTTGATCGCCATGTTGGTGAAGCTCTGGCCGATGGTGACCGCCTGCGCGCCGGAAGCAACCTGATCATAACCAGCGCGGCATCCGTCAACGCCGATGAGGTACACGTCGTTCATGCCGGCGTTCTTGAGGGCCTCGATGATGCCCGTCGCGCCGTTGTCCCAGTGGCAGAAGACGCCCTGGATCTGATCGCCGTACTTCACGATAAAGTCTTCCATGATGGCCATCGCGTCCGCGGTGACCCAACCGGAGCAGTTCTGGGAGTCCGCAAGATTGATCTTGGAGCCTTCGATGGCTTTGCGGAAACCATCCGCGCGCTTGATCTGTGCATCGTGGCCGGCCTGACCGCCGATTTCAACGATGAACGCGCCATCCGGGAAATGATCGACAAACGCTTTGCCAGCCGTCTCTCCCGCCATGGTGTCGTCAACACCGCAGAAGAAATCACGATACTGCTGCGATTCCGCCGGGAGGTCCGAAGAGAACATGCCAACGATAACGCCGGCTTCCTTGGCTTCCATAAGGCTCGGGACGATCGCGTTGATGTCACTCGGGTTGATGAAGATGGCATCGTAGCCCTGCGCGATGCAGGTGCTGACCGCTTTCGCCTCGTTCTGAACGTCGTTCTGGCCTTCAAAGACATCCATCGTGAAACCGTATTCGCCGCAGTACTGCTGGAGTTGCTTCCAGGAATAAGCCTGCGACTCGTTGGAGAGCGCTTGCGTGATAAACGCGGCCTTGTAGGTTTTCGCAGCCGGGGCTGCTTCGGTGGTTTCTGTTGTGTTGGCTTCCGCAGCGGGTTCGGTGGCGGGTTTGCAGGCAAATACGCCAACGACCATCATGAGAACAAGGAGCACTACGAGAATCTTTTTAGACATCCTTTTTTTCCTCCTTTTTATTTAAGCGTCCGGCTTGATGTGTTTCGTTTGTGCGCCATCTGCTTATTCCGAAGTTAATTTTGCCAATCTCAGCTCAGCGCCTCCTGCAAGGCTTTCAGCATTACGCGCTTATCGGGTTTGAGTCCCGTCCACATCTCAATGTTGAGTGCGGCCTGATTGATCAGCATGCCCGTTCCGGTGTTCCAGCGGGCGCCCCGCGTTTCCGCGGCACGCAGGAACGGCGTAATTGCGGGATTTGGGATCACATCCTGCACAAACATCGTCGGCAGGATAGTGTCGAGGTCGATATTGGGGATATCGTTCACGTTGGGATAGAGCCCGATGGACGTTGCGTTCACGAGGATATCCGTGTCCGCAGGCACACGATAGGTGTGGTCCCAAGTGACAAACGTGTTATTCTTAATGATATTGTTGAGAAGCTCCATCAGGCCTAACGCCAAGTGCGCATCTTCCGGGCGGTTGACGATAGTAATGCTATCCGCGCCGGCCAGAGAAAGCTCCACGCTGACCGCGCGCGCGGCGCCGCCCGCGCCGAGAATGACGATCTTCTTGCCCTTCGGGTCTACGCCGTTTTCCTGCAGCGACTCCATAAACCCCTTGCCATCCGTGTTCTCGCCGAAGAGCCTGCCGTCGGTATTGACGATGGTGTTCACGGCGCCGATGAGTCGCGCGCTCTCGGAAAGCTCGTCGAGATACTGAATCACGTTGATCTTGTGCGGAATGGTGCAGTTGATACCGCGCATCTTGAAGGCTTTCAGGCCCTTGATCGCGTCTTCCAGCTTGTCCGGGTCGACGTCGATGGTCAGAAACCGCCAGAGGTTGAGGCCCAGCGCGCGAAACGCAGCCTCCTGTATAACCACGCCGGGATTCTCAGCAGCGGGATGTCCGAATACGCCGACGAGACTATCCAGATAATTCTGTTCCTTCATATTATGTTGCCCTCCGTCGATTACTGGTTGTTTCTTTTGAAATTTATAACTGCGATGCCGCGAAATACGCCGCGCCGACCGCCTGGCCAAACTGCGCCACCGTGTGTACGGGGTCGCTCTTGAGCTCCAGCATCACGGGCGTGAACGCGAGGGTTCCGTCTCCGGCGATAAACCGCACATCGTTGCGCGTGTTTGCTCCCTGCTGCATCAGCTCAAAGCAGCGTTTGTGCTTGACGAACCGGCCAAACAGGATGCGCGCGCGGCTTCTGGGAGAGAGCATCCACTCGGTTTCCTCAAACGTCACAGCGAGGAACTCGCCGATTTCGCGGAAGATCTCCTCCGACGCCGCGTCTCCTTCGGCAGCTAGCCGCATCAGGTGTTCCAGCAGCGGCTTTCGCATGTCGCTTGGAGACTGCCGGACAAATACGCCATTGCTCCTATGCTCCAGAAAACCTTGGTCAAAGAGATCCGCATATCGCGCGGGCGCTTTTTTTTCAAAAATGCGAAGCGCAAGGCGGTAAGCGCCGCTCTGGCTGCAATACTTCTGTAGGGTGCCGGATAACCCGGTATTGAAGTTATTCACGCTGCGCGCGTCGAGTTCGTGATAGGCACGCACGGGACGATTGCCCAAATCGATGATGCAGTTGTAGACTTCCAGCGGAATCTGCGGTATCTCACCCGTTTCGTCGATCCAGCCGGTGCCGAGCTCGGTACCGAGCGTATGCGCGAACACGCCGCATTTCACGCTGTCCGCCTCCGCGGAGTGCGCCATCTCGACCGCCGCGGTGTAGGCCGCGAGCGAACCGTCGTTGGAAAGATGCACCTTGCCGTGAGGTTTACACTGTTTTAAAAGCAGTGTTTTGAGTGAACCCAGAAGCGCAAACTCCTTCTCATAATCCTCGGAAGCGTTGCGGATACCGCGTGTTTTATAGGTTTCGCCGCCGAGAATCTGATCGTCGATCACCACATCCGGGAAGCATACGCCGATGCCATCGAGCAGCGGGGCTTCACCGTAGACAGCCCGGCAGGTATCCACCGCGCTCTGCATCGCCTCATCGGAGATGCCCTTTTTCAGCATCTGTTCGCGCAGCATGGCTGCTTCCGGCGTACTGGGCAGCGACATCGCCGCGCGCACGACCCGCGCCATGAGCAGAATCGGTTCGATCAGCTGTTCCATCCGCGTCATCTCGGCAGGAAACCAGTCGTATTCCTTCACGGCGACGATCTTGCCGCCCTGAATGCCGACAACCTTGATATCCGTACCTCCGATATCGATGCCGCAGATGGTGGCATTATTTGCTTTTTGCACCGCGCTGCGGCAGGCTAAGACCGCGTCGGAATGCTGTTCCGCTTCTGCGGGCAACGCGTCCAATGTTTCTTCGGTGATCCGGAACGAAAACGGGGCTTTGCCCATCGCCGCGTTGATCCGGTCGGTGACGTTGAGACACTTGCCATAGCCCCTACGCTTGCTCTTCGGGATATCCACCTGAAACACATGATCCAATGTTTCGCAAAGCTGCTTGGAAAAATTGTCACCCGGTTGCCGGCAGAGCGTCATGCGCGATCCACCGAACGTCGAAAGAATGTTATAGAGCGTTGCGTAGAAGTATTCTGAAACGAATTCGCGTTCCACTTGTTCCGTGACTGCGGGAATTCGGATTTCCCAGCGTTTCCCACCGCCGACGGGGAGAGTCAGGTCACAGAGGATGCTGCAATCCGCTTCGGAAAACGCCCGCCGCACATCCGAAATATAAACATTTTCGCCGCGCGCGGCCTTTTCCAGAAACTCTTGCAAGATCATGTTCATCCGTCGTATCCATCCTAAATTGCTACTAGACCGTGTTCGGTCAATATCTCCTTCAGCGCGTTCACCCGCTCCCGCGGGATCTCGCGTTGATCTGGGTCAAACTGATAGGTCGCCCGCAGAGACTCGTATTTCTCCCTGCACATGGGGTTAAAATTGAGAAGTTCCACGAGGATATCTTTCTCAAGAGAGGAGACAAACTTTGCGATGCCGCGGATGTTCTCCTCATCGTCTGTGAATCCCGGGATCAACGGCACGCGGATTAACAGATTCTCGCCCTTGCCCGCAAGCCGCCTGATGTTGCTAAGGATCAGCGTGTTGTCCACGCCGGTTGCGAGCCAGTGCCGCGCAGGGTCGATCAGTTTGATATCCGCGATGATCTTGTCCGTCGTCTCGCTAAACGCATCCACAACCTCCGGTCTTGCATAGAGGCTCGTTTCGATCTGGGCGTTGATGCCTCGCGCGCGGCAGCCGCGCAGAACTTCGAGGGAGAATGTGGGACTTGCCATGCACTCTCCGCCTGAGAGGGTCGCGCCACCGTCGGGGCCGTAAAACGGACGGTCTTTCTCGATCTCTTCCAGTGTTTCCTCCACGCTCATCGTTTTCGCATCGAAACGGATGGCTCCGGTCGGGCACGCGACGACACACTTGCCGCAACGGGTGCAAGCCTTGTGGTCAATCGCGATCCCGCGGTCATCCCACCTGAGCGCGTCATGTCCGCAAGCCGCGATACAGCTTTTACAACCGACGCAGATGTTTCTCGCGTACCAGAGACGAATTTCGGGGATCAGCCCTTCCGGGTTCTGGCACCATTTGCATGCGAGCGGGCAGCCTTTGATGAATATCGTCGTGCGGATACCGTCGCCGTCATTAATGGAGAAGCGCTTGATGTCAAATACATTTGCGGTAATCATACACAGCCGCCAATCAAGATCATCATGCTTTTTAGAACATTCACCGTGATCATAATTCCGAAAATTCCGTGCGCGCTATGATCTCTCGCTGCAGATCGTGCGCAAGCTCTATAAAGTACGCCGTATATCCCGCCACGCGGATGGTCAGGCTTTTGTAGAGCTCCGGCTGCTTCTGCGCCGCTAGCAGATCTTCGCGATTGACCACGTTGAACTGCACGTGGATGATCTTGAGTTCGATGAACGCCCGCAGCAGCCGCACAAACTTCGCCACGCCCAGTTCCGTGTGGAACAAACTCGGCAAAAACTTCATGTTTAGGAGCGTGCCGTTGCTGCCGTATTCGCTCTTCACCCGGGAGACACTCTTGAGTACCGCCGTGGGCCCTTTCGCGTCCCGCCCGTAAACGGGAGACATACCGCCGTCCGCAAGCGGTTCTTTGGCGAATCTGCCATCCGGCGTCGCGCCGACGTTTTGACCCATCGGCACATGCGCAGAGACGGTATATAGTCCCATTTGGTACGGGCCGCCGCGGACGTTGGTGTAGCGGCTCAGCCGCTCGGCGAAGTCCCGCGCCCAGTCGAACGCGATGGCGTCCACCCATTCGATATCATTGCCGTACTTCGGCGCTTTGTTCAGCATCCGAAGGCGGAGCAGTTCGGCGTTTTCAAAATTGTTGACGAGCGCCGCGTGCAGTTCCTTGCGGTCGACGAGATTCTCGTCGTAGACCAGCGTCTTGAGGGCGGCGAGGCTGTCCGCGACGTTCGCACATTGGATTGCCTGAATGCCGGAGAGGTTGTAGTGCGCGCCGCCCGCAGTGACGTCGATGCCGATTTTCATGCAGTTGTCGATCACGCAGGAGAGAAACGGCGAAGGAAGCAGTTCCGCGTGTGCTTGTTCCACCACTTCGCAGCAGCGAATCATCCGTTCAAAGAAGAAGTCGATCTGAGTATTGAGCGATTTGATCACGTCTCCATACGTCTCAAAATCTTCCAGCGTGCCCGTGTGCGCGCCCATCTGCTTGCCGGTAAGCGTGCAAACACCGTCGTTGAGCGCAAGCTCCAGCGCCTTGACGAGGTTGAACATCGCGGCGTCGCTCCAGCCGAGGTTATTGCCCATCGTGGTGAGCTCCACGCAGCCGACGATCGCGTAGTTTCTCGCGTCCTCGTCCGAAATGCCCTTGCTCTTGAGCGCGGGGATGACCGCCTCGTCGTTGAAAAACTGCGGCATGCCGCTGCCCTTTCCGACGACTTCGGAGCATCGGGTCAAAAAGTGATCGCTGGATCCCGCGAACACACGTGCCGAGAGGTTCGGCTGCGGCAGGAGCAGATGATCCTGTGCGCGGAGGAATAGGAATGTCAGCTCGTTTTCCGCCGTCTTGCCGTCCTCGTCCTGTCCGCCGATGGCGACGTTGAAGCCGATCGGGAATCCCGCGAAATACTTTGCGCTGCCGCTGCTGCGCAGATACACGATCTGGTTGAACTTGAGGAACAGGCATTCGATCAGCTCCAGCGCGGACTCATGCGTCAGCGTGCCGGAAGCGATGTCTTTTTCGTAATACGGAAGCAGGTACTGATCCATGCGTCCCGGCGAGAACGACGAAGCGTTGCTCTCCATCTGGAGGATCACATACAGGAACCAGCTCGCCTGCACCGCCTCGCGGAAACTTTCCGGCGCGCGCTCCGAAAGCGCATCGCACACGAGGGCGATTTCCAGCAGTTCTTCCCTGCGAACCGAGTTGTCCGCCATCTCCCGCGCAAGAGCCGCATACCGCCGCATGAACAAGCACGCGCCCTCCAGCGAGAGGATCAGGCCGTCGTAAAACACCGTGTTGTCGGTATGCTGCTCGCGCTCAGCTTTCGCTTCTGCGATCAACCCGGCGGGGCCGTACTTCAGCCAGCGCTCCGTGTTCGGACAGATATGCCCCTGCGCATGGTCGGTCTGGTTGATCTTTGCGACCTTGCCGATGGCGCGCATCTCGTCTCCGATACGGTCGTCGAGGATGTCTTCCAGCGTCTTGCCCTGCCAGAACGGGAAAATCTCTTCTTTAAAGGATCGCACATCCTCTTCGCGGATCCGGAACGGATCCTGCGGGCGAGTCGGCAAGGACTCGATTTCGCGATCCACCCAGCTTAAGCCCGATTCGGGGAAGATGACGCCCGCGCGAACGCCCGTGGTACGGTTGCCGACGATGAGTTCGCCTTCCGTGATGCGGATTTCGATGCGTTCAAGCGCTTCCTTGAGCGCCAGCGCGCGGAGAATGTTTCGCGGCAGTTCGCCGTGCGCGCGATATACGTCCGTAACGATCTTCGCCTGCTCAATAGAGGCGAATCGCTCTTCGGCAAACATGACTTCCTTAAGTTTTTGAACACGAAGGCTCAGCGGTAGCTGATCGAGCTTGCTTTTCATGCGTTTATCCTTTTTGTTGACTTCTGCGAAAAGGGTTGTTCTCTTATATTTGACGTTTATATTACTATGATCGAATCGTGCAATGTTTCGTATGAAATCGATGCTCAAATGAATAGAACGAATCTGCTTGTTTCTATAAGAATGCTACCACAAAAAAAACGGTCCTAAAACCGTTTTGTGTGCTTGAAACGTATACTATTATGAACCCGTTGCTCGTGTTTCGCTCTCGCTTTTACGATATTCACGTGTGGACATGCCTGTATACGCCCGAAATGCCCTGTAAAAGAATTTGGTGGAGTGATATCCCGTGCGGTATGCGATCTCCTCGGTGTTCATGTTGGAAGCCGCGAGCATGGCTTTTGCCGCCTCCATCCGCAGGGAGTTGAGGTATTCCATCAGCGACAAGCCCGTCTTTTGCTTGAACGCGCGGCTCAGATAGGACTTACTGACGTAGACCATGTCCGCAAGCTGCTGCACACTGATTGTCTCGGTCAGGTGATCCTGCATGTAGAGGATCACGCGGCTGATCATATCGTCCTGTGTCTGCTTTTCAAAATAGAAGCGCCCGATGAGGAGCATCACGCTCTTGACATAGTGATCGATCAGCGATTTACTGGATGTTTTGCTCTTGTACTCTGTGTGAATCGCCTCCATGAGCCATTTAAGGTGAGCGTCCTTGTCCTGAATGCGCATGATGTCCTGAAACTCGAGCCCCGGAATATCCACCCAGAGGCAGATAATCTCCTGATGGTGGTTAAACTGGAGGCTCTCCGTATGCGGCTTGCCCTTTGGGTACACGATCATGTCGTAAAACGAGGCTTGCACGCTAGTGCCGCCCGTGATAACGCGCGCGTTGCCATAGAGAAAATAGATCAGCTCAATGCAGTCGTGGCAGTGCTCCTTAAAATTCCAGATGCTGCTGCGTTCGTCGAACCGCTCGCAGAATAATACCGGCGTCTGGGAAGCATCCATCGCCGCGCTAAAACCTTCAAACCCGCCCGATAAAAAATCCAAGGCCGTCTCTCCTTTTCCGGTCACAAAAAAAGTAGTCCGCTTCTTCCCGATCGAAAAAGAACAGAGGTTGCCCTCCGTTCGATGTTACGTGAGGATGATCTCCACACCGCTCTCCTCCAACGTGGTGCGGCAATTATCCGGAACCGCGTCCGTGATCAAATGCGTCACCTGCCGCGCGGGCATCAGCTGCACCACACCGCGCTTGTTAAACTTTGACGCGTCGGTGAGAATGATGCGCTTGTCCGCACGCGCCGCCATGGCGCGGACGGCTTCCGCGCGGAGCATATCCACATTGGAAAATCCCTGCTTGGGATCGTAGCCATCGGTTCCGATGAAGAACTTGTCTACATAGAACTCCTCCGCGCATTTGCCGACAAGCGGCCCGCTCATCACCTGCGCGTCCGGGTCGTATGTGCCGCCGAGCAGCACCACGCGCGCACCGGGGATGGAGCGCACATAGCCCGCGATGAAAGCGGAGTTAGTGATAATGGTCACGTCGCGTTTTTTGCGCACGAGCTCTTCCGCGAGCATCGCGCAGGTCGAGCCGGACTCGATCATCACCGCTTCGCCGCTCGCGACCATGTCCGCGGCTCTACGCGCGATACGGCGTTTCGTCTCGTAGTCAAACGTCATGCGATAGCCCACGTCGTTTGGGGAAACGCGCATGGCGCTGCCGTGCTGGCGGTGCAGAAGCCCCTTGTTTTCGAGGATCGCTAGGTCTTTGCGTACCGTGACGGCGGAGACGCCGAGGCGCTCCGCGAGGTTGTTGACGTCCAGCGTCTCCTCGCGGTTGAGCATATCAAGTATGGTCAGGCAGCGCTGATTCATTTCATTACTCCTGTCGTTTTGTTTCATAATGCAGCTTTGTTTCAATCATTTGAAACGCATCTGTTCCACAATTATAACAGAAACGAAGAAATTTCCAAATAGCCGTAAAGCCCATCACTGGAGAATTTTTACAGCACCTGCTCGGTTCTTGCGATGATGTCGTCCTGCGTCTGGCGCGAAAGCACGTTGAAAAACGCGGAATATCCCGCCACGCGGACGATCAGATCCTTGTGCTGCTCCGGATGAACTTGCGCGTCCAGCATCGTCTCGCGGGAGACCACGTTGAACTGCACATGAAAGCCCTTGAGCACATTAAAGAACGTGCGCAGCAGCATCAGCAGCTTCTGTCGGTCTCGCGGCTGTTCAAGCATGCTTGGCGCGACTTTCTGGTTCAGTAGCACGCCGCCTGTGATCTTCTCGGTGCGGAGTTTGCTGACGCTCTTGAACACCGCGGTAGGTCCGTTGACATCCGCCGCGTGCGTGGGCGAGCAGCCCTCCGCGAGCGGGTCGCCTTTGTGCCGCCCGTCGGGTGTGGCGCAGGTGCCCGCACCCTGCGGAACGTTGGCGGAGATGGAGCTTGTGCCCGCGTAGTAGCAGCCGCCGATGGGACCGCGCCCGTAGCGCGTGTTCTTATACTTTTTCAGCTCGTCGATGTAGCTGTCATAGCCTTCCACCACGAGGCTGTCCACGTAATCGTCGTCGTTGCCGAACTTCGGCACGGCGAGCAGCAGCTTTCGAATCTCTTCCCCGCGCTCGCCCGCAAAATCCGTCAGCAGCGCGTTCCAGAGTTCTTCGCGCGTGATGCTACTGTCCTCATAGACCGTCTTTTTGATCGCGGCAAGCGAATCGCCGAGGTTTGCGATGCCGACCTGCAGGTCGCTGATGAAGTCATACACCGCTCCGCCC
>PNNR01000022.1 GCA_013824375.1 Clostridiales bacterium
TAAATCTGCGAGGGATTCCGATACTGTCGATAGTTCCTTTATCGGGGTAATTATGATCTAACATCAGGAAAAGATTCATTTGAAATCGGATTACAACAACAGCAACGCCGCCCATTCGGGCGGCGTTGCTGTTGCTTGCATACCGAGTTTAAAGGAGGAGTCAGTTCTCTTTTGCGTACGGCACGCCGAGCTTGGCGGGCACGCTGAGGTTGCTGCGCGCGATGGTAAGAACGATGGTCAGGATGTACGGCAGCGCGATGATTAGCTCGTTGGGGAAGATCGTGTGTCCGCTGACCGCCTGAATGTAGATCGCCACCGCGTCGGCAAGGCCGAACGCGAGCGTGCCGAACACCACACCCTTCGGGCTCCAGTTGCCGAGGAAGCAGATCGCAAACGCGATCCAGCCGCGTCCGCCGATGATGCCGCTTGTGAACATGCCAAGGTAGCCAACCGTATAGAACGAGCCCGCGAGTCCGCCGATGGCTCCCGCGACGAGCACGGTGAGGAAGCGGATGCGGTTGACGTTGAGCCCCGCGACATCCACCGCCTCGGGGTTTTCGCCTGTCGAGCGGAGGGTCAGCCCCAGAGAGGTCTTGTAGAGCACGAACACCGCAACGGGGATCAGCACATAGGCAAGATAGGTCAGTATATTCTGTTGAAAGAAGATCGGGCCCAGCACCGGAATCTTGGAGAGCAGGGGGATTGCGATCTTCGGGAGGGTCTGAATCTGAAGCGGCGTGGTCGGCACGCCGAACAGCACACGCTGGAAGAACGCGCAGACGCCCGCGGCGAGGATGTTCAATGCAGTGCCCGTCACCACCTGCTGCTGCTTCATATACACCGTCACGACGCCATAGAGCGCCGCCATTGCCATGCCGCAGAGAATCGCGACGAGTAGGCCGATCACGAGGCTGCCCGTGAGGTAGACGCCGACGAAGCCGCCCCATGCGCCGATGAGGAAGATCCCCTCGATGGCGCAGATCATCATGCCCGTGCGCTCCGCGTAGACCTCCGCCAATGCACCGAGGAACAGCGGCGTACTCATCATGATGGCGCGAGTGAGAAGATTGACCATATTATTTTCCACCTGCCTTCTTTAAGCGCTGCTTTTCGCTGCGGTTCTCTGCCGCCTTGCGCACAAAATAGGACATGATTACGCAGATCATCACGACGCCTTCGATCAGGTCGATGATGCTCGCGGGGATGTTCAGACCCGGCAGCCTGCCCATCGTCGTGCCCATGACGTTAAGGAACCCGAACAGGATGGACGCAAAGATGCAGCCGATGGGGTTGCCGTTTGCGAGGATTGCGATGCCGATGCCGAACGAGCCGATGGAGGTATTGAAGTTTTGCAGCAGCATGTGCTGCACGCCGTTGACCTCCGTAAAGCCCGCCATGCCGGCGAGTCCGCCCGCGATAAAGAACGCGGCGACATAGATCTTGCCCGAGCGGATGCCGCCGAGTTCCGCCGCATTGTGGTTGTATCCCACGGCACGGATGCGGAAGCCCAGCGGGGTTTTGTAGAGCAGCACCCAGATGAGAATCGCCGTCACAACAGCGAGCACAAAGCCCAGGTGCACGCGTGTTCCGGGCAGAATCGTGGGCAAATACGCGCTCTTAGCGATCGCGTCTGTCTGCAGATACTCCGCCTTGGTCTCCTGCAGGCTCGTGCGTAGTAGGAAATCCATCAGCGCGCTGACCACATAGGTAGACATCATGCTCACGAGAAACTCGTTTGCGCGAAACTTGGACTTGGCAAAACCGATCAGTCCCCCGACCACTGCGCCGGAAGCGAACGACGCGACCAGCACGATCAATAGCAGCACGCCCTGCGGAACGCGGTCACCAAGCCAGAGCGAGAGCGCGATGGCCGCGATGGCGCCCGCGTAAAACTGTCCCTGCGCGCCGATGTTGAAGAGATTTGCCTTGTAGGTGAACGCAAACGCAAGGGAGGTGAAGATCAGCGGCGTGGCTTTGACGAGGATTTCACCCAGCGTGTAACCGTCCGACGCGATTTTTTTCACCGAAAGCGCGATCACCTCGACGGGGTTGAGCTTGAGGAACAGCAGCAGGCTTGCGCTGATGACGAGGCCGACGAGCACCGCGCCGATGTTGTAGAGCGGAACACCGAGTCGCTTCTTCATGCTTTCACCTCCTGCTTTTCCGAAACGCCGGCCATCAGAAGGCCGATTTCGGCGGTTGTTTTTTCTCCGTTGTGGAATACACCCATCAGCCGCCCGCGGTACATGACCGCGATCCGGTCGCAGAGCTCAAACAGCTCCGTGAGCTCCGTCGAGATGAGCAGAACCGCCTTTTTGCGCTCCTTCTCCTCGAGAATCACCTTGTGGATGCGGTCGACAGCGCCCATATCGAGGCCGCGCGTGGGCTGGTTGAAGATCAATAGCTTTTTGCCCAGATCGACCTCACGCGCGAGCACGATCTTCTGCTGGTTGCCGCCGGAGAGGCTCCGCGCCGTGTCGCTGGGCCCCGTCGCCTTCACGCGGTGCTCCGCGATCTTCTCCGTGGTGTAGCGGTTCAGCGCTTTTTGCCGGATAAACCCGCGGTTCTGCCAGTGGGTTGAGAAACTGCTCTTGAGCAGCATGTTTTCCGCAAGCGTCATGTCCATGACCATCGCGTCGCGGTAGCGGTCGACCGGCACATAGCCGATGCCGGATTCGATACGCGCGCGAATGCTTTCATTTGTGATGTCCCGACCGAGGAATCGAATTTCGCCGCAGGTGGGCTGGCGTGCGCCGCAAAGTATATCGCAGAGCTCGTCCTGCCCGTTTCCGCTGACGCCCGCGATGCCGAATATCTCGCCCTCGTGTACGGTGAAGCTCACGCTTTCCACACAGGCGGAGGTGCCCTTGAGCGCGAGCGAGATGTTATTGAGCTCCAGCACGGCCGTGGCATTCTCGTAGTCGAGCGTTTGGTCGCGCTCGGGTGGGACGATCTCCTGCCCGATCATGAGGCGCGCAAGCTGCTGCTCATTTGTCTCCGCGCGGCGGACGGTATCCACGACGACGCCGTTTCGCATGACAACGATACGGTCGGCGACCTCCATGACCTCTTTGAGCTTGTGGGTGATGAAAACCACACTGTTGCCCTGGTTGGTGAAATCGTGGATGAACTGCATGAGCACCTCGGACTCCTGCGGGGTCAGCACCGCCGTAGGTTCGTCCATGATGAGGATGCGCGCGTCGATGTAGAGCGCTTTGAGGATTTCAATCTTTTGTTGTACGCCGACGGCAAGTTCGCCGACCTTCTTATCGACGGGGATGTCGAAGCCGTACTTTTCTGCGAGTGCGCGGATGCGGTTGTTGCATTCGTTTAAGGGGATATATCCATGTACGTTGCCGAGGATGATGTTCTCGGTCGCCGTATGCGTAGGCACAAGCGAAAAGTGCTGCTGAATCATCGCGATACCGAGGCGCATCGCGTCCGCAGGGGACTTGATCTGCCTCTCTTCGCCGCAAATTTTGATCGTGCCTTCGTCTTTTCCATACAGACCGTACAGAATTTTCATGATCGTGCTTTTGCCCGCGCCGTTTTCGCCGAGCAGCGCCACCACTTCGCCCGCGTGAACGGTAAGTGAGACGTCCTTATTGGCGACGACTTTTGCGAAGTATTTCGATACATGGGAGATTTCGACGACGGAGACTTCGGGCGCGCAGCTGGTTGCGCCGATATCGGATAGAGCGGATTTGACTGGAGCAGACATGTTCTTTTGTCTCCTTCATAAATACGCCGAACGCCGGCATGCGCGCCGTCTTGGCGAATGCTCGCGAAAGAAGGCTTGGCAGCCGGCGTCCGGACGGATGATCTGTTTGATTGCTTAGGTGTCAGGGGTTAGCAAGTCTGACAGGGGGTACACATCAATCAAACATAACCTTGAGGTCGACCGAACCGGCCTTGAGAGCTTCGACAGCCGCGTTGCAGGCGTCGATGGCTTCCTGCGGGCAGTTCTCGGTGTAGACGGGGAAGTAGATGCCTTCGGCAACGCCGACTTCGACGGTCTGATGGCCCTTCAGGTTGCCCTGCAGCCAGTTATTGATGGCCCAGACGTACATGGTGGCATAGTCAAAGTTGATGGAGGCGACGACGGTTTTGGGATCGATGGTGGTTTGGTCGGAGGAGAATCCGACGACCTTCGCGCCCTTTTCGATCGCGCCGTTGATGACGCCGAGGCCGAGTTCATTGGCATATGCAAACATCACGTCTGCGCCTTCGTCGATCATGTTTTCACTCATCTGCTTACCCAGCGCGATATCACTCCAGCTGTTGGCGTAAGCGAGATTGAAGGAAGCGTCAGCAATGCCGCGCTCTTTGGCGATGGAGACGGCGGATTTGCCGTACACAGCCATGAGGTCCTGCATCGCCTGGTTCGGGTCGCCGCCGATCATGCCGAGCTTGCCGCTTTCTGTGATGTAGCCAGCAATGATGGACGCGAGGTAGGATGCTTCATATTCTTTCGGGAAGAGAGGGCAGAGGTTGTCGCCGTCGTTGTTCGAGCCGTTGACAAGCATAAACAGCGTGTTCGGGTAGCTTGCGGCAACGGTTGCCGCAGCTTCGTCAAACTGGGAACCGGCTGCCATGATGATGTCGTAGCCGCGTTCTGCGTATTCGCGGAAGGTGGACTCAAAGTCGGCTTCGGCAACGGCTTCGACATATTCCATGCTGGTGCCGAGCTGTTCGTTGCAGGCGACCACGCCGGCATAGTTGGAGGCGTTCCAGCCCTGGTCGTTGATCTGACCCGGGAGTAGCAGGACGATCTTCACATCCGCGGCGGTTTTGGCGGCGGGGGCTTCAGTCGCATCTGCGGCGGGGGCTTCGGTTGCTTCCGCAGGCTGGGTCGTTGCGGCGGGCGCGCAGCCGACGAACAGAACGGAGATCATGAGCAGTGCAAGTACGAGCGCAATAGACTTCTTCATTTGGATCCTCCTTAATTCTTTCTGCAAACTATAGCCTGGAACATTGTTATTCGGCTACATGTCGATTGTACCCCGCATAAAAATGCCTTCCAATGCCGCCAAAATACGGTTTTGTTGAAAATCTTACACATCTACACATTTACTTCACAATAAGGACGCTTTTACAGCGCATCGCCGCCCCGATAGGCGGCGAAAAGAGCCTTATGTGCGGTTGTTATATAGCGCGGAATTATTGCGATTTTCCGCCGGCCGCGGCGAATTTGTTACGGTATTCCAGCGGGGTCATGCCGAATTTTTTTCGAAACGCGCTGCTGAAATACCGCGCGTCCGAAAAGCCAACCATCTCAGAGACGTCGCCAATCTTCCGGCTGACATCCGCGAGGTAGACGCGGGAGCGCTCCATGCGCACGTCGTTCAGATAGTCCGAGAAATTCTGGTTCGTGGTTTTCTTAAAAAGTTCGGAGAGGTAGTTGGGCGAGATGTAGAGCGCGTTTGCCGCGTCCCTGAGCGTGAGCCTTGCTGGATAGTTTTGCTCGATATACTCGATTGCGCGCAGAATTAAGAGGTTTTGCACGGGAGCCGTTCCCTCCGGCGGAGCGACGGTGCGCCGCAGCGCTTCCGCGCGCGTGGAGAGCTCCTGCTCGATCTGCTCAAGCGTCCGGGTGATTTCCTCCGGCGAGGTGGGTTTGGTGATATATTTTCGTACGCCGAGCTCGATGGCACGCTGGGCATAGTCAAAGCGGCTGAAGCCGCTGATGATGATCACGGGAATCTCGCGGTTGACTTCGCGGATTTTGTGTACCATGTCGAGCCCCTGCATGCCCGGCATCTGGATATCCGTGATGACAACGTCAACTTCGTTTTCATAGAGGAACGACAGCGCGCTCTCCGCTTCCTCAAACACGCCGGCGACAACCCAGCCTTCGCGCAGCCCTAACAACCTGCCGAGGCCTTTGCGAATCTTTGGCTCGTCGTCAACAATAATAATATTCATGCGCGTTCTCCTTTTACGCAGGGCACATTAAAAATGAAAACGATGTTCATGCCGTGCCCTCCTCGTCAATTGAGATTGAAGTGTCCTTCGGCAACATATCGTCATCCAGCGGAAGCACTATTGTGATCGAAAGTCCGCCGCCAAGCGTGTTGTCCACGACAAACTCGCAGCGGTCGTTGAAATGCAGCTGGAGTCTTCTGGCGACATTGCGCACTCCTATGTTCTTATACCCGATGGAGTCGTTGCACAGCAACCGCTTGAACTGATACAACTCGTCCGGCGTCATCCCGCGCCCATTGTCGCTGACGGTGATGAAGATGCGGTTTCCCGCGTGAACGGCGTTGACACGGAGGATGCCTGGCCGCCCTGAATGATGGATACCGTGCTCGATCGCGTTTTCGATCAAAGGTTGTAAAATCAACTTTGGTACTTTAAATGATTCCAGCGAAGGATCAAGGTTCAGAGTGAACTCCAGCCTGTCTTCAAGCCTGAATTTCTGGATGAGAAGGTAGTCCTTGACGTGTCGGCACTCTTCCGCAAGCGACACCATCGAGGTTGCGGTATCCATACTGTATTGCATGAGCTTGCCGAGCGCGACCACGATCGCGCTGACCTCCATCTCGTCGCGGTCGATCAGCATCCAGTTAATCGTGTCGAGTGTATTGTAGAGAAAATGCGGGTTAATCTGCGCCTGCAGCGCCTCGATTTCGGCGGTTTTCTGCGCGATCTTTTCCTGAAAGACCTGATTAACGAGGATATGAATGCGGTTGACCATATAGTTGAACGTTTCCGTGAGCTCGCCGATTTCGTCCTTGCGGTCATTCTCCAACTGTAAATCGAAGTTTTTGTCCTGCACCTGCTTCATGCCGATTTTCAATCGTTCGAGAGGCTTCGTGGTTGCAATCGCAAGAACCAAGAGGAACATCGAAGCAAGGACGATTGAGACGGCCACCAGCGCGGTCGTGTATTGCTTGAGGGAGTTCGCGTCGGGGAAAAGCTTATTGTCGGGGATCATCGTAAACGTAATCCAACCGGTGAGTCCGTTGTACTGTGAGCAGACATAATAGATTGTGCCGTCGAGCGTAACGTTGGACTTTCGTTCTCCTGCTTTGTAACGAAGCAGAATCACTTCCCGCCAGTCGTCACGCACGGCGTTGTCGCCGCAAATGATTGCGCCTTCGCGATCCGTGATAAATGTGGTTTGGTAACTCAGAATTTTTTGCTTTGTGAGAATATAGCTGCCGAATGTGCGCGGGTTGACCTCCGCAACCACAAGTCCGACTGTTTCTTCGTTTTCGTTGCGCAATCCGATATAGATCAAAAGTTCGTCTGTGGCTTTGACTTCCCGCGTATACAATCCCGTCGTCAAGTTGGACCAGATTGCTTTGCCGGGGTAACGATCCGCATGCTCGTACAGCATGGTGAGGACATCTGAATCAATCTTCGCGTCCTCGGAGCGGCTCGTGTAAATCACATGTTCGTCCAGAAGAAGATTAACATCGCTGATCTCGCTGAAAGGGCCGAAGAGATTCCTGCACAACCGCGACAGCTCAGCGGTTTCCGCGACAACCCGTTCTGCGGAATGACTCAACTGCGCGATCTCCTGCGCTTCGGCGCTGCCTGCGATGGTCTGCATGAGGCTGTCAACCTGGCGCACTTTGACGTTCAAGCTGACGTCGATGCGGTTGATCATATCGGATAACACACGTTTTTCGCTCTGGCGAACGACATTGTCTGCTCTTTGATATGACAGCGCGCCGATCACTACGCCAAGCAGCGCAAGGGGAATCGCACCCATGATGAGCAGCTTTTTCCAGAATGAGATGTTGCGAAAAAAGTGCATCCGTAGCTCCTATCCTGCACGTGAAGAGTTGCATCATTTTGTTTGAAGAAGTTGTCCGCGACGATTGGTTTATACCTGAATACATGCATTGTATCGAATGACAACAAGGATTTCAAACGTTTCGCGAAAAAGGCGGCTTTCAACTTGCCAAAAACAACTGAGGCCGGCTGCTTCTCCTGCACGTTTTTAGCTTCCGGAGAAGCGAAAAACAAGGCCGCAAATGGAATTTATCGGTATAGATGACTTTGCTGGTCAGCATGCATAGCATGATAAAGGCGAGCACTCTCTCGTTGGACAGACGCAAATGGATATGTGGAATGACATGAAATCTTTGAAATATTAAAACAATAAACGGTTATATGATAATTAGTACATAACTATCAATATATGTTATGCGCGGCTACGCGAGATCTGTTTTTAGACGGGGCAGGTTATTGGATACAAGGCAAGTTAATGTAGAAAAGTATTTTATATACAATATATTATCGTACTTAAATAAGTAGTGCAAAATCGGTTAGCCTGGAAATATCATACAGTTCTCAATCACCGGATCAAGCATGAAAACAGGCGATAGAGTCAATAAAATATATATTGCCAAATCATTTTGTTTGTTATAAAGTAATGAATAGCTGATTAAATCATATCACTTAAATAACAAGTAATTTTATTTAACAAGAAATCGTGTTGAGAACAAATACGTTTTCAAACCGTGCCTGCGGTTTGGATAAATAAAAAGGAGGAAGCGAATAATGTCCAAAAAACTGATTTGTCTCGTACTTGCTCTGATCATGGCATTCACTGTGGTGGGATGTCGCGCAACGGAAGCGCCAGCCGCCGAACCAGCAACCGAAACCGCAACGGAACCTGCCACTGATGCAGCGGCGGCTCCCGAAGCCGAAAAGGCGACCTACAAGATCGGTATCATCACTGGAACCGTATCTCAGGGCGAAGAAGAGTTCCAGCAGGCGCAGAACATGAAAGCCAAGTATGGCGACATGATCGTGACCGCAACCTATCCGGATAACTTCTCCACCGAAACCGAAACCACAATCGCGCAGGTCGTCGGCCTCGCCTCTGATCCGGAAGTCAAGGCAATCGTGTTTGTACAGGCCGTTCCCGGTGCTGCGGCAGCCATCGATAAAGTGCGCGAGACCCGCCCCGAAATGCTGTTCGTTTGCGGCGTTATCGCGGAAGATCCCGCTGTCATGGCGAGCAAGGCCGATATCTGCCTGTTGGCAGACGAGCTCACCATGGGCGACACGCTGCCCGCGCTGGCCGCGCAGATGGGCGCCAAGACCTATATCCACTATTCCTTTGCCCGCCACTTGTCTTATGCGACGATTGCGGCGCGCCGCCTGAAGATGATCGATGCATGCGAAAAGCTGGGTATCGAATTCGTTGATGTTACCGCACCGGATCCCACCGGTGACGCGGGCGTCGCAGGTGCGCAACAGTTCATTCTGGAAGATGTGCCGCAGCAGGTTGCTAAATACGGCAAAGACACGGCGTTCTTCTCCACGAACTGCGCAATGCAGGAACCTCTCATCCGCTCGGTTGCCGAGCAAGGCGCCATTTATCCGCAGCAGTGCTGCCCGAGCCCGTATCACGGCTATCCGGCGGCATTGGGCATCGATGTGACCGGCCATGAAGGCGACGTTGAATACATGCTCGCCTCTATCAAAGAGAAGCTCGACGCTAATGGCCAGGCCGCCCGTATGTCGACCTGGACCACACCGGTCAATATGGCGATGGTTGAAGGCGGCGTTCTGTACGCCATCGAATTCTGTGAAGGCCGCACCAATGGCCGCATCGACGCTGCTGTGTTGGAGACTTGCTTCAAAACCGCCGCTGGCGAAGGCTGCAAGCTCACCACCTTTAATGAGGGCGGCGTTACGCTTGACAACTTCTTTATGGTTATGGGCGAATACTACAACTTCGCAACTCAGGCACCCTATGTCCTGGAGTTCTAAGACAAGCTGTCGATAGCAATATTTCGAAGCTGTCGGCTTGCCGGACGGCAAGCCGACAGCTTTTTATTTCCAACAGCAGGGAGGAATCACATTGGAGGCACACGATATTCTGAGAATGGAGAATATTTCCAAAGAATACTTCGGAACCCGCGTTCTAAAAAATGTACATCTTTCAGTTCGTCCGGGCGAAATCCATGCGTTGATGGGGGAAAACGGCGCGGGGAAATCTACTTTGATGAACATTCTTTTCGGTATGCCTGTGATTCACAACACAGGAGGCTTTGAGGGAAAAATTGAGATATCCGGCCAGAGTGTCACCATTGACTCTCCGAACAAAGCAATGGATTTCGGAATCGGCATGGTGCATCAGGAGTTCATGCTCATCCCGGGATTTACCATAACGGAGAATATCAAAGTTGGCCGGGAGATCAGTTATCCTACCGTAGTCAGCCGAATTTTCGGCAGACAACTCGAAACGCTCGACCACAAGCAGATGGCGAAGGATGCGCGAAAAGCGCTGTCCGACATCGGCCTTTCGATAGAAGAGTACGTCAAGGTAGCAGGCTTGCCGATCGGATACATGCAGTTCATAGAAATCGCGCGTGAAATCGACAAGGCCGGCATTCGCCTGATGGTATTTGACGAGCCTACGGCGGTGCTCACCGAATCTGAGGCGGATCGGTTGCTTGAAATCATGCGACTCATTGCGAGCAAGGGAATCGCCATTATCTTTATCACCCACCGTTTGGACGAGGTGATGGCGGTGGCGGACCGTGTGACCGTGCTGCGTGACGGCGAGTTTGTCGCCACCAAGGAGACAAAGGACACCAACGTCGTCGAATTGGCGAAGTTGATGATCGGGCGCAAGGTGGAAAAGCTCGTAGAGGACACTGCGGACACCCGAATCCTATCGGATGACGACATAGCGCTCTCGCTGCGCGATTTCGAAGTGGATATGGCGGGAGAAGCGGTGAAAGGCATCGACCTCGACGTCCGACACGGCGAAATATTCGGCATTGGCGGGCTTGCAGGGCAAGGCAAGATCGGCATCCCAAACGGCATTATGGGGCTGTATCCCGCGCGGGGAACGGCAGCCGCGTTTGGGCAGCCACTCTTGCTGGATAAGCTCGGCAACGCGTTGAGCAATCACATCGCATGCGTTTCGGAGGACAGGCGCGGCGTTGGCCTGCTGCTTGGTGAATCTATAGAGCATAACATCGTCTTTTCCGCTATTCAGATTCGGAATGATTTTGTTACAAAGATCGGACCCGTCAGGCTGTACGATCAGCCTGCAGCGCGCAAGCATACACAAAAGATGATCGAACTGCTGGATATCCGCTGCACGGGACCGTCGCAGCTGGCAAGCGCGCTGTCAGGCGGCAATCAGCAAAAGGTCTGCCTGGCGCGCGCGCTGACCATGCAGCCAAAGATACTTATCGTTTCCGAACCGACGCGCGGCATCGATATCGGCGCAAAAAAACTCGTGCTGGAACATCTCGTCAAACTCAACCGCGAGCAGGGCATGACCATCATCATGGTGTCTAGCGAATTGGTTGAACTGCGGAGCTTGTGCGATCGTATTGCGATCATATCGGACGGAAAGCTCAACAGAATCATGAAACCGGATGATTCCGACGCCGACTTCGGCCTTGCGATGGCGGGCGTAAGAAAGGCGGTAACGGAAGATGCGTGAAAAGATTAAATACGCGTATGAACAGCTCGGCCTGCCGCGGCTGATCATCATTAGCTTCTTTCTGTTTCTGCTGATTTCAGCGATACCCTTACAGCTGAGCATTGCCAACCTTCTCGGCAACGCCATTCGCCGCTGGGGAATGTACGGCGTACTGGTGCTCGCGATGGTGCCGGCCGTACAATGCGGCATCGGCCTGAACTTCGGTATTTCACTCGGTATCGTAGCGGGACTGCTCAGCGCAACCATCACCATCGAGATGGGTATCGCCAATCCGTGGATTTCGATACTTGTCGCAATCCTGATCGGCGCAGCGCTCTCGAGCGTGATCGGCGTCGGGTACGGCGCGCTGCTCAACCGCGTGAAAGGCTCCGAAATGACGGTTTCGACGTATGTCGGTTTCTCCGTCATCGCGCTGATGAACATTGTCTGGCTTTCCGTGCCGTTTAAAAACGGAGAACTGATCTGGCCCATCGGCGGACAGGGGATGCGCAATACCATCAATCTCGCATCCAGTTTCGGCGGCGTGCTGAACGACTTCCTCTCGTTCACCATCGGTGATCCGGCAAACGGGTTGTTTGTGCCGACGGGGCTGCTTCTATTCTTCCTGTTCATGTGTACGGTCGTCTGGCTGTTCATGCGCAGCAAAACCGGCGTGGCGATGAGTGCTGCAGGCGCAAACCCGATGTTCGCGCGGGCGAGCGGAGTCAATGTCAACCGCATGCGCATTCTGGGCACGACGGTATCCACTGTGCTTGCCGCGATCGGCATTCTTACCTATACGCAAAGCTATGGCTTTCTGCAGCTGTATAACGCTCCCTTGATGATGGGCTTCCACTGCGTGGCGGCGGTGCTCATCGGCGGCGCGTCGGTTTCCAGGGCAAAGATCAGCCATGTCATCATCGGCACGTTCCTCTTCCAGGGGATACTGGCGGTCGCGCTGCCGGTCATCAACTCCGTCATGCCGGAGAGTAATTTGCCGGATGTCATCCGTATCATCATCAGCAACGGCATTATACTCTATGCGCTTTCGAAGACAAAGGAGGGCAAGGGCAATGTCTAAAACGAGAGAAAGATTTCTCGCGACCCTCGGTAACAATAAAGTCGTCGTATTGTTCGTGGCGTTGTGCATATTGGCGATTATTGCAAGCAAAAAACCAATGACCTATGTTGCAGGGGAGCTATTTACCCGCATCGGGCGAAACGGCTTCACCGTGCTTGCGCTGCTCATTCCGGTGCTCGCAGGGATGGGGTTGAACTTCGGTATCGTTATCGGCGCTATTGCAGCGCAGATCGCCGTATTCTTCACGGTGTACTGGGGCTTTGCAGGCATCGAAGGCTTTCTGCTCTGCCTTTGCATGACCACCGTAATGGCCATCTTCTTTGGCTGGCTTGTCGGGCGGCTTTTTAACAAGATGAAGGGTGCGGAGATGATCGCCGGTATGGTATTGGGCTATTTCGCAGACGGCCTATATCAGCTGTTCTTCCTTTACATCATCGGCGGCGTGATACCGATGAATCCCGCGAGTACGCTGCTGATAACAGGCGGCGTCGGCGTGAAAAACACGGTCGATCTGGCGAGTAACCTCAAGTATTCGCTCGACACCGTGTCCATGCTGACGCTCATAGAGGTCGTGTTTTACGCGATCGTACTGATCATCGCCATCAAGTTCGTCATACGGTTCGTCAAGAAGACGGGCGCTTCCGTGAAAAGCGACCTGTTCATTCTCGGCGCAGCGGTCGCTGTGTATGCGGCAACCTACATCCCCGTGATCGAGCGTTTCCTCGCGACGGATCGTCTCGGCCTGCTGGATGGCATTACGGGCGCAGCCATCGTCATTGCGGCGTGGCAGATGATCCAGATCGTCCGACGCAAACTGATCGAAAAAGATCCGTCGTTTAAGATCGGCAGATCCATCGCCGTACTCTTGGCAGTGGCGCTGCTCTATGCCGCCACCTATATCAGAACAGTAGAGACGGTGCTTCTTTCCGTGAACCTGCCCGCAACGACTTATGCGTGTATCGCCGCTCTGTGCCTGTTCAACAATTGGCTGCTCAAAACGCGGCTCGGACAGAGCATGCGTACCGTAGGACAGAGCCGCACAATCGCCAACGCCGCAGGTATCAACGTGGATCGCACGCGCGTAACCGCGATGGTACTTTCGACGGTTCTCGCTAGCTGGGGCCAGCTCATCTACCTACAGAACATCGGCACGTTCAGCACCTATGGCGCGCACACACAGGTCGGACAGTTTGCGATCGCGGCGCTTCTGGTGGGCGGTGCATCTGTCCAGCAGGCTAACAACAAGCAAGCGATTATCGGCGTCATCCTGTTCCATACGCTGTTTATCGTCGCGCCGACCGCAGGCCAGCAGCTGTTCAACAACGCGCAGTTGGGCGAATACTTCCGCGTTTTCGTCGCCTATGGTGTCATCGCGATGTCGCTTGCCATGCATGCTTGGAAAACGCACATAAAGCCGAAACTCTCGGTGGTGAATACTGCAGATAAGCCGCAAAAGCGCCAACCGCCTCTACAATCGCGCGTGTAATTCAGTATCTCGTTGTGCCGAATTGATTTCATAGCGATTGCATCAAAGAGCATCGGCGCGTATATTCACCGCAGAACGACGCGTACATCAAAAGTACAAAAAATAAAGAATCCATCTGACGATGGATTCTTCAGCCCATCGACAAACCCAGTCGGTGGGCGTTTTTTTTGCAAAAAGGTGAAAAAACCAAAAGGAAAAGGGTGGTGAATGT
>PNNR01000008.1 GCA_013824375.1 Clostridiales bacterium
TTTTCGAATATTTGATCCGCCCGACACTAGTGCGCATGGTTTCGAACGTTCGTCCTCGTGAAACCGTAAGCGAAAACAAGACGAGATGACGCGCATCGCGCTGTGAAGCGCAAGTGTGCGCGGGGAATAACACGCTAACTCGCATATCAGGCGCGGCGATACAAGTTGCCCGCTTTCAGGACGCTCGAACTCGTCCAAAAGGTGTGAATAAGCGAAAATTTCGTAATATCCGGCTGTTTTTATAAAAAACTTACTCACAGCGACGCCGTTTTGATGCAGCGAGCTGCCGGGTTGAGATTTTGTTCACGACGATTGGCGTTGTTTGCGCGTCACCCGGAGGGGAACAGGGTTCCGGCACGACGATATGCATTTGCCAGCCAGCGAGCGAAGAAGCGAACAGACGCGCGGTAAAACGTCGAATTTTCGGAACGCTCGCTTTGGAACACGATTTCATAGAAAAAATATCGAAAACGTATTGACAAATTCCTCAGAAAACAATACTTTAATATTGATATATTCAAATATATAGATATAAACAAATCGACAGCCTTTATTCAACTTTCCAAGGAGCACTTCATGAAAGTTTCTACCGATCAACGTAAAGCCATCGAACAGAAAGCGGAACTCCTCAAGGCAATTTCGCACCCGGTAAGGCTCTGTATCGTAAACGGCCTGTTGCAGACGCCGAGCTGCACGGTCAACAAGATTCAGAGTTGCCTTGACTTACCGCAGTCTACGATTTCCCAGCATCTGACCCGCCTGAAAAACGCGGGAATCGTCGCGGGGGAACGGGACGGAACGGAGGTTAAATACCGCGTGATCAATCAGGACATCATCGACATCATCCATTGCCTATTTGCAGACTCAAATTCGAAAATTAATAAGGAGGCAGGCGGGGAATGAAGAAATTTCTTTCGACTTTTCTTGTATTGTGGCTGACCTGGATGCTGTTGGCCGGGTTCAGCGCGGAGGAGGCGATACTGGGCGGGGCGGCTTCGCTGATCCTCGCGCTGATCATCGTGCGCTTTGTGCCGTTCTCGTTCGGCATCGGCATCGTCTGGCAGGCGATCCGGTTTGTGGTCATCTATATTCCGCTGTTTCTGTACAAGATGGTGCTCTCAAACATCGACGTGGCTTACCGGGTGCTCAGTCCGAAAATGCCAATCAATCCGAGGATCGTCAAGGTTCCGACGAACCTCAAGGGCGACGTTGCGAAGCTGATTCTGGCCAATTCCATCACGCTTACGCCGGGCACCCTGTCTCTGGACGTCGAGGATGACGGTGTGCTCGTGCACTGGATCAATGCCAGCGGCGAGACCGGCGAAGAGTACCAGAACAAGATTTCACGAGAGTTTGAAACTGTGCTGGGGAGGTTGGAGAAATGATTGTAAACATCGTCGTGTTGGCACTGGTCGGCGTCGGCATTCTTTTCGCGGTGCTGCGGATGCTGATCGGGCCGTCATCGTTCGACCGAGTGGTCGCGCTGGATACGGTCAACGTTATTATCACCGCGCTGATCGTTTTCCTCGCCTACTATTTCCGCAGCATGCTATATCTGGACATCGCGCTGGCGTATGCGATCCTCTCGTTTTTGGAGACGCTCGTGTTCGCACGCTTTCTGGAGGGACGCAAATGATCATTGCAGCTTACGTATTTATGGTGCTGGGCGGGCTGTTTCTGGCGCTTGGCGGGTTCGGCGTGTTTCGCATGCCGGACGTACTCAACCGTATTCAGGCGGGAACCAAAGCCACGACGCTGGGCGCGTTTTCTCTCGCGCTTGGCGTGGGGCTCGCCAACCCGGACTGGCTCGTCAAAATCATACTCATCATCGTGTTTATCGCCGTTACGAATCCAGTCGGCAGTTCCGTTCTGGCACGTGCGGCCTACAAGGCTGGCGAGGCTCGTTTTGAAAAGACCGCTCCGGAGGGAAAGGAAGGTGACAGCAATGAATGTGTCTGACATCATCGAAATTGTCATAGGCGTACTGATGACGCTGTTCGCCGTCGTCACGCTCTTTTCGCGCAAGATCTTCACAGCTGTCATCGGCCTGTCGATCATCAGTCTGGTGGCGGTCGTCGCGTTTATCATGATGCAAGCGCCGGACGTTGCCATCACAGAGGCGGTTATCGGTTCGGGGTTGGTCACGGCGCTGTTCGTGTTCACGCTCCACGCCGGGAAAGAGGAAGGTGAAAAGAAATGAAAAAGTTTATTTCGCTGCTCCTCATCGCCTGTCTGGGAGCATTCATCTTTATTTCCCTGTATTTTCCGGGCGGCGGCACGCTGGCGTTTCCATATTATGGCGACGTCGATTTGAACGGACGGGTTTCGCAGGCGTACATCGACAAATCTGTCAACGGACCAAACGACGTGGTCGTCTATGGCGAGTCCACGGATGAAGAGTCCGGCTCGGCCAATATGGTCACGTCGATCGTCGTGGACTACCGCTCGTTCGATACGCTCGGAGAGGTGACGGTGCTGCTCGTTTCCACACTTGGCGTCGGCATTCTGCTGGGCGGCAAGCGCAAGCGGCTGGAGTACAAACACGCGCCGAACTTCATCCTCAAACATGGCGCGCGGCTCACATTCGGGCTGCTCGTCGTATTCGGCGTATACATGTTTGCACACGGCCATCTCACGCCCGGCGGCGGATTCCCTGGCGGAAGCATCATCGCCGCCGCGATCCTATTGCTATATCTGGCGGACGACGAGTTCCGTGTGAAACTGGCCGGAATCAAGATTGCTGAAGGCACTGCGGGCTCGCTTTACGTGATCATAGGACTTGCTGGTCTCGCCACCGGCGGCTATTTTCTGTACAACTTCCTGCCGAACGGCACGGTTGGCAAGCTCTTCAGCGCCGGGATCATCCCGATCGTATACGCGCTGATCGGGCTGAAGGTCGGCAGCGAAATCTCCGGCGCCATTGACGGCTTCGCGACAGAGGAGGTGGCAGAATGATCCAGTATTTCTCCATCGTGCTGCTGCTGATCGGCATCTACGGATTGCTGACGCAGAAACATACGATCCGGCTCGTCGCCGCGCTCAACATATTTGAGATCGGCCTCAACGTGTTCATCATCTCTGTAGGCTATGTACGGGGCGGCATCGCGCCGATCCTGACATCGCAGGCGAACACGTCCGCCCTGCTCTATGTTGACCCGCTGCCGCAGGCGCTCGTGCTGACGTCCATCGTCATCGGCGTCGGCATCACGGCGCTGGCGCTGGCGCTGGCGCGGCGCATGTACAAAACCTACGGAACATACAATCTCGATGAAATGGAGGGCAAGTGACATGAATCCGATTTTGCTGATTGCTGTCCCATTGCTCGCCGCGCTGTTTGCCGTCGCATTCAAAAAGATCGGCCGCGTACTGCTTGGCATGGCCGCGGTGTTCAACTTCGCCGCGGCGCTGATGATCACCATATGGTATGTTGAACCGCAGGTGATCGTCATCGGCGGATTCAGGCCGCCGTTCGGCGTCAGCCTCGTACTCGACGGTTATTCGCTCACTGGCGTGCTGCTGCTCAACGCGATCTTCGCGCTGATCATGCTCATGTCCTTCCGGCATACGTCAAAACTGGCTGCTGTGCTCTCGATTACGCTCGCCGCGCTCAACGGCATGGTGCTTACGGGAGACCTGTTCAACCTCTTTGTGTTCATGGAAATCGGCGCGATCGCCGCGTACATCATCACAACGGCGAACCGGGATCTCAGGCACACGTTCAACTACCTGATCGTCGGTTCGCTGGGATCGGGGCTGTTCCTGTTTGGCGTCATACTGCTCTACACCCTCTTCGGCACGCTGAATATGGGAGACATGCAGAGCAAGATGGCAGCCTCGCCCGCCCCGATGCAGCAGGCGCTCATCCTGCCGCTTGTGCTGCTCTTTGCGGGCCTCGCAGTGGAGACCAAGCTCATCCCGTTCGGCGGCTGGGTCAGGGGCGTGCTGAAAGATGCGAATCCGCTGACTGGCTCGCTGATTGTGTCGGCCTATGCGTTTGCCGCGCTGCTGGTGTTCGGGCGGATCTTCGGCGAGATGTTTGTGCTCTCCGGCGCGCTGCTGACAGCGTTCACGATTGTCGCAGCCGCCACACTCGTGCTCGCGGAAGCGTCCGCGTTTTCCCGGCGCACGCTACGCGAAACGCTGCTGTATTCGAGCATCGCGCAGTCCGGCCTTGTGGTTCTGCTGTTTTTGAATCATATGGCGCTGCCTGCTGTGCTGGTGCTCATCAGCAACGTGGTATCCAAACTGATTCTGTTCACGGTCTCCGGCCAGCTGGCCGAAGCCTGCGGCACAGATGAGACAGACAGGCTTCAGGGCGCGTTCTTCCGCTATCCGCTGCTTGGCGTCGGGTTCACGATCGCCGCGCTGTCGCTCATCGGGATACCGCTGTTCTTCGGCTTCTCCGCCAAGCTCAACGCGCTGAGCGCGTTGTTTGGGCAGGGCAACTGGATTTTGCCCGCCGTCATCCTGCTGATGGGCGTCGTGGAGGGCGTTTACTACATCCGCATACTGTCCGCCCTCTGGCACGCCGGGCAGGAAGGCGAAACCTCCGCAAAGGACAAACTCGCGCAGTTCCCGCCTGTGCGACAGGCGGTCACGGGCATCGTTGGGCTGGTTATCGCGCTCTTGATTGTCTCTGCCGGAATCGTGACGCTTTCAAGCTTCGGTACGAGCGGCGCGAACGATTTCATCACACTCATCAGACAAAGCTTAGGGGGGATGTAAATGGTTAGCTACCTTAGCATAAGCGGTGTCATGACCGGGCTTCTCATCTGCGCGCTGCTTTCATACCTGCTGACAAAAGTCAACAAACAACTGGGCGCCTGGGTAACCGTTCTGGCCCCGATCGCCGCACTGGTCGTGCTGCTTCGGCTCACCAGCACGGCAACGCCGGTCGAGCGGCTGCTGTTCCTGCAATTTCAAATGACCGAGTATGGTTGGTTTTTCTCGACGATATTGCTGACCGTATTCGCCTGTGTGTCGTTTTTCAATATCTATTGGATGAAGAAAATCGCACACCCGGCCACTTACAACCTGCTGTACCTGCTGGCGCTGGCCGGCACGCTCGGCGCGTTTTTCTCCCGCGATTTCATTACGCTGTTCGTGTTCTGGGAAATGATCGTCTGGACTTCGATGTTCATCATCCCGATGGGAAAATCGCGTGTCGCGTCCGTCGTATATTATGCGTTCTCGGCGCTCGGCTCGCTCTCCATGCTGTTTGGGATTCTCTTCCTGCACAGCCAAACCGGCACGTTTATCATCGCCGACGCGCTCAGCGCGGCGGCGGGCGATCCCACGCTGGCTTGGGTCACATTTATCACAATCGGCGTTGCGGCGCTCGTGAAACTCGGCGTGTTCCCGTTCCATGTCTGGCTGCCGAAAGCGCACGGCAGCGCGCCGGACACGTTTTCTCCGATTCTTTCCGGCGGGCTTGTCAAGGTCGGCGGCTTCGCGGTGCTGCTGCTGATCGCGCGGTGTCTCCCGCGAAAGCGTTCGCGCCCGGCTTCTCCGTCTTGGGCAAGCCGTTCGGGCTGCCGCTGCCGAACGCGTTCCTCACGCTGCTCGGCGCGATCAGCATCGTAATCGGCACGCTGATGGCCATCCGGCAAGAGGACTTTAAGAAGCTCATCGCGTACTCGTCCGTCGCAAACGGCGGTTACATTCTCATCGGACTCGCGATGGGCGACGCGCTCAGCGTCGGCGGCGCGCTCATGCATATCCTCGCGCATGCGTTTGCCTCCGCGGCGGCGTTCCTTGCGGCGGCCGCCGTCGTACACCGCACGGGTACCACGAAGATGAGCGAGCTCGGCGGCCTGATCCACCGGATGCCGCTGACGTATCTCGTGTATCTGATCGCCATCATCTCGATGGCGGGCATTCCGCCGATGGCCGGGTTTATCTCGAAATGGATGATGTTCCAGTCGATGATCAATAACGGTATGATCTTCACCGCTGCGGCTGCTTTCTTCGGCAGCATCGGTTCGTTCCTCTATGTGTTCCGTCCGCTGTCGGCCGTGTTTTTAGGACAGCTTTCGACCAAGCACGAAAACGTAAAGGAAGCACCTGTGCTGATGATGATTCCGATGATGCTGCTCTCGCTGATCACGCTGTTTTTCGGTGTCGTGCCAAACATCGCGCTCGGTGTCATCAACCGCGTGCAGACGTCGCTCGGGTTGCCGGGCCTCGCGCTCGAAGGCACAAAGATCATGGGCAGCAACGGCGTGCTGGATCCGACGCTGATCACGATCATATTCGGGGTCGGTTTCGTGGTTGCGCTGATCCTGTTCATACTTCATCCGAAGTCCCGCAAGGTGGGGCTGATGGATACATACACCGCTTCCGAGTTCATCTGGACGCCAGAACTGCTGCATTACGCGCACGACTTCTACGCACCGTTTGAGCGGCTCTACAACAAGGCGCCGCGCACAGAAAGCTTCTACCGGATCATCGAGAGAAAAATCGAAGAGCTCGGGAGGCTGGCGGGGCACGCGTTCTTCAGCTATAAACCCGGAACCGTTGTGTTCTGGATCGCAATGGTAACCGTTTCTCTGTTATGGGGAGGTGCATTATGGTCATAAATCAGCTACCGTTACAAATTCTGACCGGTCTGGCCATTCTTGCCTTTGCGTTTTTCTGGCAGACCTCGCTCAGCGGCATCACCCGCAAGATCGTCGCCCGCTACCACAAGCGCTATGGGCCGAAGTGGTATCAGGAATTCCGCGATATCTTCAAGTTGATGTCCAAGACCGGCGTCACGCATGGCTGGGTCTACGACTTCGGCGTCATGATGGCGCTCGGCGGCATCATGGCTACGGTGATGTTTATGCCGCTGATGAAGTTCACGGCATTTCCGGGCTTTGACAACTTCTTCATCTATGTCTACCTGTTCGCCGTCGGCATGCTTGGCATGGCGATGAGCGCCGTCGGTTCGGGCAACCCGCTGGCCGGCATCGGCGTCATGCGCGCGCTGACGCAGATGGTGGGCTACGAAGTGCCGTTCATGATCGTCGTGCTGGCGATCATCAACGGACACGGAACAAGCTCGCTTTCCCAGCTTGCGGCAATCCAGCAGCAGGCCGGCGTTCTGAGCTGGAATCTTGTCAAAATGCCGATCGGAACGGTCGCCGCGTTTATCTGCCTGCTCGGCATGCTTGGGAAAAAGCCGTTCGAGACATTCATCGCTCCGGCGGAAATCGCATCCGGCCCGATGGTCGAATACGGCGGTAAACAGCTGGGCATGCTGATGATCCTGCACCAGTTCTCGATCTTTATCGAGGTCAGCCTGTTCATGAACCTGTTCCTCGGCGGAGCGGCGAATCCGCTTGGTTTCGCGCTCAAGTATATGGCCGTCTATGTGCTCGCATCTCTGATTTCGCAGGCGATGGGGCGGTTTAAAATCGACCAGGTCATCAAGTTCTTTTATAAGATACCCATCGCGCTTGCGATTCTGCAGGCCGTCATGGTCGTATATCTTGGTTGGGGGGTGTAAAGATGGCTACAGCGGATAAAGAAAAAAAGCTGAAAGAGGGATGGGAAGGCATTTCCCGTTTCTTCCGTGCGAACTCGCTCTGGATGCTGATGTACTGCACGGGCTGCTGCGCGATCGAACTGCCGCAGGCGATGACCTCGCGCTACGATATGGAGCGACTCGGCATGGGCCCGATGGCGACGCCGCGACAGGCGGATGTGCTGCTCGTGACGGGATACCTCAGCGTAAAGACGCTTCGGCGCGTCATCTACGCTTACGAGCAGATGTCCACGCCCAAATATATCGTCGCGTTTGGGCCCTGCACGATCAACGGCGGCATCTATCACGATGCGGCGACCGTGATCAAGAGTCTGGATCAGTATCTGCCGATCGACGTTTACATCGCGGGCTGCATGCCCAAACCCGAAGCGGTTATGAACGGTTTTCAGGATCTCATCGACATGATCAAAGACAAGACGGCTGACGGATGGAAGCGCTACCGGGATAACTACGACTGGTACAAGCAAAACCAGATCGAGTCGCTCGGAGAGCTTCGGATAAAGGATGAGTATCATGAGTAAGATCAATATGCAACTAAAAGAACTGACGGAAAACGTCGGAAAAAGCTATTCGGTGCTGCAGGTAGACTATCCCACGCCCAATCAGGCCGCTCTCGATTTTCAGCCGGGCGATGTACACGCCGTTCTGGCGTACCTAAAGGGACAAGGCTTCCGGCAGATGTCATTGCTCTCCTGCGTTGACTGGATCGAAGATGGCCAGTTCCAGCTCGTGTACCTGCTGTTCAACTGGGAAGCGGGATTGAGGCTGCAGGTGCGAACCCGCATAGACCGCGCAAATCCGGTTTTCACAACAGTGACGGGCATCTACCCCGGCGCGAAGTATTACGAGCGGGATGTGCACGAGTTCTTCGGTGTCGAGTTCAACGGCAATCCTGATTCGTCCAAGCCTCTTTTCTTGGAGAACTGGGACGACATGCCGCCGATGCGCAAGGACTTTGATCCGCAGGCGTATTCCGACCGGAAGTATAAAGCGCGGGAGTACAAGACGGACTTCAACACGAAAGCAGGTGAGGGGCAATGAAGGAAGTAAAACTGTTCCTCGGCCCGCAGCATCCGGGTATGCACGGCAACTCGAGCATTCACATGTACGTGGACGGCGACATCATCAAGCGCTCGTACCTGCTCCCCGGCATGCTGCACCGCGGCTTTGAAAAATCGATGGAACGCCGCACTTGGATGAACAACATCGCGCTCATCCCGCGCATCTGCGTGCCGGAGCCGGATCCCAACGAGATGGTGTTCGCGCTCAACGCAGAAGCGCTTGCATCCGTTGAGGTGCCGGAGCGCGCGCACTGGATCCGCATGCTGGTACTCGAGCTCGCCCGACTGTCGGCGCACCTGATGGCGTTCGGCGGGATCGGCGGCCCGACTGGCCTGTATACGGCGATGTACTGGGCGCAGGCTGACCGCGACTCGATCCTGACGCTGTTTGAGGAGATCACGGGCCAGCGCGTGTATCATATGTACATCACGATCGGCGGGGTGCGAAAGGATCTTCCCAAGGGCATCGAGAAGAAGATTCTCGCATTTGTGGACGATCTGGAGAGCCGCCTGCCCGACTATGAAAACCTGGTTCTCAACAATCCGTCGGTTCAGGCAAGAACCAAGGATCAGATCATGCTGCCCGCGGAGGTTGTCTGGGAGTTGGGCGTCACCGGCATCGGCATGCGTTCTTCCACTGGCAAGGCGTACGACCTGCGCAAGGTAACCCCGTATGCGCGGTATGATAAGGTGGAGTTTGACGTGCCGACCGCGACGTATTCCGACGCGCACACCCGCCTGACGCTGAAATATCTGGAGATGTATCAGATCATCCGCATCATTCGGCAGATACTCGATCTGATGCCTGCCGGTAAGGTGCGCGAAAAAGCGCTCGACGGCAGCGCGCTGCGGTGGCAGGTACCCGCCGGACAGGTATATTCGGCGGTCGAGGCCAGCCGTGGAGAATACGGCTATTACACGGTATCCACCGGCGGAACGATGCCGTACCGCGTGGCGGTCAGAGGAGCGTCTTTCCCGCAGGCCACGCTCGGCATCGAGAAATACCTGCCGGGACACCGCATCGACGATGCGGCTCTCTGGTTTGACACAATGGGCATCTGTTCGCCGGAAATCGACCGATAGGAGGGAAGGTATGAAGAAAACAAGCATCTTTGCCCCGTTCACCGGGTGGAAATACCTGTTCCGAAAACCGGTCACCATCCCCATGGACGATATCTTCAAGCATCCGCGCGAGTCGCAGGACAACTACCGCGGATTCCATGTCAACGACTGGACGAAGTGCATCGGCTGCGGAACTTGCTCCGAGATATGCCCGACGGCTGCGATCACGATGGCGCAGCGCGCTGACGTGCAGGAGGAGGAGGGCTCCCTGCCGGAGCGCCCCGTCATCGACTACGGACGCTGCTGCTTCTGCGGACTGTGCGTCGATATCTGTACGTCCGGCTCGTTGAGCATGAGCAAAGCGTATCTGTACAACTCTCCCGATCCGGAAGCGTTCGTCTCCATGCCGACCGATCGGGATATCACTGGCACCCCGATCATCGCGGGATACGTCAAGGACGAAAACAGCGATCTGCTCGATCTCAAGCGAAAGCCCATGCCTGAGATTTCCGTCGAAGAGAGCAAGCGTTCGTTTGTCGAGATCGTCCGCGGATACTCCGCCGAACAGGCGAAGGCTGAAGCTGCGCGGTGCGTGGCCTGCGGCATCTGCACCAAGACGTGCCCTGCGCATATGAACATTCCGGAATACATCGAGTCCGTATGGAAGGGAGACCTGAAGGAAGGCCTCGCGTATCTCTACAAGACCAACCCGCTCTCGGCGGTCTGCGGCCGTGTATGCACGCATAAGTGCGAGAGCGTGTGCTCAATCTCTAATCGCGGCGAGGCGATCGCCATCCGCTGGCTGAAGCGCTATATCATTGACAACGCGCCGGACGAGGCATACGAATCCGTCGTCAACGCGAAGGTGTCCAAACCCGGCGCGGGCAAGGTCGCCATTGTCGGCTCCGGTGCGTCCGGTCTCTCCGCCGCCTATTATCTCGGCTCGCTGGGGTATGAGGTGGATGTGTACGAGCGGCGCGAAAAGGTCGGCGGACCGATGCGCTACGGCGTGCCGCGCTACCGGTTGACAGACGAAGCGCTTGACCGCGATGTTTCGATCATTCGGAAACTCGGCGTGCGGTTCATCACCGGCACGGAGGTCGGCAAAGACGTTCGGTTTGAAGACCTGCAGAAGAAATACGACGCAATCTTCATGGCGACGGGCTATCCCTATACGCGCCATCTGAAGATTGAGGGAGAAGACAGCCGGGACGTCGTGCTGGCGATGGAATTCCTTTCGGAAGCGACGGAATACCTGCGCGGCGCGGGCCCGATGCCGGACATCAAGGATGACGTGACGGTTATCGGCTCGGGCAACGTGGCGTTCGACGTCGCGCGTACGCTGGTACGTCTGCAGAACGAGAAGTTCGGCAAGAGCAACGTGAAGATGATGGCTCTCGAGCAGCGCGACCAGATTCCTGCCGACGAAGAGGAGATACTCGCGGGCGCGGAGGAAGGCATCGAGATGAACCTCGGCTGCGGTCCGCAGAAGATCGAAATCGACCTCGAAACCGGCTCGGTCACGGCGATTCAGGGCTGCGTCTGTACGCGTCTGTTCGATGAAAACAATCGATTCAACCCGGAGTTCGACTACAACGCCGAAGTATGCATCGTCGCCAAACAGGTGTATCTTGCCGTCGGTCAGACAAGCGATCTGTCGTACCTGCCGGAGTCGGTATCGAATCAGCTCAAGATGTACCGCGGCAAGATTCAGGTCAACGAGAACCGACAGGTCGAAGGATTGCCCTGGCTTTTTGTCGGCGGAGACCTCATCCGCGGCATGGATATCATCAACGGCGTCGCGGACGGACATCAGGCCGCGATCGGCATCGACAAACTCTTGAGCGAAACGTAAAAAATGCCCCTGAAACTGAAAAATTTCAGCATGGAGCAATTCAACCGGGACGTCAACGCAAGTCACGATCCCGATGCGAGCTACATCCGCTGGGCAGCCTACCGATCCGAAATCGGCGGGCTGCTTGGTGGCATTTTTGGCAACAGCATCGTGCTCGGCGCGGGCGCGCTCAACGATGTTGACCTGCCGCTGCTCTGCGGCGCGTCGAAACGCGTTGTACTTGCCGATATCGACACGGAGGCCGTCGAACGCGGCGTTGCGCGGCAGGCGCTGCCGCACGAACTGCGACAGAAAATCGAAATCGTACGATGCGATTTTTCGGGTGCGGAGCGTGCGCGGTTGTTCGAGCGGCTGGAAAGCGCAGTGATGCGACAGGCATCTGCGGATGAACTTGCGCGAGAGTTGACGGCGATTCTGTCCGAAATGCGGCCGGAACCATCGCCTTATGGTATGTTCGAGCTTGTGCTGTCCTGCCCGGTCTATACGCAGCTGGTCTACACGCAGATTGAAGTGCTGCTGAAAATTCTGTATGCGTCCGGCACTTATGACTACGGGGAACTCAATCGGATCCTGATCGCGGCGCATCGCGGCATGAAACGTGTGCTTCGCGGGTATAACGAGCTGATGTTAAGTTTGCTGTCCCCCTGTGGCAGGCTGACTGTGTTATCCGACATCATGGAACTCCAGCCGGATGATCCACGCCTATGCATCCTCGCAGAACAAAATGCAAAAGACTGCATAGACGCAAGCCTGATGCAGTCTCTGATCGAAGAGCAGGGGAACGAGCTGGCGATCAATGCGCTGGAGGAATTGGAGAGCAATCTCGAATCGCCTGAAATCCATCATTTCATTTGGCCGTTTAACGATGAAAAACGTTTTGTGGTCAAAAGTCTATCTGGACGAATACGTGAAATCAAGCGGTAACAAACATTTTTTATGATGATCTTTCAAACATGAAGTGTCCCCAAAAGAAGCAGTACAATTTTATGAGAGCAGGTCATAAAACCACTCAACCGGGTGGTTTTATATTTTCCCGCAATATCTGAGAAGAAGATTCTAATAACACCGTTAGCGCGGCGTGCAGACATACCATGCCGCGCGCTTGTCCACGTCGAGAACGCGAACCTCGGAGAAGCATTTGCCCAACTCCGAACCGCAATCCTCCATATCGCCCTTCGGGTTCTTGATGAACCGGAAGTAGTCGCCGCGCTCCAACCACTCGACAAAAGAGGTCATGAGCGAGCGGGTTTGATTATAATCGTAGATGATCACGCTGCTGCGCGTGACCCGGCTCATCTCGGCGTACAGCTTCATGCGCTCGCTTTTCTGCAGGCCGTGGGCGACATAGGATGCGATTGAAATATCAAAAGACTTGTCTTCAAACGGCAGGCGCACCAACGCGTTTGCCTGCAGAAACCGGATGTCTTGATTCTCCGGTTGCCGTTTGGCGATTGAGAGCATCTTCTCTGCGGGATCAATGCCTGTCACGGACAATCCAGCCGCGTTGAGAACCGAGCACAACGCGCCCGTGCCGCAGCCGACGTCGAGGATGCTCGCGTATCCCTGCTGCCGCCAGTCCGGCAAAAAGCGCGCGAGCACCTCACGATAGCGGTTCTTCTGCTTGTTGTAAAACAATCCATAGACAGGTGCGATGAAATTAAAGAGGAAGTTGTTGTTTACTTTCCTCATGCAGGCGCACCCTCCTTCGCTGATTCGCGCTCGCGGCTGACAGGAAGATGAATCGTAAACGTGCTGCCGTGGCCGGGTTTGGACGCGACCTCAATTCTGCCGCCGATCTGCTGCAGATTCTCTTTCGCAAGATACAGCCCGATCCCCTCACCGGAGGTACTGCCCGTGTTGTTGCCGCGATAGTATGCCTCAAACACCCGCGCCTGCTCTTCCGGCGGGATGCCGATGCCGGTATCCTGCACGGACAGCACCAGCTCTTCGTCGATGACATCATAGGCGATGGAGACGCGACCGCCGGACGGCGTAAATTTGTAGGCGTTCGTCAGCAGGTTGTAAACTGCCTGGCTCAGCCGGTACGGGTCAGTCTGCACTGAAATTTTCGCGTGGCTGGCCGACTCCAACCCGATCGACTTTTGATCAAACTGCACCTTGAGTCCGGCCGTGATCTGGCGAACCAGCGCGGAGATTTCGACGGCACTGCTGCGCACCTCTCCGACCTCTTTCTCCGCGTCGATCAGCCCGCTCATGTTGGTGATGATGGAGGAGAGGTTTTCGATCTGCGACTCGCATGTCTTGACCTCCTCCGGCGTGAACTGAATCACGCCGTCCTGAAATCCCTCCAGATGCGTGCGCAGGATCGTCAGCGGCGTTCTGGTCTGGTGGACGAGCTCGTCGATGCGTTTCTTGCGGCTGGTCTGCTTGAGCTTCAGCCGGGTTTGCAGGGTCTCGAGGCTGTCTTGAATCGTCCGAATCTCCGGCACGCGCGATTTTGGATAGCGCATCTCCTGCCCGAGATCAATGTTGACGGCCTGCTCCGAGGTCTGTATCAAATCCTTGCTCATGCGCTTGCTGAGGAAGTAGCC
>PNNR01000017.1 GCA_013824375.1 Clostridiales bacterium
TTTTAGCACTCTCCGCACGAGAGTGCTGATTTTGTCGTGTGCAATCTAGTTCGTTTTCCGTTTTTCACTCCAAAAGCAAAAAACCGCCGCGTGAAAGCGGCGGAAAATGGATGCTTTTGTCGTTATACCGGTTGATCGTTTCGGGATTCTTTTTTCACAAGGCGGATGACTATGATGTACATCGCGATCACAAACGCGAGGAATAAAAGCGTGGATAGCACCGTGCCCAATAGCGCGCAGGCATCATAAAACCCGTGCAGCAGAACCGCAACGAAGAATGCCGCCCAGAGGTTTCTGCGCTTGCCGCGAACGTTGCCGTCATCTTGGCAGCGCTTCGCCCGCGCGTAAAAATAGCCCATAAACACCGCAAACCCCATGTGCGCCGGGATGGCGAGCAGCGCGCGCGCAACCGCAGTGCCCAAGCCATAACCCATAACGTAGCTGATATTTTCAAACGCGGCAAACCCGAGCGAAACAAATACCGCATAAACGACGCCGTCAAAACGGTAGTTGAAATTCGGATCGCGCCACGTGCGCCATAACAGAAAGACGAACTTTGCGCCTTCCTCCACCACGGCGACGACGAGAAACGCCATCACGATGGTATGCGCGGGCGTTCCTTCTACGAGAAAACGCGAGAGGATGTTGATGCCGAGCGACTCCAGAATAATCGCGACAACCGCCGCCGCGACGCCGAGGAACACAAGGCCGACGAGCATACCTTTCGGTTCTTTTTCGATTTTATCTTTCCGGTAAATATATCGCATCAAGAATAACGCGGGCAGCAGCGCCGCGAGTAAATAGACGATCACAACCGCAAAGGTTGGCAACTGCATCAGCACGTGTCGGATCCGCCTTTCCAAATATCTACGAGAAAAATCTCTTTTTCGTTATGCGTTCGGGTCGCCGAGGTTTCTGCGCTTTCCGGAGAGTTCGTCCAGCACCACGCGGTTGACCGCGGTAATCGCCATCGCCTCCGGCGGGCAAGGCTCCGCGTGAATGCCGCAGTGCTCGTTGAGCAGTTTCACGCCCTTTACCGCCTCTTCACCCTCCAGCAGTTCGACATAGCCATAGCCGATCACGCTCTCATAATCGCAGGTGTAACCGCCGTGCCCGTTTGACGGGAATCCGTGGCAAATGTCCGCCTCGATGCACACGCGCGGAAGCGAGCGAAGCAGCTCCGCTTTTCTGCCCGCCTTTGCGCCGTGGAAATAGACGGCGAGCTTGCCATCCAACACTTCAAAGCCGAACGAAACCGGCACGATATAGGGCGCGTCCGCATCGTTAATACCGAGGCGAATGGTATCACAGCGAGAGATCACGTCTACGATCTCGTAAAAACTTTTAATTTCGCGGTCGAATTTTCTCATGCGTATCACTCCATGAAAATATTTCAATGCTGACCTGTCAGCTGCGCCTCTATCTCGGTGCACCAATTTTACTGAGAATACCACATTTTAACAACATAGAACAGCATGAAAATGCACTTCTGGCCGCTCGTTTCACCGGCGCAGTGTCGAAACATCGCGTCCTGGTGGAAATTCTGGCGGGATTGTGCTATTATCTTGCTAACTTCGTAGCAGAACAAACACAGCACCCCTCCAATCACTCGTCTTAAACGAATTGGTAATCGATCGGATGCATATAACCGTTTAAGTGATCCAGCGGATCGCAAAACTGCAGGGAGCGCATTTATGACGCGCAAACGTTCCAACGTAGCCAAGGCAAACCTCTCAATATTCGCCGTGATCGTGATGTCGCTCATCACGCTCGCGAGCGTATTTGCCTATCGCGTGCTGATCGCCCGCACGTTTAACATTGATGCCGGCGGATCGAGTTATTACGCGCACCATTTTGCCATGGTCGCGGAATCCCACACGGACCCGTTCTGGAAGAGCGTCTGGCTCGCGGCAAAAGAAGAAGGCGCGAAATCCGACGTCATGGTGGAGTTGGTTGGCAACTCCCTCACGGAACAATATCCGCTTGTCGCGCTGATGGAGATCGCAATCGCTGCAAAGGTCGACGGCATCATTCTCCAACCCGACGGATCAGAGGAGATCAACCGGCTCATCATCCGTGCGATCGAAAACGGTATCCCTGTCATTTCCGTCATGTCAGACGCAACGGGCACAGGAAGGCAGGGCTTTGTCGGCTACAACAGTTATGATTTGGGTCAGCTTTACGGTGCGCAGGTGCGCGCGGCTATGGCACAGACCTCAAACGAATATCATGCCGTGCTGCTCTTTGGCAATGATATATCCGAAAACGCGCAGAACATCGTATATTCCAGTATCAAGGAGAGTTTGGAAGGCAGAAACGTCACGCTCGACGTTGTGACCATCGATAACAACAATGTCTTCTCCGCAGAAGAAGCTATCCGGGAGCTTGTCGTCTCAACACCGTCGACGGTCGCTTCCACGGATATTCCACCGCAGCTCGGCAAGAACTACGGGCCTGATATGCTGATCTGCCTCAACGCAACCAACACGATCTGTGCCTATCAGGCGGTGGTCGATCACAACAAGGTTGGTCAGATTCAGATTCTAGGCTACTATGATTCTGACGAAATCCTGTCCGCGATCGAAAAGCGCGTTATTCAGGCGACGGTTACCGTGGATGCAAACCGCGTCGGCGCTTCGTGTGTGACCACATTGATGGAATACCTTGAGCAGGGGCGCACGAGCGACTTCACGCCAGTGACGCTGCAGCTCGTCACCGCCGCCAATCTGGACGACTATCGCGCGGCGCACGCGCAGGCGGGAGGCATAGAATGAAGCTCCTCTCCCGCATGCATCGCACTTTCATCGATCTGCCGCTTCGAACCAAGCTTGTGCTGGTTTTTGCGTTTACGATGTTCATGGTCGCGTTCGTCAACATCTATATGCACCTAAGCATCAATAACCTCGTCGGCACCATCGACAAGGTTTACTCCAGCAACGTCAGCTTAAACCAACTCATGGGTACGCTCGACGACGTACAGGAAAATATGTTCCGATACCTAAACACCAAGAGCACCGCCGCGCTGAACGACTTCTATCTCAGTGAGCAGAGCTACAGCGAGCAAATCGAGATTCTCAACAACAAGCCCTCGGACAATGACATGAAGCTCACAGAAAAAAACATTCGCAATATCTCCAGCGAATATCTCAGGTTAGCTAATTCCGCGGTTGCGGCAAAGCGCGGGCGCGATGTCGAGCAATATCGCTCAATCTATGACGAGGCAAGCAGGTTCTACGGGTATCTGGATACCTACATTAACGAGCTCAACAACGCGCGATTTAAGACCAACGCAGAGAGCTATAATACCCTTCGCGCGTCTCTGGGTTATTTGCAGACCTTCAGCACGGTGATCCTGCTCGTCGCCATCACCGGCAATATGTTCGTTTTGATGCTACTCTCCAGCACGATCACTAAACCGTTGACAAAACTCGCCCGTCAGGTGGAGCAAGTCGGCAAAGGTGATTTTGACATTGACTTCATCACCGTGGAATCGCGGGACGAAATCGGCGTATTGGCGGACGCGTTCAACCAGATGACGGAAAGCCTACAGGAGCACGTTGACCAGATTAAAACCCGCATGGCGGAGGAAAGCCGGCTCAAGGAGACCCAGCTACGAATGGAGAGCAGTCTCAAGGAGAGCCAGTTGATTTTCCTGCAAAGCCAGATCAACCCGCACTTTCTCTATAACACACTCAACGCGGGCGCGCAGCTCGCGATGTTGGAAGGCGCGGAGAAAACAACTCTTTTCATCGAAAACCTCGCTGATTTCTTCCGCTATAGCGTCAAGCATACAGGCCAGTCCAGCAGCCTCTCGGACGAGATCAGTCAGGTGGAAACTTACCTGCACATCATCAATGTCCGCTTTTCCAACGAAATTCAGTACGTCAAGCGTGTGGAAGGTCAGATCGATCGCGTGATGATGCCCGGCGTGATCCTCCAGCCAATTGTTGAAAATGCGATCAACCACGGCCTTCGGGACGTCAAGTGGGAGAAGCGCATCACCCTCACCGCCCGCGCGGAGGAGGATCGCATCCTCGTCACCGTCGCCGACAACGGCAAAGGTATGACGCGGGATGAAATTGAGGCTGTACTCATTGGGCAGCCGCTCGCCATCGAAGTAGATGATCAACAGCACCGTGGAACAGGGTTGAAAAATGTCATCGAGCGCCTGCGTATCTACTACGGCATCCACGATGTGTTTGAGATCCGGAGCGGTGGGCGCGGACGCGGCACTTCGGTCACCATCATCCTGCCCAAAAGCGATCTGCATGCCACCTGACCAGCAATCATGAACTACCACGGTCAAAGCAACGGAGTATGAAGCATGTATAAAATCCTCCTGGTGGATGACGAGGGCATCGAACTGGATGCGCTTACATTTATCCTCGAAAAAAGTTTTCCCGGCCAATGCGCCATCGAGACGGCAAAAACCGGCTACGATGCGGTGGAGCTCGCCGAGCGATTCCGGCCGGATATTGCGGTGATGGATATCCGTATGCCGGGTATCAACGGCATGGAGGCGATTCAGGCGATCCAGGCGACATCGCCCGGCATCCTTTTTATCGTGCTGACCGCATACGACAAGTTTGAATACGCCAAGGAGGCCATCCGGCTTTCTGTGTTTGAGTTTTTAACAAAACCCGTCAACCGCCTCGTGTTTGCGGACGTGCTGCGCCGCGCAATGGGCAAGGTGGATTCAGAACGAAAGGCGCGTAACACAGCTTTAAAGACGCGCGAACGAATGGAAAACATGCTACCCGTGCTGGAAAACAGCTTTGTTTATTTGCTTCTGATGCAGAGTGACGATCCCGCGGCCTATGCGCGGCTTTTTGATCTGCTGGGCATCGACTCGAAATATACGACCGTCATGGTATTGGAACTCACCCGCACAGCGGAAGGCGACATGCTCGACCTCAATATCAAGGCGAGCGAGGGTTATAGCGCCATTCGCGGGCTCATCAAAGAATCGTTCATATGCGTCGTCGGACCCGCCATGGCAAATCGTATCATCGTGATCCGTCCGGCGGACGAACCGGAAAATGAATACTATGAACGGTTGCTTCTCATCGAACAGGGCCGAGCGCTGGCACACCGCGTGGAGGATAAGTGCGGCGTAGAGTGCAAACTCGGCATCGGGTCAACCGTCCCGCTCAATCGGCTTTGCGAAAGTTATACGCAAGCGGTCAAGGCGCTCAAATACTGCAAGGGCATCGTCTCGCATTTTAACGATCTGCCGATTGTATCCGATTATGAAACCGGCTATCCCGTCGAACGCGAAAAACATCTGGAGGAGATGATCCTCCGCGGCGATGCACAGAGAGCGGTTTCGGACGCAGAAGTGTTCTTCCAGTGGATGGTGGAGCGCTACCCTGAGCACGACATGACAATTCGCCTCAAAGTGCTTGAATTTGTGATGCGCGCAGAATACAACGCGTTTCACGAGGGCGGCGGACTTAAATATCGCTTCCTCGACCGCGACGACTATCTGCAGACTGTGCTCGCGACGGAAAATTATGAAGAGCTAAAGATCTGGTTCTTACGAAAGATCGCTGAAAGCGCGCGAAACATCTCCACAAAAGTTGATGAAAAGGCAAACCGTGTAGTTGACAAAGCACGTGCATTCATTGACCGCAACTTCAATCGCGATCTGACACTGGAAGAGGTTTCGAGAGAGGTGCACGTCAGTCCCTATTACTTTAGCAAGCTCTTTAAGGAACAGACTGGCGACAACTTCATCAACTACCTGACGCAGAAACGCGTGGACACCGCCAAGCAGCTGCTCGCGGATGGAAGGCTGAACATCAAAGCCATCTGTACCGAAATCGGCTACAACGACCCGAACTATTTCTCCCGCTTGTTCAAGCGCTTTGAAGGAGTAACCCCGACGGAATACCGCGAGCAAGTGCTCAAAATCACCAATAACTGAAGCAACCGCTTACTGGTTAACAACGAAACGGAGGCGCAATCATGGCAACTTATCGCGTCTGCAAACGCGTGATCATGTTTCTTCTCGCATTGACATTTGCGCTTCTTTCCCCCGGCTGCAGCAGAAGCAATACGGAAGCGCAAAAGGAACCCAGTGGCGAGGATAAGCCGCTCATCGGTATGTCCTTCGACTCGTTCCTCATCGAGCGCTGGCAGAGGGATCGGGATGTGTTTGTCTCAACCGCGAGCGAACTCGGTGCAGAAGTAAACGTTCAGATTGCCAACGGCGACCCGAACGAGCAGGTTTCACAGATCGAATACTTTATCAATAAAGGCGTGGATGCCATCGTGGTGGTTGCGGTGGACTGCTACGGCCTTTCGGATATCGTGCAGAAAGCGCGGGACGCGGGCATCTATGTGATCTCGTATGACCGATTGATCATGAACGCAAAGAGCGATCTGTATATCTCCTTTGACAATGAGATGGTGGGCACGATGATGGCGGAAGCGCTAGTCGATAGTCTGCCCAGCGGCGGACGAATCCTCAGCATCTGCGGCTCACCCACTGACCAGAACGTTTCGCAGGCAGACAAGGGCTTCGACGCGGTGATCTCAAGCAGTTCGCTCACCGTGATCAAGCAGGAATATGCGCCAAATTGGCTTGCGGAGACCGCCTACTCCGTCGTCAACAAGGCGATCGCGGACGGCCTGCAGTTTGACGGCGTGCGCTGCGGAAACGACGACCTCGCAAGCCAGGCCTTTCTCGCACTTTCGGAACATCGCCTCGCGAGCACGGTCAAGCTTGTTGGCCAGGACGCGGATCTCGCCGCATGCCAACGAATCGTGGAAGACACGCAGCTGATGACCGTGTATAAGCCCGTTGAGAAGCTCGCCAAAGAGGCTGCAGAAATCGTCGTCAAGATGGTCAACGGTGAAATGCCCCGGACTGCAGATACGATTTTCGACGGCGTATACGACGTGCCGTATAAGAAACTTACGCCCATTATGGTCACGCGGGACAATATCGACGAGGTGATCATCGACGGCGGGTTCCATCGCAGAGAACAGGTGTATCTGAATCTGGATTGACTGTGTGTCAATGCAACAAACGCCCGAACCGGATGGTTCGGGCGTTTTCGTTGCCGAAAGTAGCATTATTTTATAACACAGGACTATTTTGCTGCCGCGTTTGTCGTTCTGCGCAATATTTTGCTGTCACGCAATATGCTTCATAAAAATAAGCCAATTTTGAGCAGGCTTTATCCGATATATCCTGTTTCTGATTGCCGGGTATTGTGGTAGCTTGTAGATACAGCCAAGTAGGCACATCAAACACATCATATCTTAAGGAGGAGAATTGTACACATGAAGAAGATCATCACCGTACTCCTAGTCGTGGCACTGCTGTTCTCAATGGCAGCTTGCGCAGGCACGGGCGCCAAGAACGACAAGTTCGTCGGCATCTCGATGCCCACCCAGGATCTGCAGCGTTGGAACCAGGATGGCGCGAACATGAAAGAAAAGTTCGAAGCGGCCGGCTACAAAGTTGATCTGCAGTATGCCAACAACGAGGTCAGCACCCAGGTCAGCCAGATCGAAAACATGATCTCCGCGGGCGTGAAGGTCCTCGTCATCGCCGCCATCGACGGCAAGACGCTGACCCAGGTTCTCGGCACCGCCAAGGATGCAGGCATCTACGTCATCGCGTATGACCGCCTGATCATGGACACTGACGCAGTCAGCTACTACTGCACGTTCGACAACTACATGGTCGGCACCATCCAGGGTCAGTACATTGAGTCTTCTCTGAAACTTGCTGACGGTGGTAAGTACAACATCGAAATCACCGCGGGCGACCCGGCGGACAACAATGCTCTCTACTTCTATCAGGGCGCGATCGACGTGCTCCAGAAGTACATCGACAGCGGCGTTCTGACGGTTGTTTCCGGTCAGATGAAGTTTGAAGAAGTCGCCACCCCCGCGTGGAGCACCGAAACCTCCCAGGCCCGCATGGAAGCTATCCTCGCGTCCTTCTATGCTGATGGCACCCAGCTGGATGCATGCCTCTGCTCCAACGACTCCACCGCGAAGGGCGTAACGAACGCTCTGGCCAGCTCCTACACCGGCAAGTACCCGATCGTCACCGGTCAGGATTGCGACGTTGCCAACACCAAGGACATCATCGCCGGCAAGCAGTCGATGTCCATCTTCAAGGACACCCGTACTCTCGCAGCGCAGACCGTCCAGATGGCCAGTGATCTGCTCGCAGGCAAGACTCCGGAAGTCAACGACACCAAGAGCTATGACAACGGCACGGGTATCATCCCGACCTACCTCTGCGCACCGGTGTTCGCGGACATCAATAACTACAAAGAGCTGCTGATCGACTCCGGTTACTACACCGAAGACCAGCTCAAGTAATTCACCCCCGCATCCGGTCCAACCGGTCGAAGGGCGGGCGGTCACCCGCCCGCCCTTCGAATTCATTCTTCCGTTCTCTTTATTCGTCGCCGCGATTTCAGTACGCCGGCGTAAGGCGCTTCTGACGCAGTGAAATCGTTACGCAGTCCATCAATATCACATTTTCGGATATATTCATATATGAACACGCGATCTTGGAGGAATATTATGTCGGATCATATTCTCGAAATGAGGCATATAACAAAAGAATTTCCCGGTGTAAAAGCTCTGGACGACGTCAGTCTGGAAGTGCGGCGCGGGGAGATTCACGCGCTGGTCGGCGAAAACGGCGCGGGAAAATCCACGCTGATGAATGTGCTGTCCGGCATCTACCCGTTCGGCAGCTACTCGGGTGAAATCGTCTATGACGGCAAGGTCTGTCATTTTCAGAAGATTCGCGACAGCGAGAAGAGCGGCATCGTCATCATCCATCAGGAGCTGGCGCTGGTGCCTTATCTCTCCATCGCGGAGAACATGTTCCTGGGCAATGAGCGCGGCAGCGCGGTGAACATCGACTGGAACGAGACCTACGCCAAAGCAGACGAGCTACTCGCTATCGTTGGCCTGAAAGAATCTTCCCATACGCTGATCAAGGACCTCGGTATCGGAAAACAGCAGCTGGTCGAGATCGCGAAGGCACTTTCCAAGAACGTCAAGCTGCTGATTCTCGACGAGCCGACCGCTTCTCTCAACGAGAGCGATTCGATGAAGCTGCTGAATCTGCTGAAAGACTTCAAGAACCATGGCGTGACGTCCATCATCATCTCGCACAAGCTCAACGAGATCGCTTATGTTGCCGATCAGATCACGATCATCCGCGACGGCACGGTCATCGAAACTCTCGACATGGCGGAGCAGCAGGTAGATGAAGCGCGCATCATTCGCGGCATGGTCGGACGCGAACTCACCAACCGCTTCCCCGCGCGTGTGCCTCACGTGCAGGACGAAGTCGTGCTCGAGGTGGAAAACTGGTCCGTACAGCACACGCTGTATTCCGACCGTACGGTTGTTGACGACGTTTCCTTTAAGCTCAAGAAAGGCGAAGTCGTCGGCATCGCCGGTCTCATGGGCGCGGGCAGAACTGAGTTTGCCATGAGTATCTTTGGCAAGAGCTACGGCAACAGCATCCGCGGCACGCTCAAAATTCATGGCAAGGAAGTCGCGCTGAGCAACGAACGCGAAGCCATCAAGCATGGGCTTGCGTATGTCACGGAAGACCGTAAAGGCAACGGCCTGATCCTGACAAATCCCATCCGCGTCAACACGACGCTTGCGCGTCTCGACAAAGTCAGCCATCGGCACGTGATCGACCTCGATCTGGAGCACAAGGTAGCAGTTGCCATGAAGGAAAAACTTGGCGTCAAGAGCCCCACGGTGGAGCAGGACGTCGGCAACCTCTCCGGCGGCAATCAGCAAAAAGTGTTGCTTGCCAAATGGATGTTCGCGGAGCCCGACATCATGATTCTCGACGAGCCCACACGCGGTATCGACGTCGGCGCGAAATATGAAATCTACTGCATCATCAACGATCTCGTCGCGGCGGGCAAATCCGTCGTAATGATCTCCTCGGAGATGCCGGAAGTGCTCGGTATGTGCGACCGCATCTACGTCATGAGTCAGGGCAAGATCGTCGGTGAAATGGACGCAAAGAGCGCAACACAGGAGCGCATCATGTCCAGCATACTCAGCGTAAACAAAGGAGCATAAGCCATGAGCAGCAAAAACACAGTCCTCTGGGAAAAAACCAAATCCTTCCTTCTGAAGAACACGATGGTCATCGCACTCGTGCTGGTCTATCTGTTTTTCGTCGCCCGTTCGGAGGGACGCATGTTCCTGCCGCAAAACATCAATAACCTGATCATGCAGAACTCCTATGTGGTCATCCTCGCGGTGGGCATGCTGCTCTGCATTCTCACCGGTGGCAACATCGACCTCTCAGTCGGCGCTACGGTCTGCCTCGTCGGCGCAATCGCGGGCGTTTTAATGGTCAACCTCGGTTGGAACATCTACCTCGTGATGGTGCTTTGCCTGTTGGTCGGTATCGCCATCGGCGTCTGGCAGGGTTTCTGGATCGCCTATGTGCGCATCCCGCCGTTCATCGTCACCCTCGCGGGCATGCTGCTCTTCCGCGGACTTGCGCAGGCGATCCTCGGCGGACTGACGATCTCCGGCTTCTCGGAAGAATATCTCGCCATCTTTAATAACTACGTCAATATCCCCGCGCTTGACGGCGGCGCAATCAAATATTCCAGCATCATCTTTGGTGTGATCTGCTGTGCAATCTTCATCGTCTCCGCCATCTGGTCCAACATCACCAAAAAGCGCAAGGGTTACAACGCGGAAAAACCCGCATCGCTTTACACAAAGATTATACTGCTCTGCAGCATCGTCATGCTGCTGATGTACAAGCTCTCGAAATATAAGGGCATCCCGTACATCCTGCTCTGGCTCATCGGTATTGTCGCGATCTATACCTACATCACCGCGAAGACAACGTTCGGCCGCCATTTCTACGCCCTTGGCGGAAACGAAAAGGCGACGAAACTCTCCGGCATCAATACCAACCGCATCTATTTCATGGCCTATGTCAACGTCTCCTTCCTCAGCGCGCTGGCTGCTCTGGTCGTCGCGGCGCGCTTCACCTCCGCAAACCCCGCCGCGGGCACCAACTATGAGCTGGATGCCATCGGCTCCTGCTTCATCGGCGGCGCATCCGCTTACGGCGGCATCGGCAAGGTCAGCGGCGTGGTCGTCGGCGCGGTGCTCATGGGCGTGCTCAACCTCGGCATGAACATCATCGGCGTTGACTCGAACTTCCAGAAGGTCGTCAAGGGTCTCGTGCTGCTGGTCGCCGTTATCTTCGACGTCGTCAGCAAACGCCGCGCGGTTAAATCATTTGTTTAAACTACTCTGTCGTTTTCTCTGCATCCCTCTGCGCATACCGCCAAAGGAGACCCGCTATGGCATATTTTGAACAGGTCGGCACCATCGCTTACGAAGGGCCGAAGAGCAAAAACCCCTTATCGTTCAAATATTATAACCCCACTGAGATCGTCGCCGGAAAGCCGATGAAGGATCATCTACGGTTTGCGATGAGCTGGTGGCACACGTTCACCCATCGCGGCAACGATCCTTTCGGCGGGCCTACGATCTTCCGTCCCTGGGACGAAACCTCAGACGACATCGCCCGCGCGAAAGCGCGCGTTCATGCGGCGTTTGAATTCATGGAAAAGGCGCAGATCGGCTATTTCTGCTTCCATGATGCGGATATCGCGCCGAGACAGGCGAGCCTGCTTGAGACGAACCGCGTACTCGACGAAGTCGTCGAAGTGATCCGTCTGGAGATGGCGCGCACGGGCATCAAATGCCTCTGGGGCACATCTAACTGCTTCTCTGATGAAAAGTTCGTCCACGGCGCCTCCACCTCTCCCAACGCGAGCGTGTTTGCCTATACGGCGGCGCAGATCAAGAAGGCGATCGAGGTCACGCAGCTGCTCGGCGGCGAGAACTACGTCTTCTGGGGAGGCCGTGAGGGCTATGAAACGCTGTTGAACACCAACATGTCGCTGGAGCTCGATAACCTCGCGCGGCTCTTGCAGATGGCGGTGGATTACGCAAAGAAAATCGGTTTTACCGGGCAGTTCCTGATCGAACCCAAACCCAAGGAGCCGACCAAGCATCAGTATGATTTCGATACGGCAACGGTGCTCTCGTTCCTGCGCAAGTACAAGCTCGAACCGTACTTCAAGATGAACATTGAGGCCAACCACGCAACGCTTGCGGCGCACACCTTCCAGCACGAACTGAACGTGGCGCGCATCAACGGCGTATTCGGCAGCGTGGACGCCAACACCGGTGATCCGATGCTCGGCTGGGATACAGATCAGTTTCCGACCAACATATACGACACGACGCTTGCCATGTACGAAATCCTGCTTGCGGGCGGCTTCACCTCCGGCGGACTCAACTTTGACGCGAAGGTGCGCCGCGGTTCTTTCCAGGAAGACGACCTCTTCCTCGCCTACATCGCCGGTATGGATACCTTTGCTAAGGGTCTGCGCGTAGCCAGCAAACTCGTCGAGGACGGCGTGTTTGAGCAGTTTATCGCCAAACGATACGAGAGCTACACGCAAGGCATCGGCAAGGACATCGTCGGCGGCAGAGTCGGATTCTCCGAGCTGGAAGCGTATGCCCTCATCCACGGCGTGACGTCGAACATCTCCGGACGCCAGGAATATCTGGAGACGGTGCTAAACCAATATATCCTCGAAGGCTGAGTCAACAAAAAACGGTATGGTCGCAAACTGCGGTTGCACCGAAGTAATATCCCAACACTATGAGCAATAGAGCGGTTCGCTTCCGGCAACGTAATTCGGCAGACACACTCGCGTTTCTTCATCTTCTCTCTCCTCGAATTGACCCCGCTTTGCAAAATTGTTGCAGCGTGCCAGCAATGGCTCCGAAAAGGCGACATTTGCAGGCGGGGACAATTCTTTTTATACCCACCATCTATTGCCTTTCCGCCAACTATTCGAACTCTGTTATTGACTCAGAGAAGAAAACTCGCTACGATTTTAGTAATAAATCTCAATAGATAAACAAATTATGACTAGGAAGGTGAATCAAGATGGGTCGAGCGTTACTTTACGCATCAGCGGGCACCGGATTTACATTTTTGATGACAACCCTTGGCGCTGCGATGGTATTCTTTTTCCGCAAACAGATGAGCGGCTCTGTGCAGAAGATCTTCATGGGCTTTGCCGCGGGCGTTATGATCGCGGCGTCCGTTTGGAGTCTCTTGATTCCCGCGATTGAAGAGGCAGAGGCCGCAGGACAGATCGGCTGGATTCCCGCCGCGCTCGGCTTTATTTTCGGCATTGCTTTTCTAATGGGGCTCGACGCGTTGATCCCGCATTTACACCCCGGATCACGCGATGCGGAAGGCCCGCGCACGCATATGAAGCGTACTTCCCTTCTGGTGATGGCGGTCACGCTCCATAACATCCCCGAAGGTATGGCGGTTGGCCTCGCGTTCGCTCTTGCAGCGCAGCACGGCGCAAGCTCTCCGCTCGCGTTTGCACCGGCCATCGCGCTTGCGTTGGGCATCGGCATCCAGAATTTCCCGGAGGGAGCTGCGATTTCTCTTCCTCTTCGTCAGGAAGGCATGCCCGTCGGCAAATCATTTGTCAGCGGCATGCTCAGCGGCATCGTGGAGCCGATCTTCGGGCTGTTAACCGTGCTCGTCTCCGCGTTTATTGCGCCCTATATGCCCTGGATGCTGTCGTTTGCAGCGGGCGCTATGATGTATGTAGTCGTGGAGGAGTTGATTCCAGAAGCGCATCTAGGCGAGCACAGTAACATCGGCACGCTCGGCGTCATGGGTGGATTCTTGATCATGATGATTCTTGACGT
>PNNR01000003.1 GCA_013824375.1 Clostridiales bacterium
CAGCGGATGGAATACGCGTCCTGCACCTTGCCGGGGATGTTCTCGCCGGAAAGTCGGCTGTCTTTGAGGATGCTTCTCAGGTTCTCCGCGCAGTCGATCTGCCCCGCATGCCCGCGCAGCAGATGCACGCGCGGGTCAAATGCCTTTGTGATGCAGTTCTGCGCCTCGCAGGTTAAAGACGCGATGATGTCCGCGTTCTTGGCGAGCTGCATCGCGTCGTGGACGCAGAGCGCGCCAATGGCAGTCATCACCTGCGTGCCGTTGATCAGCGCAAGACCCTCTTTTGCCTGTAGTTGCACGGGCTCAATGCCCGCGCGCCGCATCGCCTCGGCTCCCGTAAGAAGTTCGCCGCGGTATTCCGCAAGCCCGAGTCCGATCAGCGGCAGCACCATGTGCGCCAAGGGAACCAGATCCCCGCTCGCGCCGAGGCTGCCTTTTTCGGGAATCACGGGATGCACGCCGCGGTTGAGCATCAATAACAGCGTTTCCATCGTGGAAAGACGAATGCCGGAGAAACCGGATGCCAGCGCGTTGAGGCGCAGCAACATCACCCCGCGCACCGCCTCGGTCGGCAGAGGTTCCCCCGTGCCGCAGGCGTGGCTGATGATCAGGTTTCTTTGCAGCTCGGCCGCGTCCTCGTCCGCAATACGCACTTCGGAGAACTTGCCAAAGCCGGTGGTAAGGCCGTAGACCGCCTCTCCGCTTTTGAGCATCGCCTCGACGTGCGCGCGGGAGTGGTCGATGGCGGTGCGCGCTTCCCGCGGAATCTCCGCCTGCTCATTATGGCGGCAAACGTGAACGACCTCGTCTATGGTCAGCGTAGCTCCGTTTAGTTCGATCATACGATATACTCCGTTATCCTGTTAATTTCATCGGATAAGTTGAGTCTATCCTGCATAATCATCCGCGTCAATACACTGTTGAAAATTTGTTTTTGTCGAAATGACGCCGATTTACGGCTTTTTCTGTGTGCTGTATTAACGCGCTAAAGTGTATAAAATAATACAGCGCATCAGAACCCGAAGTGTTCGCAGATCCGCTTTGCCGCTTCTTCCGGAGAAAGATTGGTGTTGTTGAGGCGCATATAGCGCGTTTTTTGAATCTCACCGGGCAGTGAATTGAGTCGGTACCGGCTCTCCAGCGCGGAAAACAGTACGTCAGAATGCTCCGGTTTCCGCTTGCTGGGCTTGTTCATCAGGCGGTTTTCTGTTCGGTTTCGTTCGCGCCGCACGGCTTCCTCTGCCTCCAATTCAACGTAATACACATCCGCGCCGACTTCGGAGAACAGTTCCTCCACATGGCGCACATACGCCCAGTCGCTTTCGGCGTCCAACGCCCACATATAGGTAAAGACCATCCCCTTTTCATCGAGGTTGCGGAACGCCAGAAACACCTCTTCGCGGAACAGATTCACGAGCTTCCCGCCAATGACCGGATGGCTGACGAACAGATCGCCCAGCGCTTCGATGGTCATGTGGTTGTGAAACAGCTTCAACCCCGTCATTCGGCAGAGTTCCTGCCCGACCGTCATCTTACCCACCGCGTGCGGTCCGAAGAGAATCACCAGTTGCATGTGAAAGTACCCCCTGCTTTTCTAGATATATTTGTAGAAAAAACGCCCGAATCATGCTATATTCTTAGTGTAACATAGTCACTGTGCCATTGTGTCAATTTTCGTACAATGATATCATCAACAGCAAAGGAGCTACAACAATGTCCGTCAAGGTTATCACGAAGGACAACTTCGATGCAGAAGTTTTAAAAGAAACAAAACCCGTACTCCTCGACTTCTGGGCAAGCTGGTGTGGCCCGTGCCGCATGGTTTCCCCCATCATCGATGAGATTGCAAAAGAGCGGGCGGACATCTCCGTCGGCAAAGTCAATGTCGACGAACAGCCCGAACTCGCAGCCAAGTTTGGCGTCATGAGCATCCCCACGCTCATCGTCATGAAGGACGGCAAGGTGGTCAACCAGACCGCCGGCGCGCGCCCCAAGCCCCAAATCCTCTCCTTGATCCCGTAAGGAAAAAACTGCAAGCAACGCAACAAGCGCCGCCCGGCTCCACCCGGACGGCGCTTTGCGGTTCAAGCGCAATACCAAAGGCATTGCGCTTGTTTTCTTCTGTGAGAATAAAATGCTCTTTGAGCATTTTATAAAACAAATCCGGCGAATGAATCGCCGAATTTGATGAAAGCCGAATTATTCTTTTCGATAATCTCTGGCAAAGCCAGAATGATCCACACTATTACCCTGCTTTAGCATCCAGCTTGGCGCGGTTAACAATCGTCACCCCGCCGCGCGTGAGCGAGACCATACCCTCTTCCTGAAAATACTTGAGCATGCGCGTAACCACTTCGCGCGCGGTGCCCATATGGTTCGCAATCTTCTCATGGGTGATCTCCAGCGTGTCGCAGTCCTCAATCGTGCTCTCTTCCAGCAGGAAGGTCGCAAGCCGCGCGTCGAAGCGCTTGAAGAGCAGCTGATCCATCAGCCACATCACCTCGGAGAACCGCGAAGCCAGCACCTGGCAGGTGTAGTTCGCCAAGGGAGCACTGCGCTCCATCACCGCGTGATACGCTTCGGTCTGAATCAGCCAGACATCGGAATCCTTTTCGGTTTCGATGGTGACCTCAAAGCGGATGCTTGACATCATGCACGCCGCGGAAAACAGACAGATGTCCCGCTCCAGCAGGCGGTACAGAGTCACTTCTTTTCCTTCATCAGAGACGATATACGAGCGCAGCTGTCCGCTCTTGATCACAAGCACGCCGATGCAATCCGCGGAGCCGTTGTGGATGATCGTGCCTTTCGGAACACTGCGAAACACAGCGGCCTCTTCCAGTGCCTGCTGGTCTTCTTTCGTGAGCTGTTTCCAGATTGGCAGATATGCATCGAGTCCCATACGAATCCTCCTGAATACTCTCTTTTCTGATTATACTCTGTTTCTCAATTTTTGCGATGAATTTTTATTTAACAGAAATAGGCAGGGTTAATCCAAATCTTCCGAATGACTGCGGTTATCTGATTTGCGCTGTAAATCTTTTTCTCATGGTCAAAATATCCCCCGAAACATCCGACTTTTCGAGATGTTCTGGCATTTTCCCGAATAACTTCGTATAATAGTATTAACCCGATTAGATGCCGCTAATAATAATTGTTATTAGATAGTGACATCCCTATAAAATGGGTGTATCATACATAACAGAACCTCGCATCGCGAACGTTATCTCGTTCGTAACAGATTTCCTTTTTTGTATGCGGCTTTGCCGCAACATTCCCTTCGTATAAAAATAAAATGATCAAGGAGGAACTTCATCATGACTTGTGAAACCCGTTTCTTCCGCTGCGACATCTGCGGCAACCTCGTTGGCATGATTCACTCTTCCGGCGCGCCGATGACCTGCTGCGGCCAGCACATGACCGAGCTCATCCCCGGCAGCGTTGACGCGAGCCAGGAAAAGCACGTCCCCGTCATCAAGGTGGAAGGCGACGCCTGCACGGTTCATGTCGGCAGCATCGACCATCCCATGCTCGAAGAGCACCACATCGCCTGGATCTATCTGCAGACCAATGACGGCGGAATACGCAAGTGTCTGCCCGTCGGCGGCAAGCCCGAAGCCGTGTTCGCGCTCGGCGGTGCTAAAGTCGTCGCGGCTTACGAATACTGCAACCTCCACGGTCTCTGGAAAGCAAGCCTGTAAACGCGCCTCATCACCAACAAGCAAAGAAGCGCCTCCCGGACACGCATCGGGAGGCGCTTTTTTGTTAAGATACAGCTTCTTTTTCTTCTTTGATTTTTCATCAGACTGTATTTCGAATTGTAAAAAAATGCTTTACAAGCAACGTATTCTGTCCTATGTTGAAGAAGACGAGTAACCGTTTACAGCTCTCCCATTCACACAGCCATACTGCGTTTCATAACGCACAATGTCAAATATCATACAGCACACGGTTTGTTTTATATGGTTAACATACTTGTTTTATGAAAATTTTTTGTGGCCAACCAAGAGAAAACGTTAAAAATCCGCCTTCTTGCTTGTATTTATCGACAACCATTGTTATACTTTGTTACGAGCAATCGTTCTTAATGCCCTTATTATGCAGTCGTTTGCGGTTGCAAGGCAAAGAACCCGCTCACGTCCGGCGGCCTACGGCCACCGTGCCGACATCGCTTCCCCACAAGCGTGCACGCAGCGCTTGCCTGTGTAGATACCTCGCAACCAGAGAATAAACGCGCGTCATGCACGGCTTTTTTGGTTGCAGCAAACCATCAGGAAGGAAGCCAACCGGTTATAAAAAAATGAAACAAGAAGGTTTAAAGAAGTCATTCGTTCACGCGATGCAGCAGAAGATATTCTCCGGAGAATATCAGATTGGACAGCAGCTTCCGCCGGAGCGAGAACTCGCACAGATTCTTGGTGTAAGCCGTTCTTTGGTAAACACGGGCATCTTGGAGCTTGCGAACCAGGGATTCATCCGTATCATCCCGCGGCAAGGCAGCATCGTCGCAGACTACAAGAAAAACGGTACGCTGCAAGTGCTCAACGCCCTGATGAACTGCGACAGTTTTCGTCTGGACTTTCCGCTGTTCAGCAACCTTGTGGATCTGCGTATACTCATTGAAAGCGAATGCGCGCGGCTCGCAAGTCTGCACGCCACGGCTGAGGAAATCAACATCCTGCGAGACCTGGCTCAACAGATCCACAACGTCGCGCAGCCGCTGGACGCCGCGGAACCTATTCTCCGTATTCACTATCTGCTCACTCAATATTCCGGCAATGCCATATATGCAATGACCTTCAAGAGCTTTGAAGGAACGATCCTGCGTTTGATCCGCCAGCATATTACCCTCGCGCCGGATATTCCCAAGTCCGCAAAGCTGCATGCAGCGCTCGTTCACTCATTGGAGCAGCATGACGCAGATGCCAGCGTACAAAACGTGCGCCTCTGTATCCTGCAGGGCGTGACCGCATTGAAGAAGCTCTATCAAAGCTAACGAAAACAGACCTTCTATTGCAGCAACCCGCCCGCAGCATGATCGGGCGGGTTTTGATTCCCCCTGGTATGCCTGTGCTTTACAGAAATCGAAAACGCGTGTATCGTTACTATTATGAAGAAAAGCTGTCCCGATTTCACTCATGCCGCCCTTTACTCCTTTCCCCCGTCAATCGTTCCAACCTTCAGAAATGGAACCAAAACCAAGCATGAAACTGAAAGCCCTCGTCGTATCCGATCATGAAAGCGAATATATCTGGGATTTCTTTGACGCCAAGGCCTTCACGGGTATTGACGTCATCATCTCCTGCGGCGATCTCAAGCCTGAGTACCTATCGTTTCTCGTGACGATGATCCCCGCGCCGCTTCTGTATGTACGCGGCAATCATGACGCGCGGTATGAACAAAGCCCGCCAGATGGTTGTATCGATCTCGAGGATAAACCCGTGGTCATCAAGGGCGTTCGCTTCGTCGGCTTCGGTGGCTGCAAAAGCAGCCGCACCGCGCCGAACCACTATAGCGAACGGGAGATGAACATCCGTGTTCTCAAGGCAACGCTTGCGCTTTCGCTGAAAAAGGGATTCGACGTACTGGTCTCTCATGCGCCGGCTGCCGGGCTTGGAGACGGCGACGATCGGTTCCACGAAGGGTTTGAGACATTTGTCAAGCTGATCGACAAGTATAACCCGCGCTATCATCTCCACGGACATCAGCATCTGACCTACTCCATCGGTTCAAAGCGCATCATCGAATACAACAACACGACGATTGTAAACGCGTATAACTATCATATACTGGAGATGGAGTTTCCGGATAAGGCTTAATCAGGGTTGTAACAACATTTCCGCAGCAGTACATCCCCCACTCGCAACCCCGGAGGGAATACGATGAGCCAGAGCGCAAACGATGAATATGACCGCGCGAGAAAACGCGGATTAAAAGATGTTTCCATGCGCCGTGCCCGCGGAGAGAGCGGGCTATTGCCCGTGCTCAACGCAAAGCGCGAAGAAAACGGAGTTCTCGCGGTCGTCGATCAGCCCATGCGCGCAATCTCCCTCAACAGAGTCGTGGGCACTTATCAGACAAGCCGCGCGAACTCGTTTGCGCACAACTTTATGCCAATTCTTAGCCCGGACACGGAATTTGCGCACAAGTGGATCAACCTATGCGAGGCGCATCTGCAGTCCGGCATCCGTGACCCGATCCGCGTATACGAGTACCTCTGGAAATACTACGTCGCTGAAGGAAACAAGCGCGTTAGCGTGCTGAAGTTTTTTGAAGCGAGTTCGTTTGAGGCGGAGATCATCCGGCTGATTCCCCAATGGGATGATAGCGACCCGGAGATTGATCGATACTATACCTTTCTGGCCTACAGCAAAAAGGGCGTTTTTTCGGACATCGAGCTTTCCGAGTCGCGCAAGTATGAGCGGCTCTACCGTGTCGAGCAGTTGTTGATTGCGGAACTGGATCCCTCACTGGGTAAGCCGGATTATAACGCGCTCTATACCCGTTTTGAGGACGCGTATCTGCACACAAACTGCACGCTCAGCCTGGGCGACGCTTTTTTAGAATACCTGCATATTTACGGTTTTCCAACGAACATCATGCCGGATGAGCTCACCGCGCGCATCCTGACGCTCAAACCCCAGCTGGATATTTTAGAACATCCGCCCGCGCCGCGCGTCGTACAGGAAGAAGACGCAGAAGCTGCGGAACCGGCGTTTTTTTCACGATTGCTGTCGGTTCATCGCAACCCCAAGATCGTTTTTGCATACGCGGGCGAACGCGCGCAAAACAGCTGGCTCGGCGCACACGAGCAGGGACGGCTCGCCATGCAGACGGAGCTCGGAGACAAGGTCGATTCCCGCGTGCTGGATCTGCAGGATCGCGAGGACGCCTATGACATGCTCTCCACCGAGGCAGGCGACGCGGGGCTCCTGTTCGTCACCACGCCGTCAATGATGAACACCATACTACGATTTGCGCTGGAGCATCCGAACTGTCTGACGCTGGTCTATTCGCGCATGCAGCACCACTATCGGCTGCACACCTATTTCGGGCGGTATTACGAAGCGGTGTTCCTCTGCGGCATCGCCGCGGGGCAACACACGAAGACAGGAACGGTTGCATATGTGACCCCTAAGCTGACCTACACGCGCTTTACTTCCGATATCAACGCGTTTACCATCGGCGTGCGCTCCGTGCGGCCCGATGCGAGGGTGCTGATGGTCACGCGCGATGTAGACCCCAGACGCATGGAGACCTGCGAACCGGGCGTAAAAACCGCCGCAAGCCTCGGCGCGGACACGGTTCTGACGCCGAACTATGCTTCACTCATGCTTGCGGAACTTCCGTATGGCGTGTTTACCGCCCTCATCAGCGTAGACAGCGAAGGCAAGCCCACGCGCTACCTCGCCGCACCTGACTGGAACTGGGAGAGGTTCTATACTGCGATTGTAAAGAGCTATCTCAACGGGAGCCTCAGTACCCTGCTCAGCATAGATCGGGACGAGTCGCCGATTGCCAACTTCTGGTGGGGGCTTGGCGGCGGCGTGGTGGATATCCGTCTCGGCAGCTGGTCGAGCGGAACGCCGAACAACCTGATTCGTTATCTGCGCGGAAGTATCGCGCGAAATCTTTACAACCCGTTCCACGGACCGGTGACGGATAACGAAGGAATCGTGCGGATTCCCGCGCACACGGATGCAGCCCCGGCTGAGATTATCAAGATGCGATATCTCGTCGAAGGCGTAGAAGTCATAGAGTGACCCTTGATTTGCTTTTATTAGCGAAAAAGAATAGAATACTTTTTAATTCTATACCCTCTGCCACGAAACGGCAAAAAAAGGAGCCGATTTATGCAAAAAAAAGACCCGCCGATTCTGGTTACGCGCCCTTCGCTGCCTCCGGTGGAAGAATATGACCAGCTCGTGCGCGAGATCTTTTCCTCGCGCTTTCTCACCAACGGCGGCGCGCAGCACCAGAAGCTGGAACGCGCGCTGAAGGAAAAGCTCGGCACACCCTTTCTTCGCCTGTTCACCAACGGCCATCTCGCGCTGGAGTGCGCAATTCAGGCGCTCAACCTTGAGCCTGGCGAGATCATCACCACGCCGTTTACGTTCATCTCTACCACGCACGCGATCGTCCGCTGCGGATTTACGCCTGTGTTCTGCGACGTGGAACCGGACTTTTTCACCATCGATCCCACGAAGATCGAGCGCCTGATCACCCCGCGCACGCGCGCGATTCTTCCCGTACACGTCTACGGCAACCCCTGCGACATGGACGCCATCGACGAAATCGCCAAACGGCACAACCTTCCGGTGCTCTACGACGCGGCGCACGCGTTCGGCGTCACGATCAAAGGGCGCACGGTTTCGGAATTCGGCACGGCGTCGATGTTCAGCTTCCACGCCACGAAGTGCTACCATACCATCGAAGGCGGCGCGATTGCGACCAAGGACGCAGCTTTTGCCGAACTGCTCAACGGCTATAAAAACTTCGGCTACCACGCGGACGAAGAGATTCGCGAAGTTGGCGGCAATGCCAAGATGAATGAGTTTCAGGCCGCAATGGGACTGTTAAACCTCAAGTATTTCGACAGCGAAATTGAAAAGCGCGGCAAGGTCGCCGCGCGTTACCGCGAGAACCTCTCCGGAGTCGCGGGCCTCGCCTTTCGCCCGGTAAGAGAGGGCGCGACGCAAAATTTCGCATACCTGCCCGTATCGTTTGATCCGCAGGTGTTCGGCGCGAATCGCGACCAGGTCAGCGACAAGCTCAAAGAGTATGGTATCTTTGCGCGGAAGTATTTCTATCCGCTCACGAGCGAGTCCGCCTGCTACGCGGGCAGGTTTGATCCAAACAAAACACCCGTTGCGCTCGCGGCCAGCCGGAACGTCCTGACGCTGCCGATGTTTGCCGACCTCGCGCTGAGCGACGTGGACGACATCTGCGAACTCGTCGCATCCTGTAAAAAATAGCTGCTCTTGATCAGATAAAGTGAAAAAAGGACAGGCGAAGCGTTTCGTTCCCTGTCCTTTTTGTTGCGCGAATACTTCTGTTAACCCAATTGCAGCAGTTCAGTCAAATAAAATCTCCGCCGTCTCCCGCTGGGCGGTACGCTGATAGCGCACGGCGGGATAGCCAAGCACCAGCGTCGTGACCGCTTTTTCGCCGCGGCGAATGCCGAGCTTGTTTCGTAACTTACCGGAAATGCGCGTGATCATCGTAAAAAACCCGCTGTAGAACACGCCTAAGCCCAGCGACTGCGCCATTAGCTCCATCGATGAGGCGGCAAGCGCAGCGTCGACTTCGTCCGCTCCCTTGATCACAATCACCGCACTTGCGTTCTTGAAAAGGAAGTGCTCGTCGATCTCGATTGCGCGGAAGCCGCTGTAAAAAACGTCGATGACGCGCTTGAGTCTCCGAAACAAGCGGATGCTCGGCGCTTCATATGCGGCGATGTTTTTTTGCAGCACGGTGTAAGAGACGCCCTGCTTGTTGGTGCCCGTAGGCGTATAGCGCCCAGCCTCGATGATCTGCGCGATCAGCTCAGGCTCAATCTCGCACTCCGTAAAGCGGCGAACGGATCTGCGCGACTTGAGCTGACCCAAAAGCGCGGCAGCGCTCACGCGCATTTCGGGTGTGATACGCTCCGGCGCTTCGTCAAAGCCGGAAAGAGACACCGCGCCCTCCGGGCAGATTGCCTGGCAGTGCCCGCACTTGATGCAGTCCTGCGTGGTAACGACTGCCTTGCCGCCCTCCATCTGCATGGTTGCGGTCGGACAGTCCTTTACGCAAAGCTCGCAGCCGATGCAGAGCGAGGTATTCACGGAAACGATATGTTCGCGTTTCATTTGTTTCCTTCTTTTCAGGTATTGTTTTGTATCATTTTGTCAGCGCGGCGCCATTGACGAACACGGTATAGCCGTTCGTAACGATTGCGCTCACGCGACCGGTGAACGAAGTTAAGTACGCGTTGTCCGTCAGCGACCAGCTCGTGCCGTCCTCAAGCGTGACCTTTGCCGCGCGCGCGGTATTAGCGGCGTTGACAGTTCCGGTAAACGCGCTGCTGCCGCGCAGTGTCAGCGAAACGGAGGAGAGTTCATCCACGACGACGTCGCCGCTGAGCTGTTGATCTTTCGCGATCAGCGCGCAGTCCGCGCCATTGTTGCCCGCCTTGCCCCAGCCGTTGATGCCGTCGTTTCCTGTAACGCGCAGGAGCGCGCGCCCATCACCCAGCGTGAGCGAGACTCCTTCGAGATATATACTGGCTCCCGTGTTTGTGACGAAGAACAAATCGCTGGTCAGCGTGCTGAGCGCGCCGCGGGTCATCGAAAACGCGCTGAGCAAACCATTCGTCCGGCTCTGGTAAAGCGCGACGCAGTATGGCGAGAGCAGCGTGCCCGCAACTGCTGAATCCGGCATATGACCGGAGACCGCGCAGTCGGTTAGCGTAACGCTACCGCCATCAATCAGTATCGCCTCCGCGTTGTTGGCGCGCAAGGTTGCACCGGTTGCGCTGACGCTGCCCGAGGAAGCGATCACGGGTGACCTCTCGCCACCCGTCGCTGCCATGCCGCCTTCCAAATAAAGCTGTCCATGCAACCCCGCAATCAGTGCAGGCGAAGCCGCTCCCTGCGTCGAGAGACTGGTTTCTTTTGCGCGGATGTCGCCGCCGCTGGAAGCACAGAGCGCGTAAGCAGAAGCTCCCGTTGCGCGCACGACGCTGTTCTCCAGTTGCACCCTTCCGCCGTAGGCGTTGACGCCGCCCGCGCCGAGCGCGTTTGAGATCACTTCGGTGTTTATCAGCAGCAGCTGCGCATTTGCGCGTGTCAGCACTGCGGCATTGAGGCCATATTGCAGTACATTTTCAAGGCTTGCGGCATCGCCCGCGCGTTTCTCCACGCGCGCGTCGTTCACGCTCGCGATCGCGCCGTTCTCGACGCGTAGTGCGTTTTCGTCCGGCTGTTCGGAATAGTAGGTCTTCTTGCTCTCGCTTGTGTCCGCGGTAATGGTGTATGCGCCTGCGCCGTTCGCCTCGTCCGGCGATGCGCTGGGCATGGTTTCTGCGATGGCGGCAGGTGTGATCTGCGGCTCTGCCGTCGGCGTCTCGGGCGCCGCGGTGTCGGCGGGCGTGGTGCTGTTTTCCACAACCGGCGAAGGGGAACCGATCGATACGACCGGATCAAAAAAGTTGCAGCCCGCAGTAAACGCCAGCGAAAGCAGCGCAAGCAGCGCACCTATGATGCGCCGGAGCGTTCGGATTCGTTGTTTCATGCGTTCGCCTCCAAATTTTCTTGAGAAGTTACCGTATCCGTTTGAACCAAAGAATATAACTTTTCTTCCTCAAGAGTATACCGTATCGGTTTGAACGAACTATAGAGAAAATGTGAACTCTCTTGTTCCATCGGCGATACGGACGGAAAAAACGAAGAACCTGCTTTGAATTGCTCGTAAAACATGCCAGGAATAGGCGTCTTTGTGCGCCGCGCTTGTGCGCATTTTCGAAACGTGGTATGCTCTTATGTGAAAACGAAGAAGAAATGAAGAAACAAAGAGAGGAAATTCATGGATACCTTACGCAGTAAAAAAGGCTTCATCTGCGATATGGACGGCGTCATCTACCACGGCGAACGGCTTCTGCCGGGCGTCAAGGAGTTTGTCGACTGGCTCTATCGCGAGGACAAGAAGTTTTTATTTTTAACAAACGCCAGTGGCAAGACGCCAAAGGAACTACAGGGCAAACTCGCCCGCATGGGGCTGGATGTGGACGAAAGCCACTTCTACACCAGCGCGCTCGCGACCGCGAACTTCATCCGCTCACAATCACCCGGCAGCAGCGCCTATGTCATCGGAGCTCCCGGGCTGTTCAACGCGCTCTATGAGGCGGGCATTACGACCAACGGCGTCGACCCGGACTACGTGGTCGTCGGCGAAACGAGCAACTACAACTATGAGAGCATCCTCAAGGCCGTGCACCTCGTGCAGAACGGCGCGAAGCTCATCGGCACCAATACCGATATGACCGGGCCTTCGGAAGCTGGCATCATCCCCGCCTGCCGCGCGCTGATTGCTCCCATTGAACTCGCGACGGGCAAATCCGCCTACTTCGTGGGCAAGCCCAATCCCCTGATGATGCGCACCGGCCTTCGCATGCTGGGCGTGCACTCATCGGAAGCCGCGATGATCGGAGACCGGATGGATACAGACATCGTCGCAGGCGTGGAGAGCGGTCTCGACACTGTTCTGGTGCTCTCTGGCGTAACCACCATCGAAGAGATGAAGCGATTCCCCTATCGTCCGCGCCTCGTGCTCGACGGCGTGGGCGACATTTCGGGCTGAAAACGCTATGTAACGCAGTAGCCGCGCAAATCAACCGCCCCAGAGAAGCCTGACAAAACAAAAAACATTAGGCAGTGGTAAGATAATCGAAACGCTAGGACAACGCAAAAAAACGGGGTCAGATTTCAATGAAGAGCGCAGCCTGTAACAAGCGGTTAAAAATTACAGCGGATAAGCTCGCTTAAAGGGTTTCTCAGTCTGTCCAAGACGTGGCGCGAGAACCGGGCGTCAGCGGGGCAACTCTGCGTAGCCGGATCAACAAATACGACGAATATTGAGAAAGTGCGTTTCCAAGTCACGGAAACGCACTTTTCAGTTTCACTTTAAAACTAATAAAGAAACGTAGTTTTTATTCAAAAGCGCGGTTCAGAGAACCAACGGCTATGTAGAAAATAAGCGGCCGCCCTTTGCGCTCTATCATGATCTCGCAACTCCGCCGCTCCCGCCTGCTGTAACAGCAGCAATTCCGGTATACCCAGTGCTTTTCCTACCATGGCATAATTCAAGTTACCTAAATCAGAAGAGCTGATATCGACCGATAACCATTCCGCCTGTTTCGTTTTCTGACTACAATACCGAATTAATTATGCGACACCGTGCGAGTAGAAGTTAACCCTCCACCCGCACGGCGCGACGATTTCTCTGATGGATGCAAATGCTTCACCAGGGGTAAGTTTCCTCGACCACATACCAGTTTCCGTCGATTTGCGTGTACTCAAAGCTGTCTGCAAGAGAATGTTCTTTGTGATACTCAATCTCCTCTTCGCTCGGGAACCAATAGAGCGATGTTTCTTTGGACCCTGTTTCTAATCTTAGATCGCCAAAATTGATATAAAACTTTAAAGGCCTTCCTTTGCGCTCCAGCATGATCATATACGGATGAAGATTCTCAAAGACGGAAACGATATTTTCCCACTCCTCTTCCGAAAAGTAATCCTCGTCTTCTTTTACAAATATCCCGATGTCACCATCTCTCTCTTGATTCATTGCTTGCAGCAATGAATCATTTGACAGAACACCATCTTTAACGGTGTTTAATACGACAGAGTTTTGCCAATAAAGATCAGTAAGCTCCTCTTTTGTGTGATACTCAACAGCATTACCCCGGATAATCGTACTTGGATTAAAAATCAAAAAAAGAATATATGACGCGAATGATAGCACGCCAATCATCAAGACAAGAATGATCATGGTTTTCCATTTTTTCATAAGCTACCTCAATTGAAAGATTTATAAACACCAAATCCGCTTTTGATCATATCTTGATCTTGTTCTTCATCTCCATAACTCCGATCAAACAGTGACTCTATCTGCGATTGTATAAAGCCATATCCCTTATGATCTCGCAATTGCGCCGCTCCCGCCTGTTGTAACAGCAGCCACTCCGGAATACCCAGTGCTTTCCCAACCAGAGCATAATTCAAATTGCCTAAATCGGAAGAGC
>PNNR01000047.1 GCA_013824375.1 Clostridiales bacterium
AATCACTTTTCAGTGGTTATGGATGAGTACGGTGGCATGTGCGGCATCATAACCATGAACGATCTCATCGAAGTAATCGTTGGCGATATTGACGAGGTGGAGGACGGGGAAGAGCAGATTATCACGACCGTTGCGGACGGCGTGTGGCGCACACACGGCTCGGTGCCTCTGGAGGATATCTCCGAAGCAATCGGGTATGTTTTGCCAACTGACGAATTCGATACGCTAAACGGCCTTGTCTTCAGCGTGCTAAACGAAATCCCAGAGGACGGCACAGAGTTTGCTGTAGATGTTGCGGGATTGCATGTTGAGGTGATGGACATGAAAAATCACGGTATCGAATACGCCGAGATTTCGGTTTTGCCGCCGGAATTGACCGTTGAGAACGCGAAATAACGGAATCCAGCAAAAGTTCAACTTATAGCATTAGAAATAAAAGCCCGATTTCAGTGCGTGGAATCGGGCTTTGTATTGATGCAGGTTTAGTTTTCTTCTGTGAATAAAGTCGGGTTGACGATTGCAACATTGAAGGCGAGGGGTTTGGATTGGATGACATCGAATTTCCAAAAAATGGTTAACCGAAGAGTTTCAACATCTGACACATCGATTGGATCTGAGAATTCCAGTGTGCGCCGGTAATTCATTTCAGGAGTGCGGTAGAGTTCTACCAGTTTTCCGTCAGGGTTTGCACTTGAGCTACAGGATTCGACTACAATCCAAAAGTGGCATTGTGGCGGGCATAGTCCACCCTCAAGGAAAGTGTTGTCGTCAATTCCATATTGAAATTGGAACACATCAAACTGGTATGCTAAAGAATATTCAATCTCAGCCTGAAATATTTCCCTTTCAGTGTCATGATTCTTTTTGTAGTTCTCTTTGTCTTCAACGGGTATTCGCACTCCAATACTATCTTCATATTCAATGTAGTTAACTTTGATCGGATACATTCTAGTCCACTCATGGAAAACAAAAGCAGCATCAGGTTTCATATTGAGAATTGGATAGTCGTCAAGACCTGTTTCTCGAATGCCCGAAATTGTGGGAGTGAGCTCAATTATTGGAGTCAGGGTCGGGGTTGTCGCTGGAGACTGACGCTCTTTTATCGTGCCGTACCTATATACAATCATTGCGACGATCGCGGTGACAGCAATGGCTAGCAAAAACTTACCGTAAACCTTAATAACCGCTTTCAAAAACGACAGGATGATGCTGTGATGTTTTCTATACTCACGATATGTTGGCCCAAAATCTTCAATATTGGAGAAAAAGCCAATCACCGCAATAGCGAATGCAAAAATATAGAGAACGTTCAATCCAAAATTCGCCCAAGGTTTTAGCATACTACCCCACACGGAAGCGACATAATCTTCACATCATCGCCACACTTCTTGAGATAGTATCATACTTACAATTACGCGTCAAAGCAAACGCCAAAAGATGACATTTTAGTGCGATTCTTCAACAATTTTATGCATTTGTTGCCAGTTGTTTTCCATCTCTTCCACAAGACGGAACTGGGTGTGCGCGCGATCGAGATTCTGCCCTTCGCGCGAAACATGGAAATACCGGTCGCCTGCGAGATGATCCGTAAGAAAGCGCATACCGCACTCTAGCGTCATCATCTTCGCGCCGATCGGCAACATAGCTTTTTCTGTCTTTGTCAGGCTTTCGCCACAGGTGGAGAGATAGCCTCTTACATACGTTTCATACAGCCCTAAATCAAAATGTACAAGTGATAAATCCCGCTCGTCTTCGGCGGCGGTGGATGCACCGAAACGGATCGCATCGCCAAAGTCGGTGACGGAAAGCCCTGGCATGACGGTATCGAGGTCGATTACACACAGCGCTTTATTCGTTGATGCGTCAAAGAGTACATTGTTGATCTTTGTATCATTGTGTGTCACCCGAAGCGGCAGCTCTCCTGCCGCCTGCAAATCGGTCAGCGTATGCGCAAAAGCTTCTCTCGACAGAACGAAGTCAATTTCACGTTGAACCTTATCCCGCTGGTTTGCCGCGTTTTCTGCAATCGCTTGTCGAAAAGTCGCGTAACGTACCGGGGTGTCATGAAATTGAGGAATTGTTTCTGTGAGCTGTTCCGCCGGAAAATCCGCCAGTTGATTTTGAAAACGACCGAACGCAACCGCGCTTTCGTAAAAAAGGGCACGATCTGCGCTCTGATAACAGACGCTGTTTTCCACCAGCTCGTACACGCGCCAATATTCACCGTTTTCTACCACGAAATGCTTGCCGTCAAGGGCGGGGACAAGCCGCAATACCCCGCGTGGATCGGAAATCCTTTTGCGCAAATGTGCCGTGACAAGCTCGATGTTTTGCATCAACGCTTCCGGATACCGGAACACGGTCGTGTTGATATGTTGGAGGATATAGCGTGCGCCGTCTGCGCAGACGACAAGCTGAGTGCCATTGATGTGCCCTCTGCCGTAAGGTTCGCTTGAGACTGGTGCACAAGAGAGCGCAAAAGAAGAAAGCACAGAATGCATACCTGTCAATTCCTCCAATTTATATTTTTGCATGCCCGATCAACGCTTCAGCAACGTATGGTGCAATACCACTAAGTACCAAAGTATACGAACGATTATTATTTCTGAAAAAACGCTTTGATGCCTTTGAAGAACTCGTGGTTAAGCAGATGCACGATTCCCTCGATTTGGCGCGGTGTAATACTGGACTCCGAGCTCATCAGCCGCAACGGTGTCGTGTAGAGCACATGATCAATGATGTTGCGGTTGACTTCATCGGTAGACAAAGCTGATTCGGCAACCTTGCGCCCGACGTTTATTAACACGCGTCCGAGTAAGGTATGTTTTACTTCGCTGAGTGTGACGTTGAGCGTATGTTTTTCGCCTTTTTGCCGTTCTCTTGCGGGGATGACGCGACCGAGTACGGCGGCAAACGCGGCATCCGGCACATCGATCCCGCTTGATAGATCATAATAGCACGGAGCAGCCGCGCGAAGATCCGGTACATGCGCGTCCGCGTCCGGCTCGACTTCGATACGCGTAACAAGACGCGTATCCCTGCTGGAGGCGCTGATGCGGAGTTCATATATGCCGCCTTCGACGCGCCAATCCGATGCAACCACATCATAATAACACAAGTCTCGCCGTGTGAGTAAGAACGAAACAGATTTTGTTTCGCCCGGCGTTAGAAAAACCTTCTCAAATCCTTTCAACTCCTGCTCGGGGGTAAACATCACATCCGAGCGGCGGGATACATAGAGCTGCACAATCTCCGCGCCGGTGACATGGCCTGTATTTGTAACGTCGAGCATTATCTGGAGTGTTTCACCCGCGTTCAAATTTGCATTGTGCAGGCGCAGATTAGAATAGGAAAAGGAAGTGTATGAAAGCCCGTGTCCAAACGGATATCGAACGGGTTTTTGCGCGGTGTCATAGTAGCGGTAGCCGACAAATATACTCTCTCGGTACTCCACCGTCCGCGCGTATCCGGGGAAATACCGATGGCTTGGTGTGTCGGAAAGCTGCAACGGCCAGCTCTCGGCAAGTTTGCCGGAGGGGGTTGTCTGGCCGGATATGAGATCCGCGGCTGCTCCGCCGACGGCTTCGCCGCCGAGATACATGAGCAGGATCGATTTCACGCAATCTGCCCAGCCGAGATCGACCACGGAGCCGCATTGAAGAATAACTGCGACGTTGGAGTTCACTTCTGCGACTCTTTCGATCAAATCCACCTGATTTCGCGGCATGGCGAGAGATTCGCGGTCAAATCCTTCAGATTCGTAGCGATCCGGCAATCCAGCGTAGATCAGCACGGCGTCTTTACCACGCGCGAGATCACATGCTTCTGCCAGCAGTGCTTCGTCCGTTGCGTCAATCTCTTCGTGATAGCCTTTCGCGAATTCAGCAATCAAACCCAACTTCAGAAGCTCGTTAAACGGCGAATCTATCTCAAGCGGTTGTACCTTGCTGCTGCCTGCGCCTTGATAACGCGGAGATTTGGCGAATGCGCCGAGGACTGCGACGTTGATTCCCGCTGCAAGCGGAAGGAGGGATGCGTCATTTTTCAGCAACACGGCGGATTGCCTCGCGGCTTCGCGCGCAAGTGCGTGGTGGGCTGTCGCATCAAACGGTTCTTTCGTGCGGGATTTTGCGCGTTCGACCAGTGCAACGATGTGCGCAGCACAACGGTCAACATCTTCCTCGCATAGCGTGCCGGAGGTGACAGCCTTTTCGATCTGCTTATCGTGGTATGGACCGACGAAAGGCATCTCCAGATCCAGTCCGGCAGAAACACCCGTAGCGCGGTCGTGTACTGCACCCCAGTCGGATATTACGAGTCCGGTAAACCCGAACTTCGTGCGCAGTACGTCGGTCAGCAGCCAGTGGCTGTCGCTGGCGTTAATTCCTTTGATTCGGTTGTAGGAGCACATGACCGTCCATGGTTGAACTTTTTTCAGAACTCGCTCAAAGGAAGCGAGATACAGCTCAAACATCGCGCGTTCGTCTACGACCGCATCTATGGTGAGCCTTCGGTATTCCTGATTGTTGAGCGCAAAGTGCTTCATCGAGGTGCCGACGCCCTTGCTTTGCACGCCCTCGATATAGGCCGCCGCGAGTTCGCCGGATACCACAGGATCCTCGCTGAAATATTCAAAGTTTCGTCCGCAGAGCGGGCTGCGTTTACAATTGAGACCGGGGCCGAGGAGGACATCCACATCTTCCGCGCAGCACTCTTCGGCGAGGGCAACACCGATGCGGCGCATCAGATCGCGGTCAAATGAGCATGCGGTCGCGCAAGCTGTCGGGAAACACGTGGATTGGATGGTATACCGTCCCTTCTCGGGATCGATGACCTCTTTGCGAAGACCGTGAGGACCATCTGATACCGTCACAGAGCCGAGGCTGACACGCGGGATTACCTTTGTGCGCCACTTATCAGCGCCGGAGAGCAAGCTTGCTTTTTCAGATAGCGTCATTTGTGAAACGAGATGAAGAGACGAATCGAATTGTTCCATACCGCACCTCCTAAAAACAACCATAGTATACCACGCCGCCATGTTTTTGGAAAAGAATCGTTGATTCACTTTGCGTAAATAATCGGATCGTACGATGTAACAGAATCGTGCGATTTTATCGATGACTTGAGGCGGGTCCAATTTCATAAAACGTGGAAAATGACGAAAAAAGCTCGTAGATTTCACGCTATAGAAAAAAGCATTACAAATAGTACACATTGGCGCCATTGACAATGTAATAAAAATGTGATAAATTCTTTGCAGGTTTAGGAGCAACTCCCACGAAAAAGGCAAAACCCGTGAAAGCGGGTGACGCAAAGCTAAAGGGCCTAATGGTTCGGAACTCGAACCGATGGCAGCCAGATGCCGAATTGAGTGTCCTACCGCATTTTCATACAAGGCGGAGTAGACTGATTTTTGGCAGCTTGGCAATTGGAAGGCAGGCTGTCTTTTTATTGCTACGTCGCTGGGGTCACTAAACCGAAACTAAAGAATGTTTCGGAGGGGAAATTGTATGAAAAAGAAACTAATGACGCTTCTGGTATGTGTTCTGCTTCTAGTGATGGTGATTCCGGGCGTTGCGAACGCGCAAGGTAACGATGCCGCTCCGATTGAAGCGGGTTTCGGTTCTCAGGGAGACTATTCCAACGCTCAGTTTGAGGCACTGGAACATATGGTGGCCAATGCAAACAGACAGATTGAGAACGCTGTAAAAGCAGCTCAGCAAACACCTGTGAACGATGTAGACAGATTGCTTGAAAGAGTTAACGCAATCGTCGAATCAGTGTTTGCGTATGCAGATTCTATTGGCGCAGTTGTAGTTTGCGAGTATACTACCTATTATATCGACGGGCAGTATGTATTGATCGATCCGCTCCGCGTCATTCCGCTTTAATCTCTGCGGAAACGCCCGGCGGAGCGGGGAGTGAAAATGATCAAGACAAGTCGGGATTTTGAAGGAATATTCGGCGAACACGCAGCACAAATGCATGAAATATGCAGCGCGATCGCCGTCTTGCCCGGCGTAGAAAAGATCGTGATCTTCGGTTCCTTTGCCAAGGGCTGCGCCAACAGCGACAGCGATATAGATCTTGCTGTGTTTTTTTCAACAACGGATACGCGCATGCTGCGGCAATACCATCAGCTTGCGCGTATTTGCATGAACTCCAAGATAGATATTCAGGTTCAACCGTTTCACACCTATGAATTAGCTACGCCGTGTGGTATTATAGAGGAAATTGAAGCGTACGGATTGGAGCTTTGCCCTTAATAAAGGACTGCCGGAAATCGGTTGAAAGCTTCTGGTGATGAAATGGAAGGCATACGGTTTATCCGAAAAGTGACTGCGGGCGATTCTGCCGCAGAGAATGAGTCAAGCGCTCAACTGCTGGCAAAGCAGGGCGTTTTGGAAGTGATTCTATACCGTATCAAAGGGGAATCCGTCGTCTGGTTATTTCCGGCAAGCGATCCCAATGCGATTGAATACTTTTTCATTCATGCTGGCGGCGTCGATCTCGCGATGGAGGACGAACTTGTCTCTCTCGGTGCGGGAGATTCCTTCTCTGTTTCCGGACTTAAAACGGATGTACCCGTAAAGATGCATGGAGACTCTGAAATTCTGTATGTCACCAACTGTCCGGCGTATGAGTCGGTTGCGGACGTCGACGTCAGCCTCAAAGAATTGCTCACACGTATCAACGAGAAGGATCATTATACCTCCCGTCACAGCAAAGCCGTACTGCAATATTCACTTGCGATCTATGACGCAATGCAGGATCGTGGGCCGGATATTTCCAGAGAAGATCTTGCATTCGCTGCGCTCTTTCACGACGTCGGCAAATGCTTCGTTCCGGTTGAAATTTTGCAAAAACCGGATAAGTTAGAACAGGCTGAACTACGTTACATTTTACGCCACCCAGTCGACAGCGGGCGGATGCTGTTACCGAAGTTCGGCGAACAGATCGCTGAGATTGCTCGAAATCATCATGAACGGCTCGATGGAACAGGATATCCACGCGGTCTAAAGGTGGAGGATATCAGCCTCTCTTCGCAGATTGTCGCCGTGGCGGATGCATTTGATGCGATGACCAGCAACCGGGGCTATAACGTGGTCAAAACCCTTTTGGAAGCTGCCGAGGAGCTCGTTTCGCTTCCAAATCAATATGATATGAGGATCACCAGCGTGCTGATGCAGCTCGTCAGCAGCGGGGGGCTCGAAGAAGGAGTTATAACCGGCGTATGAACAGACAGGAGAAATGCGGATATTGGCTGATGCTTTCAGACTATGACCTGGACACCATAGATGTGCTGATTCGTGGTGAACGCTGGGTCTATGTTGCCTACCTCTGCCAACAGGCGGTAGAACGTCAGCTCAAAGGTATGTATGTCTACTATATGGACACTGAACCGCCAAAGACACATAACGTCAACTTCCTGTTTTCAAAGATCACAAGCAGCGAACCATTCCGTGCGGAAGCGGATATTGCGCGCTTTGATGAGAGAAAAAACGATTGCGAAGATTTCCTAATGGATGTGATGTTCTATTACATGTCTGACTATCCGTTCTCGTATAAGAACATCACTGCTCGATTTGTTGACGGCACGCTTGCCAACGAACTGCATCAAAAGACGCTGTGCTACGTTGCATGGCTGCGTTCGTTCCTGCCGGATATCGAGATTCCGAAAGTGCCGTCGTGATCGCTTTTTTCATATGCAACCGTTATGAACAATAAAACTCTACCGACGCAACTAACGCAAAGGCCACCCAAACGGGTGGCCTTGTTGCATGTGTATGTTTTGTGATCATCCAGCCGGCGTCGCTTCCGGGAGTGGCGTGCCGAATGCCTCTGAGCCTGGTTTGCTGGTGTTATGCGGCTCTACCGTGTCTCTTAAATAGTTTGCTCCTTGATCCAAAAGACCTGCCGCATCTTCCGCGATGCCGGAATCTTGCATAAAGAACAAAATCTCCTGCCAGGCCTGTTTGGCGAGCACGCGCAGGTTGCTGATGAGTCGTTCCAATTTTCCACTGAGCAGATCTTTGCTGTCCAGATATGTCAGCACGGCCATGAGCAGAATCAGCAGCACGACCAGCACACCGATCAGGCGAAAGATAAATTTCATTCGTGTGTTTCCTCCTTGCAACAAAAGGCGAACAGGGCATCGCTCACCAACTAAAGTATACTACGATACCCGAATACTTACTGTGAATGTTGTGTAAAATGTAACAAGCAGAAAACTTCTCGTTTTACTGTTATGGAGCGAAATTTCTGCGGAGAATCGGGTGTTGTTACTCAACCGTCATGAACTCTGTGTTCGCAATCGCGGTTTCGATCATTTGTGTGAAATCGAGGCGGGCTTCGCTGGCGCGGATGTCCGCGAGCTTCGGCCTCGTCACAGGATGCTGCGGCACGAATACCGTACAGCAGTCCTCAAACGGGAGGATGGAGGTTTCAAACGACCCGATCGCCTTTGCGCGGGTGACGATCTCCTCTTTATCAAAGCCGATCAGCGGGCGGAAGACGGGCAGCGTCACCGCGTCGTTGGTGGCGGTCAGGCTCTCGATGGTCTGGCTCGCGACCTGGCCGATGGATTCGCCCGTAATCAGTGCCTGCGCGCCGCAGGTGAGCGCAATCTTTTCGGCAATCTGCATCATCAGCCTGCGCATGAGCACCGTGGTTTCGCTCTTGGGGCATTTTTCGTGGATCGCCAGCTGAATCTCCGTAAACGGAACCAGGTACAGATCCACCTCTCCCGCGTAGCTCGCAAGAATCTTCGTCAGCTCCACGACCTTCTCCCGCGCGCGTTCGCTGGTGTAGGGATAGCTGTAGAAATGCACCGCGGAGATGCGCACGCCGCGCTTGGCGATCATATGCCCCGCGACGGGGCTGTCGATACCGCCGGAGATGAGCAGCATCGCGTGTCCGTTGGTACCGACCGGCATGCCGCCCGCGCCGAGCTTTTCTTCCGCGAAAAGGAACGCCTGCTCCTGCCGTACCTCGACGCCGACGTAGAAGTCCGGCTGGTGCACATCCACGCGAAGCACGGGAAACGCCTCGAGCAATAATCCGCCCAGCGTTCGGCAGATATCCTGCGAGCGCATGGCGAAGCGCTTGTCCGCGCGGCGGGCGATGACCTTGAAGCTCGCCTGCTCAAATCCCTGGATGCGGCGGGCGACGAGCACCTTGGATGCTTCGACCATCTGATCCCAGTCTTTTTCAACCGCCAGCGCCGGGCTGACGGAGTGAATACCGAAGACCCGCGTAAGTTTGTCCGCGGATTCGTCCATCGATTCGACAGGAATACCGAAGACGAATACGCGGCCCTGCTCGCGCACGACCTTGACGCGCAGCGGGCGCAGCGCGAGCGAGATACGTTTCATCAGACTGCGCTCAAAATATGGGCGGTTCAGCCCCTTGAGGTGGATTTCCGCATAGCGGACGAGCATGACTGCTTCCATTTGATTCTCCGATTGATTGGTTGATTTTGTTGTTCAGGCATAGTGCCGATGTGTTGACGGGTTATCTGCGCTGAAAGCGCCGTAGAAACGAGACCTGTTCGGAAAGCACTGCCGCCACGGTGTCCATTTCTTCCATCGTGTTGAACGGGCAGAGGCTGAAGCGCAGAGCGCCTTCCGCACGGGCACCGGAGATGCTCATAGCGGCGTGAATCCGGTTCTGACCCTTCTTGTGCGTCGAGCAGGCGCTGCCGGTGGAGACATAGATCTCCCGCTCGGATAGCGCGTTGACCAGCACTTCGCCGCGTACGCCGGGGAAGGAAACATTGAGGATGTGAGGCGCGCCTGCGTCAACTGCGGGACCGTTGAGATATACATCCGACAGTTTGCTCAGGTTCTCCCAAAGCCGTAGTTTGCACACGCGCATCTGCGCGATCCACTCTTGCTGATGTTCGCGGTACTCTGCAAGCGCCGCGTCCAGCGCGAGGATACCGGGTACGTTTGTGGTGCCGGAGCGGAGGTTTTTTTCCTGCCCGCCGCCGATCTGGCCGCCGGCAAACTTGACGCCGCTTCGAATATAGAGCGCGCCGACGCCTTTCGGTGCGTGGAACTTATGCGCGCTGATGCTGTATAGATCGGATACGTTTTTCGCAAACGGGAGCTTACAGAACGCCTGTACGCCGTCGGAATGTAGCAGCGCCGCAGGTGCAGTTTTCTTGATCAGAGCAGATATCGCTTCAAGGTCGTTGATTGCGCCGACTTCGTTGTTGACGTGCATCACGGAGACCAGAGCGGTGTCGGCGGTCAGCGCTTCTTCCAGTTTTTTGAGATTCACCGTGCCATCCGCGTGGAGGCCGACATACACGACCTCGGTTTCCGCAGCGGCTTCCAGCGAACGGAACACCTCGTAGACGGAAGGATGCTCGCCGGACGTTGTGATGATGCGTTTCTTGCCGCGAAGGGGCTTCAGCGCGCCCAGAATCGCCATGTTGTTGGACTCTGTCCCGCCGGAGGTATAGAGGACGTCTCCCGCCGGGCAGCCAAGCGCGGAGGCGAGATTCGCGCGCGCCAGATCGACCGCTTTTTCGGTGGCGACGGCCGGCTTATACGCACTGGCGGGGTTATAAAACTGCTCGGTCATCGCGCGGTAAGCCGCGTCCGCCGCCTGCGGCAGAGCGCGTGTGGTCGCGCTGTTGTCGAGATAGATCATGAAAACACTCCATAAAAAAGCCGAGTCAGCGCACAGAAAAAGCGCGCATTGGAAGTATAGCACATTCTTGCGCGCTTTGCTTGTTTTTTTAGTTTTCGACCGATACGGTCAGACGCTGAATTTCTCCCGCAGATAGCCGTAGCCTTGTTTCTCCAGCTCTTCCAGCGGAATAAACCGGAGAGATGCACCGTTGATGCAGTAGCGGATTCCGTTGGGTGATTCGGAATCGCCTTCGAACATATGCCCCAGATGTGAATTCCCCGAGCGCGAGCGTACCTCTGTGCGGTGCATGCAGTGGCTGCTGTCCGTGCGGAGGGCGACCACCGACGGTTCAATGGGATTGGTGAACGAAGGCCACCCGCAGGAGGAGCGGTACATATCGTCGGAGGTGAACAAAGGCTCACCAGTGACGACATCCACATAAAGCCCTCTGCGCTCGTTTGCATAAAATTCGCTGGAAAATGGCGGCTCGGTCGCGCTCTCCTGCGTGACTGCGAACTGTTCCGGTGTCAGCTTCGCGCGAACGTCCGCTTCGCCCGGCTTGCGATAGCGTCCCGCGTCGATCGTGCTTTTGGAAATACGCGCAATTTCCGCAAAGGGGATATGGCAGTAGCCGTTGGGGTTTTTGTCCAGATAGTTCTGGTGGTATTCTTCGGCTGGGAAATAGTTGACCAGCGGTTTGATCTCCACGGCAAAGCGCGGCGTGCGCGCGCGTTCAATCGCGGTGACACGTTCTACCGTTGCCTGCGACTCAGGATCGGCATAATAGACGCCCGCCTGATACTGCGTACCGATGTCGTGCCCTTGACGGTTGACTGCCGAAGCGTCCACAACCTCGAAGTAGGCGAACAGGAGCTGATCCAGGCTCACGCGCGCGGGGTCATAGGCGACCTTCACCGTCTCGCGAAAGCCGGTCTTTCCGGTGCAGACAGTCTTATAGTCCGCGTCCTGCGCTCCTGTGCCGTTGGCATATCCGCTCTCCGCGTCGAGCACGCCGGGGATGGACTGCATCAGCTTTTCCATGCCCCAGAAGCAGCCACCTGCGAGATAAATGACGTTTGTTTGTTTCTGTTCCATATGAATCTCTCCTTTGTGAGCATTCACGCTTACAGGGATTATGTTAGCATCAGCGGTAACGTCTGTCGAGAGACGAGGTCACACAGGCGCAAGAAAAAAGCCCGCGAATTGCGGGCAATGTGATCAGGTTTTGATTATGCTGTCTTCTTCCTATGGAATACGCGCGCCAGCATCAAAACGGAGAACACGCACAGCGTGAGCATGCAGAAAAGACCCAGCGCAACGCATGCCAAAGCAATCCAGTCGCGCGTTTCGCTGATGCGGGTTGGATCGACGCGATTCAGCGTCGTCCCAAACAGCAGCGAGCCGGCAAACGGCAGGATGAACGCGGCAAGCGCGGTCAAGCCGACCGTCTTCTTTAAATAGTCTGCCGATCTGGCGGCAAGGAAGAGAATGAATCCGCCGAGATTGGAAAGCAGGCGCGCGAATAAAACGAGCAGGGGAAACAAGAGAACCGGAAGCGGATGCCCGGTGACGTAACCGTGCACATAGAAAACAATGGGATACAGAAACGGCAGGAAGAGCAAAATGGTTGCGGCAACCGAGCTGCCCTGCGGATTTTTCTTTTGCGGCTGGCGCGGCGCGGTTGGCGGCAGCGGCGAAAGCGGCGGCAGCGGCATATCCTCCGGCGGAACGGAAAGCGCGCTGACAATCTCGTCCGCAACGCTTTTTTGCGCGGAGAGGTTCGGGCGTTTGCCGAGGATATGCTTTCTCACAATTGTTGGTTTAGTCAAAGGCTACCTTCCTTACTCGAGTGTTCATATACTGGTTAAGGCTATTGTGCTCTTGCAGCGTATCAGCTCGGTTCGACAATCGATTCTTTCTTAGGCTTTTTGAATGCGCGGATGTGGAGCTTCACGGCAAACACACAAAGCGCAATCATGCACAATAAGAATATAAATAGTGAGACATAAGCTACAATATTAATACCGTCCGAAGTACGAACATAAAGATCGGTATGGGATTGTATAGACGTTGAGACGAGGGTCACTAAGAGCGCCAGCGTCGGATGTGCAAGCGCGATCCAGCCGACCGGCTTACGAAATGCATTGATCTGACGAGCGGCAAGATACAGGATCACCCCTCCGATGAATGAGAACATTCGATAGACTATCGCACCAAAAAGAAACATTGTAACGCCAAAAAACCAATCTAAACGACTGAAAATAACCGCAGCAGCAGTGATGACAAACGGCGTGAACGACAGCGCCGTCCCGACGATGGAGAACACTTTGCCCCACGGCGAAGGGTTCCCGGGTTTGATTGGAGAAAGCGGCACAGTTGGTTGCTCCTGCTGACTTGTGAAATTGGTTACAATCTCGTCCGCAACGCTTTTTTGCGCGGAGAGATTCGGGCGTATGCCAAGGATGCGCTTCGGGTCTGTTTTAATTCTGTACTGCACGTAATGTCTCCGTTTAATTTATGATTTATGATTTTTCGCTGATGAGACGTCTCACTCAGCGGCGGGTGTCTGTTCGGGCTGTTTTCGAAACAGTTTTTTTATCAGGAAAATTGCGAGAATCGCGAATGCGATTACGATCAGGTCCAACAGCACGAGAGAACCGATGACCAAGGCGAAGAAGAACCCCTCCGGCTCGCGCGCGCCGGAGGCGAGACCGGATAGAACCGCAATCAGCTGTCCGCCAACGAGGGTAACAACCGTAGCGGCACAGCCCCAGATGAACCATTTACGATAGGATCGCGTCAGAAAACCGGCTGCTACGAGCAGCACCATCCCGAGTGCGACGGCGGGGAACAGCTCCGCCAGCATCATGTAATCAAACCGCAACGATTGACTGGC
>PNNR01000001.1 GCA_013824375.1 Clostridiales bacterium
GCGGGCTTCTCCCAGTCGAAACGATCCGCCATACCGCGGCGCATCAGTCGCCGCCACATGGCCTTGTCCTCGTTCCAGTATTTCACCGCGCGCTCGATGGTAAAGAGCATCTCGTGTGCGTTGTAGTTGGCAAACGAGAACCCGTTGCCTTCGTCAGTATACATGTTGTAAGGCTTGATGGTATCCCGCAACCCGCCGGTTTCGCGTACGATGGGTACGCAGCCGTATCGCAGCGCGATCATCTGGCTCAATCCGCACGGCTCAAACTGCGACGGCATCAGGAACATATCCGCACCCGCATATACGCGGTGAGCGAGGCCTTCGTCGAGTTCGATGCGCGCGTGCACGCGCTTGGGATAGCGCCAATTCGCCCAATTGAGCAGATCGACAAACCGCCGATCGCCTTTGCCGAGAAAGACGATCTGCACATCGCTGTGCATGATGTCTCCCAGTACGCGCTCGACGAGATCCAGCCCCTTCTGCTGGGACAGCCGCGCGATCATACCGATCAGCGGCACATCCCGCTCTTCAAGTCCGCACTCGCGCTGAAGCGCGCGCTTGCATGCGAGTTTGTTGCCCGGTGAATCCGTGTCAAAGTGCTGCGTCAGGAAGCGATCGTCCGCGGGGTTGAAGATCGAGTAATCAAGGCCGTTGAGGATACCGCTGAGCGCATTCTCCCGCGCGCGCAAGAGTCCATCCAAATTTTCGCCGAAAAACGGGGTTTTGATCTCCTCGGCATAGGTCGGGCTCACGGTGCAGAGCCGGTCGGAAAACACAAGGCCACCCTTCATGCAACTGATGCAGCCAAAAAACTCCAGATACTCATAAGTGAAATACCGCTCGTCAAGACCCAGCCTGCCCGAGATCTCACGCCAGGAAAAGATGCCCTGATACTTGAGGTTGTGTATCGAGAACACGGTTTTAATGCGCGCATACTCCGGCTTTGCGACATACTGTGTCCGGAGCAGTGCGGCGATCAGCCCCGTCTGCCAGTCGTTGAGGTGCATTACATCAGGTAAAAAATCGATATGCGGCAGCGCTTCCAGCACTGCGCGGCAGAAAAACGCAAACCGCAACCCTTCTGTGATGCCATCCCCATAAATTTCGGTCACGCCGAAATGCGTCTCGTTGTCCACAAAATAATACGTAACGCCGTTTTCCACGACGCGGTTGATGCCGCAATAGAGCGTTTCCCAACCAAATAGCACGTCAAAATGACAGACCTGCTCCATACGGTTTTTCCAGTAAGCGTCGATCACGCGATAGTTCGGCATGATCACGCGCACATCGTGTCCCTCTTTGGCGAGCGCGATGGGCAGCGCGCCCGCGACATCCGCTAATCCCCCGGTTTTTATAAACGGCACGCACTCGCTTGCGCAGAACAGCACTTTCATGTTTTGAGCCCTCCCGAAACCATTTTCCTGCGGTGATCACCGCGCCGGAATGCACGAAACTAGACGAGCAGCGCCCGCCGCGATACTGTTGACGCACGGCTTTCCCGTGCAGGGCACATCTTTGTTAGATCGTGGTGCCTTTTTTGAGGATAATCGGGAATCCGTCGTAGCCGGTGAGCGTACGCCCATCGCGAACCACAACGCCTTTGTCGAGTATCACGTGATCCATCACGCAGTTTTCGCCGATGCTGACGGCCTGCATGAGGATGCTGTTTTTGACCACAGCGCCTTTTTTAACGCTGACGCCGCGAAAGACGATGCTGTTTTCCACCGTGCCGTCGATCTGGCAGCCGTCGGCGAGCATCGCGTTTCTGACCACGGCGTTCTCTCCGTACTTCGCACTGACTTCGTCCTTGACCTTCGTGTAGATCGGATGCGCTGGGTTGAACAGATCGTTTCTGACTTCCGGCTGCAGGAGCGCGAGATTGTGCCGGAAGAAATCGTTGATGGAATCCAGCCGCGCGATATAGCCGTCGTAGCGGTACCCCATGATCTTAAGCGTCTGGCACTTTTTCAGCAGGATATCGCGCGTGAGATCGTAATCCCCATGGGAATACGCCTCCTCGACGAGATACTCTAAAAGGAGCTTGTCCATGATCATCACGTCGCAGCTGCGGTAGGCCGAGCGCGGTGAAAACGGGTTGAGCTCCATCTCGGTGACGCGCTCGTTTTCATCCATCAACAGCCGCAGGTCGAGATTTTGATCTTCGCTCGCAGCGATCTCGCCTTCGTTATACAGCATTGTAATATTCGCGCGCGTCTCAATGTGGCGTTTGAGCATATCGTTGAACGTCATGTTGAATATCGTGTGACTACCGGAGAAAATCACATACTGCTGCGGATTTCTGCGCACGTACCCAAGGCAGGAACGGATCGCATCTACGCTGCCACGGTAGAGCCCCGTGTTATCTTTGGTCATAAACGGCGGCAGCATGAAGAGACCTTCGCGTTTTCTATGGAGATCCCACTCCTTGCCCGAGCCGAGGTGATCCATCAGCGAATGATAGTTCTTTTGCGTGATAAGGCCGACGCTGGTCACGCCGGAATTGACGAGGTCGGAGAGGATGAAGTCGATACAGCGGTACCTTCCGCCGAACGGCACCGCGGCTACCGATCGCGACAGCGCGAGATCCCGAAGCAGCGGATTGGTTTCTCCCGTGTAGATGAGGCCGAACGCGTTACTTGTCATAGCATCTTCCTCCGCATGCATCTTCCGTTGCAATCGTACCCTGCGGCAGATACGCCCCCGGTTGTATGCTGATGTCGTTGCCGACCAGCGTGATGGTGCCGGTCAGCGAATTATCCACCTGATCGCCGAGCCGCAGCTCGCCGCCGATGATCGCGTCTTCGCCGATGGTCGAGTTTTCGCCGACGATGGCTTTATAGACCTTCGCCCCGCGGCGAATCACCGCGCCGGGGAAGATCACGGAATCGAACACCTCCGCATCCGCTTCGACAGAGACATTGGAGAAGAGCACACTGTGGTGCACCTTTCCCTCAACGCGGCAGCCTTCGGTCACGAGACTCTGTGTGACCGACGCATGTTCGCCGACGTAGTGCGGCGGCATGATTGGGTTACGGCTGTAAATTCTCCACTGCGGGTCGTTGAGCACGAGCCTGGGCGGGGTCGCGATGATATCCATGTTCGCGTCCCACAGGCTCTGTATGGTTCCGACGTCTTTCCAATAGCCCTTGAAGGGATAGGCATAGACGGGTTGGCCGCCATTGATGATCGCGGGGATGATGTCATTGCCAAAGTCGTTGGTGGAGTTCGGATTCTCGTCGTCGATGCGCATGCACTCTTTGAGCGCTTTCCAGTTGAAGATGTAGATGCCCATCGAAGCCTTGTTGGACTTCGGCTGTTTGGGTTTCTCTTCAAACGACGTGACGCGATCCGCTTCGTCGGTGTTCATGATGCCGAATCTATGCGCCTCCTCCATCGGAACAGGCAGCACGGCAATGGTCGCCACCGCGTTTTTCTCGATATGAAAGCGCAGCATTGCGCCGTAGTCCATCTTGTAGATGTGATCGCCGGAGAGGATGAGCACATAGTCCGGATTGTATTGGTCGACGAACTCCGCGTTTTGATAGATCGCGTTCGCGGTGCCGGTGTACCATCTGCCATCCACGCCCGTGACGTAGGGCGGCAACACGAACACGCCGCCGTTCATGCGGTCGAGATCCCAGTGTTGGCCGGTGCCGATGTAGCTGTTGAGCGCGAGCGGGCGATATTGCGTGAGCACGCCTACGGTGTCGATATCAGAGTTAACGCAGTTGCTCAGCGGAAAATCGATGATGCGGTATTTACCGCCGAAGGGTACCGCGGGTTTTGCCATGCTGGATGTCAGCACGCCGAGGCGGCTTCCTTGTCCACCGGCGAGCAGCATCGCCACGATTCGTTTCTTCATGCGTCGTCCTCCTGTTTTGCCGCGATTTTGGGCAGTGGTTTGGGGGTGATGCGATAGCAGACCGCACCGAACGGCGGCAGCCGCAGGCGAATGCGGCAGGGATGCTCGCCATAAGGTTCGCAGATGGACATCGTCGGCGCGTTGGGATAGTCTCCCGTCCCTCCATAGTACGGCGCATCGGTGGAGAATACCTCCGTATACAGGCCGTATCGCGGCACGCCGATCATATAGTCCAGCCACGGCTGCGGGGTAAAGTTAAACGTCCAGAGCAGGCTGTTGCCGTCCCGGTCGATGCGCATAAACGAGAGGATTGAATGGATGTTGTCGTCCACGCCGCACCAGCGGAAGCCTGCCCAGTGTCGTCGATTTCAAACAGCGGAGGACTTTCGAGATAGAAGTGGTTGAGATCGTGCACATACTGCTGCATCTCGGCGTGCTTGGGATAGTCGAGCAGGAACCAGTCGAGCGAGTCGTCCTCTTTCCACTCGATATACTGCCCGAACTCGCAGCCCATGAACATCAGTTTTTTGCCAGGATGCGCGTATTGATAGGCGTAAAGAAGCCGAAGCTGCGCGAACTGCTGCCAATAATCGCCCGGCATTTTTGAAACCATGCTCTTTTTGCCGTGTACAACCTCGTCATGCGAAAATGGCAGCACATAATGCTCCGAAAACGCATAACACAGCGAGAATGTCAGTTTGTCGTGGTGATATTTTCGATAGATGCTGTCCATGCCCATATAGGTGAGCATATCGTTCATCCAGCCCATGTTCCATTTATACGCAAAGCCGAGCCCGTCTTCCGAAACGGGTCGTGTGACATAAGGATATGCCGAACTCTCTTCCGCAAAGAGCATCTTGCCGCCGTCGAGGTTTGCGACCGCGGAATTTAACTTGCGGAAGAACGCAACCGCATCGAGGTTATCGTGCCCGCCGTAGCGGTTGGGCAGCCATTCGCCGGGATTTTTGCCAAAATCGAGGTAGAGCATCGCGCTCACCGCGTCGACGCGAAGGCCATCGAAGTGGAACTCCTTGAGCCAATACATGGCGCTGGAGATCAAGAACGACTGTACTTGCGTCTGTTCAAAGTTGAACAGCAGCGTACCCCACTGCGGCATCTCGCCGCGCCGGGGGTCTGGATGCTCAAACAGCGGCGTGCCGTCAAAGAGGCGTAAGCCGTGCGCGTCTCTTGTAAAATGCGCGGGGACCCAGTCCATGATCACGCCGATGCCCGCGTTATGCGCGCAGTCGACAAGATACATCAGCTCCTCCGGCTCGCCGTAGCGCGCCGTCGCCGCATAGTAACCCGTCACCTGATAGCCCCAGCTGGGATCGTATGGGTACTCCATCAGCGGCATGACTTCGATGTGGGTATAGCCCATATCCACCACATAGTCGATCAGCTCATGCGCGAGTTCGTGATAGCCCAAGCCCTGTTTCCAGCTGCCGAGATGCACCTCGTAGATGCTCATCGGCTGGCTTCCGGTGTCGGGATTGTCGTCCCGGCACTCGATATAATCCTGATCCGACCACTCGTAATACGGCATGTCGCCGACGATGGAGGCCGTGCCGTGCGCTTCCGCACGGAAGGCGAACGGGTCCGCCTTGAGGATCACTTCGCCCGTATTGGTCGTGATCGCGTATTTATACAGATCGCCCGGGCTCGCAACGCCGATGGCGACTTCCCAGACGCCCGTGGTGCCGACGCGCTCCATCGGGTCTGCTTTCGCGTTCCATTTGTTAAAAGTGCCTACTACGCTGACAGATTCCGCGTTCGGTGCCCAGACGGAGAAGCGGAACACCCGATCCCCGAATTCACCTGCGCCCTCGTGACAGCCGAGTTCGAGATATGCCGCCGTGGAAACGCCGCGATTAAAGTAATAGAGTGCTGTTTCGTCCGAAAATCTGCTCATCAATGCAACCCCCGGGTACTACGCTACGATATTAACGTGTTTTGGTTCGGTTGTGGATCCATATCCGGTTGACGGTATTCGAGTCGTCGCCTTGTTCAGTGTTCTTCGTCGTTTTCGCGTCATATTGCAGCGCTTGTCTATCTGTCTTTCTGTCATCATACCATCATTTTTCCATAAAAGGAACTAGCAGTTGGGTGTTTGGCGGCAATCAGATGCGTTTTACAGGGAGTTTACGCATCCGGTTTCAGTTGACTTAATCGAAACAAAAACGAAAGTCTATTCGTAAAAAATCGCTTTCAAGCAATCCAATCGCTTATTCATAAGCAGCTTTCGCAAAAAAACGTCTGAAGATACCGTTTTGCACACACGCCACGCGGCTTGGTATTGTGATATAATGCTTCCAATATCGCGCCAAAAAGGGCGAAACTTAAAGAAACACGGGGAATATCATGGAAAACCTGCTTCTCTCCTTCAACGTCGTCGCGCCGTTGATGATCTATATGATTATCGGCGTCGTGCTGCGCAAAGCCGGTGTCGTGGACGAGCGTGTGATGCGCGGCGCAAACAATATAGTCTACTATGTCACGCTTCCGCTGATGTGCTACCGCGCGATTGCAAAAAGCGACATATCCGCCATGTTTGACACCCCGTATCTGCTCTACATGGCCTTCGGAATAGTCGCCCTCTATGTGCTTGCTGCATTACTTGTCCCCATTCTGAGCAAGGAAAACAAGCGCCGCGGCGTGCTGATCCTCGGCGTGTTCCGCTCCAACGACGCGATTTTCGGCCTTCCGGTCGCGGCGGCGCTGCTCGGCGCGGATCACCTTGGCTTGATGTCCGTCGCGATCTCCATGAGTGTGCCCCTCTTTGGCATTCTTGCCGTTGTCGCGATGGAGCGCTATCGCGGAGAGCACGTCCGCGTCGGACAGATGCTGGTACGCATGATCAAAAATCCGCTTCTGATCGCCTGCTTTGCTGGGTTTGTCGTAAACCTGCTCAACATCGAGTTCCCTGAAGTGCTGCAAAAGCCGATCGACAACCTGGCCGCGGTCACTTCCCCTCTTGCGTTCATCCTGCTTGGCGGCACTATTTCGTTTGCCGCAGTGAAGAAGAACCGTGCGGCAATTACGGCAATTTCCTTAATTCGGCTTCTCGTGGCTCCGTTGGTCACCGTCGCCGCATTGCTGCTGCTCGGATTCCGCGGGGAGTTCATCGTGGTCGCGCTGATCATCTTCGGAGCCCCCGTGGCGATGCTGACGTACTCGATGGCGGTCGGCATGCAGGCGGATGACGAGCTCGCGGGAACGCTTGTCGCAATCACCAGTGTGCTCTCGATCGTAACGATGTTTCTCTTTATTTTTATATTAAAACAATTTACGTTTATTTAACCGACTAAGATTTTGATCGCTGAGGTAATCTATGACAAAGCGTTTGTATGATCTGGACAGCCACCAAATCGAAGCACAATCCATCGTTCTCTCCTGCACACCCGCCGGAGAGCAGTTTGACGTTGTGCTCGATCAGACCGTGTTCTTTCCCGAAGGCGGCGGACAGCCCTCCGACACAGGCACGCTGGGTGGGGCAGCCGTCCTCCACGTGCGCGAAGAGGGCGGAGAGATCTACCACCGTGTGGATCGCACGCTCGCGGTCGGCGCAAGCGTCACAGGCGTGATCGACTGGACGCGCCGCTTTGACCTGATGCAACAGCACACGGGGGAGCACCTGCTGTCGTTCTCGTTCTTCGATCTGTTTCAGGCAAGCAACGTCGGCTTCCATCTCGCGTTGAACTACGCAACCATCGACTTTGATAAGCCCGTCACGCGGGAGCAGATTCAGGAGGCGGAGCTGCTTGCAAACCGCTTTGTCTGGAAGAATCTGACTGTACAGGCGACGTTTTACGACAACGAAGATGTCATCCGCGAACTGCCGCTGCGCAAACACGCAGAAGGGCTCGTACCGCCTATCCGCGTCGTGCATGTCGATGGCGCGGATATGTGCACCTGCTGTGCGCCGCACTGCTACACCACGGGCGAGATCGGCTCAATATTCGTCGCGGACGCGAGCAGCTATAAGGGCGGCACACGAATCACGTTCTTCTGCGGCGAACGCGCGCTGAAGCTCCAACGCGCGCAGCACGACGATCTCGATGCCATCGCGCGACGCTTCTCTTGCCAGCGTGAGGCGGCGCTCGGCGCGATCAAGAAGCTTTCGGACGACTACGGCGCGCTCAAGAAGAGCGAGCGCGAGCTCGCGAAATCGCTCAACGGTTATATGTCCGCGGAGTTTTTACAGGCGGCTTCCAGTGCAGGTAAATACCGAGTGGTCGCACAACTGGTTACCGGTGTGGACGGCGGGCGGCTGAAGGATCTCTCGCAGGCAGCCTGCGCCGAGAAGACGCTTACGCTCCTGCTGAGCGAAACCGACGGTCGGCTCTCCTACGTGCTCGCCACCGGCGTGAATTTCCCGATCGATGTGTCGGAGCTCATGCCCGCGGTCAACGCGGCGCTCGGCGGCAAAGGCGGCGGCAGAGGCACGCTCGCGCAAGGCACAGCTCCTTCGGCCAGCGGCGCAAAAGAGGCGCTGGAACAGATTCGCTCTTATTTTGTCAAACGCCTCTGCGATACCAAGTAATCTGCACCGTTTACGCGTAAAAAAGCCCGCATCAAGCGGGCTTTTTTCGCTGCAGCTATTATTTCCCTTTGAATAGCGTGCCAATCAGCAACAGGCCGTAGGCCGCGGTCATCACCCAGAAATCGTACTGCTTGATGAATCCGCCAATGACAGGAATACCAATGAATTTGCTCAGAATCGCCAACGCGGCAAGAATCAACGCGAGTAGCCAAACAATGAATGTCGGAGCACTTAGTTTCATAGATCATTAACCTCCCTGTTGAATTGCTTTTACTGTATCAATTGTATGAGGAGTATTCAGCGCGTTTGTCACATAGTGACTTTCTTTTGTATCATAAATAATAAATGGGCTGCTTTCAAAACGAAAGCAGCCCTGATGCGCTTGATTACAGTTGTTTGACGAAGCAGCGGCGGCGCTTGTGCTGCACGCCCTGAAATCTCTCCCACTGCGCGAGGATGTTGTCGTTGATCTCAAGCATGGGCCCGGACTCGGCATAGCGCACGCCCGCTTTGATGAGCTTGTGCTGCATGTCGTCGAGTATGATGGCGTTTACGCCCTGCCCCTGCAGGTCCGGCCGCACCGCGATAAGCAGCAGATCGACCGTGTCGTTCTTTCCCTTGAGCGCCTTTAAGAGGCGTATCCACCCGAACGGCATCGTTTTTCCCTTCATCTTTTGCATCGCGTCGTCCAGTGCCGGGCAGCAGATGCCGAACGCGACCATCTCATCCTCTTCGTTATAGACAAACGAAGTCGTGCGTTTCGACACCATCGGACGAAACTCGCCGACGTATTTCGCAATCTGCGCTTCCGTCAGCGGAATCATGCCGAAGAGCACGTAGGCGCGATTGTAGAGCAGGAACATGTCCTGAATGATCTCTTTGATCGGTTTGTCGCCCATGTTGACCACGTGCAGCTTCTTGCGTTTTTTCACATAGTCCGAAACCTTGGTCAGAGCCTCGATCGGTTCGGTTGGGACGGTTAAACGCATCTCCATCCAGTCCACCTGCTTGCCGTAGCCGCGCCGCGTGAGCTGGGTGAGATAATACGGGTGATTGTAATAGGTGTAAAACAGGCTCTTTTGATCGAAGCCTTCGATCAGCATGCCTTCGCGATCCATGTCCGAGAATCCTAAAGGTCCGTGCACGGCTTCGCAGCCGAGCTCACGCGCCCAGCTTTCCACAGCTTCAAACAGCGCATCCACCACTTCGTCGTCGTCGATGAAATCCACCTGCGTGAAGTTCATGTACTTCTTGTCAAACGAAGCGTTGGCGCGGTCGTTGAGGATGCCGCAGATGCGGCCCACGATTTTGCCATCCCGGTACGCGAGAAACGCCTTTGCCTGGCAGAACGCGAACGCGGGATTCTTGTCCTTCTCCATGTCGGCCACCTGGCTCGCCAGAATATCCGGTACATAGTAAGGATTCCCCTTGTAGAGCTCGAGCGGGAATTCCATGAACTTGACCAATTCTTTCTTGGTCACGGCTTCTTTGATCGTTACCACCTATCCATCCCCCTGGTTTTCAATATTTATTCGTTCTTCTTCACGGTATCGTTCGGTTCAACGGTCGCTGCCTGCTGCGCCCTGAGGGCAGCCGCCTTTTTGCGTTTGCTTTTCTTGTGCAGAATGATCGGCAACCCGATGAGCAGGAAGAGTATGCCCGCCGGAATCAGCGCAATCGCGATGAAGATGCCGATGGCGCCGATGGCGTTGACCACAAAGCGCGCGCTGTTCTGGAAGCCGCGGGACATCTTGTTCCAGACGTCCGATGCCTTCCACATCTGAATCAGTTCATTCTCGCCTTCCACCGCCGTTTTTGGCGTGCGGTTGATGGTCACGGTGAGCGTCGCATAAGCAACGAGGTTATCCCAAAGATTGATCTGTGCGGTATAGCTCTCGATGTCCGCACGTACACTGGAAAGGCTCTGACGCACGGCAAGAATCTCCTCGACTGTATCGCACTTGGCGAGAATCTCAAGAAGCTGCTGCTCCTCGGCCTTCGCGCTGTCGAGCCGCGCCTGAATGTCGTAGTAGGACAGTGAAATGTCGTCCGAGCCCAGGCGATAGTCGTTGACTTTGCCGAGCGCGTTTGCCGCGGTAATCAGCGCATCCAGCTGTTCCGCGGGCACCTTCAGCGTGGCGTAGGCATAGTTCGTGCCCGCGTCATCCGTCGTTGCATACGAACTGGAGATATATCCGCCGAGCGACTTTGCCTTTTCCACCAGCGTGTTCAGAGCTGTCGCGGGATCGTCCACCGTGACGGTCATATCCGCGTTGTAGACGATTTTTCGCACATCGAAGTCGCCCGAGGGTTCGCCCGCCGTCTGCGTATATCTGACGCTGCGGCAGGCGCCATCGCAGCCTCTTCCATCGGGGCCGCCATTTCGTAGGAACCTTTTGCCTCGTCCGAGTAGGAAACGCTCTCACTCTCCGCCGCTCTCGGCGCAGCGCAGCCAAAAGAAACCAGCAGCACCGCGCAAAGAATGAGTGCAATCAGGGTACGTTTTGTTTTCATCATCGATCTCCCCTTCTCTTTTCATCCGTTCGTCTTGTTCCGTCGCCGCGTATTTGCGGCAACCGTTCCGAAAACCCGTTTGCTTCGACCTCAGGCACGCGTTCGCACCGTCTGTTCGCTCGCTTTGTGCTTTCAACTAGAACACTACCCTGCATTGCTTCTGGTTGCGTGTGAAATGGCGATTTGCTCGAATATTGCGTCTCGTTTTTGCTTGTTTCTCACAGATCGCTCAGAATTGCGTATAGAATACCACATTTTTCCCAAAAAGAACAGAACCTACGCTTCCGTCCACTCTCCTGTCGAGCTCCATAGAAAATACAAAAAAAGCCGCCAGACGGGCGGCAGAGGTATGTGTATTTGGTTTATCCTTGCGGCGTTTGCTCCGGAGCTGACGTGGTCTCCGCGGGCGCTTCCGTTGCCAGTGGCACGGCGGGTGTTTGCGCGATGCCGATGGTCGTTTCGGCGGTTGCGTCGGTGAGTTTGCAGCAGACGAGCAGCCGCCCGTCCCCGCCGTCCGGCAGGGCAACGCAGAAGGAGACGATGCGGTCCTGAGCCGTGACCTTCACATTGCTGGTAAACGCCGAGGTCGCGTTGAGATCCGCGATGAACGCGAGGAAATCCACCTCGGTGGAAAACGAAATCGGAATATTGCCGCGCACGCCAGGCACGCGCGAGCAGGCGAACACCACGAGGATTTTCACGCTGCCGTCCGGCAGAAAGAGCTGCATCTCCGGATGGCGCATGAAATAGTTCGGGTTTTCGTATTCCCAGAGAGAGCCGAGCATCGAACCGCTGCCGAGCGCATGCCCGTAGATCACCGTATGGCGGTCGGAAAAATCACCAGTGTTGCCCGCGTCGATAAACGGCGTACCGAGCTTGTTTTTCTTCTCGTCAAAACGATGGTTGAGGTAGAATTTGTTGTCTGTTGTCTTTACGATCGGCAGATTGATCGCGGTGTCCGCAAGGCGCACCCATCCGCGCACTTCGGGGTTCTCCTGCGCGAGCGTCGTAAAATCCACGATGTCCGCGGGTGCCGTCTTTTCCGCGAGAACGGAATAATAATGGTTACCGATCGTCTCGCCAAAGAGCGCGTACGCGCCGATGCCGATCCCGTAGAGCACCCCAGCCACAAGCAGGCAGAAGATGCCGTAGAGCACCGCCGTGATGATCTCCGCTTTCGATCTGGGTCTGCGTTTTTTCCGCTTCATATGCGCAGTATAAACCAAACCGTTTCGCTTTGCAACGCAGACGCATAAACAGAATGCGCCATGCATTCAAACATAGTGCATGATTCGCAAAAAACGTGATCAATGAAGCATTCTTCCGGGAGCGAAAGATCGTGAATTAACTGTGAAAAGTATTTATGCAACACATATTGCGCGTGTTTTGCGTTTTTATGCTTGTGCGCGAGCCGCCAGATACGCTTTTGCTTTTCTGGCGACCACGATCTCCTCGTTGGTGGCGATGGCGAATATCCGCGCGCGGCTGCCTGCTCCCGTGAGTTCGCAGTCCGGCCTCGCGGTTTCGTTCTTCGCCAGGTCGAGCGAAACACCCATGAATTCGAGCCCCTCAAGTGCTTTTCTACGCGCGAGCGCGCTGTTTTCGCCGATGCCGCCCGCAAACGAGATCGCGTCCACGCCGCCCATCGCGGCCGCATAGCTGCCGATCTGCTTCTGAATCTGATAGCAGTAGCTCTCAACGGCATTTTTCGCGTCCTTCTTGCCCGCTTTCGCCGCGGCCTCCACGTCCCTAAGGTCGTTGGAAACGCCGCTCATGCCGAAAAGCCCGCTCTCCTTGTTGAGCATGGTTTCGATCTGCGCCAAGGAATACCCGAAATCCTTCATCAGATAAATCGGAATGTACGGGTCGATATCGCCGCAGCGGTTATTGTGCATGATGCCGCACTGGAGCGAGAAGCCGAGGTTGGTGTCGATTGATTTTCCGTTCACCACAGCGCAGAGAGAGCCGCTTCCGCCGAGATGGCAGGAGATCAGTTTGAAATCCTCCCGCCCCATCAGCTCCGCCGTGCGCGTAGATACGTATTCATGCGACGCGCCGTGGAAACCGTAGCGGCGAATGGCATGCTGCCGATAGAGAGAGATCGGTACGGAGTAGAGATACGCCTTCGGCGGCATGGTCGCATGGAACCCTGTCTCAAACGAGCCGATCATGGGCGTATTCGGCAGCGCCTGTTGAAACTGCCGGATCGCGGCGATATACGGCGGATTGTGGCTGGGAGCGACCGTATTGAACGCCGCCATCGCGGAGAGTACGGTTTCATCCAGCAGCTGTACGCCGGTCACGCCCTTAGCGTGCACCACCTTAAACGCCACGCAATCCAGCGCCTCCATGCTATCAAGGGTTCTTTCAAGCAGCGCTTCCTGCATGAGGCGGATGCCCGTCGCGTAGTCGGGAATCGGCAGCGTCTGCTTCATCGCGTCATATCCCGCGTCCTTGTGCATCCACGCGCCCGCCTGCGTGCCGACGCGCTCCATGCGCCCTTCGGAGAGGGTATCTTCACCGGCCGTCAGGTCGAATAAGCGGTATTTCAGCGAGGTGCTGCCAACGTTGCAGACGAGAATCTTCATGTTACGCTCCTT